>VFZX01000415.1 GCA_016871015.1 Acidobacteriota bacterium | reverse complement strand
GGCAAGTTCCCGACGGCATCGAAGAAGTTGAGCGCACTGCTCGCCTGACATGCGGATCACGCGGCGCGGGCTGATACAGTCCGGAGCGGTGGTCGCCGCGGCGGCTGAACTCGGACCGAAACTGGCTAGGGCGATGGACGCTCCGGTGTTGCGGACCAGCCTGCTGAAGCAGCCGGTGAAGATCCAGTCAGTGGAGTTGTTGCGCAACGGCAAGAGCTACATCGTCCGGGCGCGGAGCACCGATGGCATCGAGGGATTCGCCGATGCGCACAGTTCGGTGATGAGCGCGGCGTATCCGATCGTCGTAAAGAAGGTAGCGCCGTTTTTCGCCGGCAAGGACGCGCGCGAGATCGAGTCCCTGCTGCACGGCGTCTATCTCGCCAATTCCAATTACAAGTGGCAGGGGCTGCCGTTCTGGGTGTCAGTGGCGGCGGTCGAGATCGCGATTCTCGACGTGCTGGGCAAGGCGGCCGGCAAGCCACTGGGTGAGTTGCTCGGCAAGGTGGTGCGCACACACATTCCCGTGTATCGTGCGAGCGGCAATCGCGGCAATTCGCCGGAGGCGGAGATCGACTACCTGCGGAAGGTGGTCGACGAGACCGGGGCGGGCGCCATCAAGTTCCGGTTGGGCGCGCGGATGGCCTACAACGACGCCTCAACCCGGCGCGATCGCGCGCTGATTCCGCTCACCCGCAAGACGTTTGGCGACAAGATGGCGATCTATGCCGACGCGAACGGATCCTACGACGTGCCGATGGCGATCCGTATCGGACGGCTGATGGAGGAGTCCAAGCTCGCCTTCCTCGAAGAGCCGGTCCCGTTTGACTACTACGACGAGACCAAGCAGATCGCCGACGCGTTGACGATTCCCATCGCATTGGGTGAGGAAGAGATGAGTCTACGCAATTTCCGCAGGATCATCGAGACCGGCACGGCGCAGGTAATCCAACCCGACCTGCTGTACTTCGGCGGACTGATCCGGTCGGTCAAGGTGGCTCGCATGGCCGAAGCCGCGGGACTCGATTGCACGGCGCACATGTCCGGCGGCGGACTCGGATACCTGTACATCGCGCACTTCGCGTCGTGCATTCCGAATCCCGGTCCGCACCAGGAATACAAAGGCGAAGGCGAAACGCTGCCGGTGAGCTCGGATACCTCGTCGTTGAAGAGCGAAAAAGGGATGCTCAAGGTCCCCACGGGGCCGGGACTGGGAGTGACGATCGATCCGGCGTTTCTGCGTAAGGCGACGCCGGTTACGGCGTAGGCGCGTGCGCCTGTCCGTTGTTCTGATGCGTTCGCCGCGTTCGCCGCGTTCGCTCAGTCTCCGCCGCGGCCTTGGATCAATCCGCTGTCCGGGGATCCGGCGAAGCTGTCCCCGGACGGATTCACGAACGGCGAGCTGCCCCGGAGCCCCCGGTCCGAAACAGCATTGGCCCAAGCGGTGAGGCAGGATTGCCCGCCGTTGAACGCGCGAATTTCGGGCAGAGCCAAAAACCGTGTCAGTACAGCTCCGCGCTGCCCGGGCTTTGCAGTGGACATGGCATGGAAGGCTCCGGCGTTCACCAACTCGAACGCTACGCCTTCCTTCTGGCGTTCATCGTGAAAGGCCACTGCATCCCAGGCGGCACGGCAGCGGGAGATCTCGATTTGGTGCCGGTCAATATCCTGCAGCAAAGCGGCCACGTGGGATGCCTTTAGGCCGTGAGCACGGTTGATGGAACCGATCAGGTCAGCGTTGCAGGGCAGGGGCGCGGCAAATAGCCGGGACCGCAAGAACCTCAGGATCTCCGGTTCGGCGAGGGATTCTTCGATGTCCGGAATGGCCAGAAGCCGAGCTTCCGCGTTGGATTCACGGTCGAGCAAAAGGAGGCAGAGGACCAGGGCCTGCTGCTTGCGCCACTCGAGTTCGAGGCGAGCGGGAATGTCTCCCGGGGAGAGGCCGGATATGGCGATTACGTCGGCCGAGTCTGCGAACAGGCGGGGGACTTCATTCGGGCCACGTTCGAGGCCCTGGGGGCCATCCAGATGAAACGAGAGGACACGCTCGCCGTCAAAACGCACGGCAACACCAGATCGTCCGGAGATGAGAGTCCGGCAGGTCATGAAATTTTCACTTTTTCCGCTCCGAGGACATCCTGCATTTCCCTGATCTGGGCCTTGCTGGCGCGCTTGGAGCGCACTACTACATATTCTAGCGCCGAACGGTGGAGGCGGCCGTAGATGTGGACTTCGATAAAGTCGCCGTTGCGAGTGTCTTTGGCATCCGCGTGGAGCAAGATGCCAGGGATTCAGCATCTCTGGTTTCGCGGTGGAGTTTAGACGCCAGTTTTGCCGCGCCGAGATCATGGCGTTGATCCCAGGTGGCACGATGGCCAGGTGGGAGGTTGGTCCGCCCGGGGCCTCGGTTGTGGCGTTCACAGAAGAACACACAGTTCTCTTCAAAGACGGTTGCGCGGTGGGCAATGGCGGAATCCAGGAACACCATGGCGCAGTCGCCATAGGCGAAAAGACCGTCGTCAGAAAGGGTCAGAGCGGCGAACTGGATCTTGTCGTGATAGTTGGGAAAACCAGCGGCTCAGCGGACTGGCGCGAGGCTTCTATTTCGGTGGCGGCGGGGCGGAGGAGGCCGGCTCCTCTTAGGTCGTGAAAGGTGCCAAGGAGTCTGTTGTCGCTCTTAACCAGCCCGTAAACATCGGCGAATTCACGGACGCGGACCGCGCGCGACTTCTTTACCGCATTGCGAAAACGGTCGAGAACCTGCTCTGTGCCCCGGGACGCAGCGTCGTCTTGGGCGGATCTCACGCGGGCGGCCAATGCATTCGTCTCATCGGGTTGTTGAGCCGCGCGAACGTTCGGGAAGCCGCAGTCGGTCAAGCACCGGACGCAATGTCGTTCGTCAGGCATGACAGGCTGGCCGCAATTGGTGCAGTTCACCCAGTCAATTGTATCTTGATTAATGATTTATAGTTTGGCCGGAATTTGGTGTGGCTCGCCCACGAAGTCGCCAAAATGCTGCCTAATCACTGAAGCAGCCGACAAGAACCGATCGGACCGCTAGGTGCACGCGTCAACAGAGCCCAAGTTCACGTTTGCCGATTCCCGGGAAGAGCCGACGGACGGTGCGTGGTCGTACTATTATCTGCGGCTCACGTTCGCGAGCGGGCACCAGGTGTGGATGAGTCCGGTGTGGGTGGACTGGCGCTGAACAGGCTGCTTGGGAGCATCTTGAGAACCAGCGTCACCGCGAGGGGATGCATGAGTCCGGCGATCCAAAACACGGGCGAGTAGGAAAAGTTCTTGACCAGATATCCGGTGCCGAGGTTCGCGATCACGCCGCCGATGGCGCCGCCCATCCCTGTGAATCCAGATGCGGTGGCGAGTTCGCGGCCCTTGAACAGGTCGGTGGGAATCGTGAGCAGGTTGGATATCCATAGCGCGTGGCCCATGGTCATCACGCAGGTCACAGCGATCGCGCCTTGCCAGGAGGGGACCATCGGGGCGAGGATCCCAAGCGGCATCAGCGAGGCGCCGGCGATGAGGATCGCCTTGCGTGCTTTGGGCAGCGGCCATCCGCGCTCGATCAGTTTCCCGCTCACCCATCCGCCCACGATGTAGCCGATGTCGCCGAAGATGTAGGGGACCCAGGCGTACTTGCCGACCATCGCGAGATCGAATCCGCGCTCTTTCCGCAAGTACTCCGGCAGCCAGAAGATGATGAAGTAGAGCACGGGATCGGTGAAGAAGCGCGCAAGGATCAACGTGTAGCAGCCGCGCTGGCGGATCACCCATTTCCAGTCGACGCCCTCACGAGCGGCGTCGGTCTGTTCCGGCGGCTGGACTTGGCCCTGGAGCGTGGCGTACTCTTCGCGGCTCAGCCAGCGGTTGCGATGGGGCGGATCGTAGAGAATCCACCAGAGGACGAGCCACATGAGTCCGAGCGCTCCGGTGACCAGAAATGCGCCGCGCCATCCGTACCAGGCGGTGAGCACGGCCACCAGCGGCGGCGCGATGGCCGAGCCCATCGTGGATCCGGCATTGAAGATCCCGATGCCGAGCGCGCGGCGGTTGGCGGGGAACCACTCGGCGACAGCCTTGGCGGCGGCGGGCCAGTTGCCCGGTTCGGCAAGTCCGAGGAGAAAGCGGAACGCGGCGAGCGACCACTTGTTCACGGCCAAGGCGTGCAGCATCTGCGCCGCCGACCAGGCGAGGATGAAAATGGCGTATCCGCGCTTGGTCCCCAAGCGGTCGACAATGGGGCCGGATCCGGCGTACATGATCGCGTAGGCGAACATGAACACCGCGGCGACTTGCGCGTAGTCGGTTTCGTCCATGCCGAACTCCTTGCGGATCTCGAGCGAAACCACGGAGAGCGCCACGCGGTCGGCGTAGTTGATCATCGTGGCCAGGAACAGCATGCTGGCGATGATCCATTGGAGCTTGGGGATCTTCACGGCTTCTCCTTGGGGAGGAATCCGAATGCCCCGATCGGGATGCCCAGCGTGCGCGGGTCGCCGGATGCGGGTTTGTAGAGCGCGGAGCGGAATTCGATTTCGGCTGGGGCGGCCGCGCCGGGCGGGACAGGGAATCGAGCGGTCTGCCACCCGGACCGCGTGAATTGCGTTTCTCCGAGTGGCTGGCCGTTGACCAGGATGGTGAGCCGCGGCGGTCCAGCTTCCTTGAGGAATCCCTCACCGACATTGACGCGGACCTCGAACTCACGCGCCCATTCGGGCTTCAACAGGCGGGCGGTGGCGCGCGGCTTGGCCCAGCGGAAGGTGGACTCCGCTTCGTACCAGCCGTCGAGCAGTTGCCAGACAGGCATGAAGCGGCCGGTTTCGAGATAGCTCGCATCCGGATCGCCGGGGCGGCGGGCAACGGCGTGCAGCGCGTTGGCGAGCGGCTCCCAACTGAGGAGCGCCACGGGCTGGTCGGCGATCTTGGCGGCGAGTCCACGGGTATCGGCGGGGAGCACCTCGATGTCCATGCGCTGGTATGCGATGCGCAGGGCGCCTTCGATTCCCCAGGGTTTCATGCCGGGCGGTGCGCCGTCGTGGATGAATCGCCGGATCTCCGGGAGCCGCGGCGGGATTTCGAGCACGCCCTGGACATAGGCGCGGTTCTGCATCGCTGTGGTGAGCTCGGCGCGGCGGGCGGCACGGAGCTGCTGGAAGTTGTAGGGCAGCCAGAGACAGAAGAAGAGCAGCGCGATCCGCCATCCGGTGCGGGACGCAGCCACGGCGGCTGTGATCGCGGCTCCGGCCATCGGTGCGTAGAGGTAGGCGGCGAACAGCCTTGTGGGCAGAGCGAGAAGCGGCAGCAACAACAGGATTGCGGTGGCGGCTCCCCACCGCGCGCGCCAGTCGGGCCAGCCGGCGGCGAGCAGCATGGGCAGGATCCAGAGCCGCGCGGCGTAAAAGGCGATGGTGGTGGTGAGCGCCGCGGGAGTCGGGCGCAAGGTGTAGTCGGGTGCGGCGGAGCGGTTCATCCACACGGCCTGAATCGCGAAGATCGCCGCGACCGCCGCAAGGGGCGCAAGCTTGATCCATCGCCGCGTGCCGGTCCACCATTCGTAGAGGGCGATCACGGCGGCGAGCATGACGGCGTGTTCCTTGGACTTCACGGCGAGCCAGAAGGCGAGGAAGCTGAGCCAGAATCGCTGGCTGGTCCAGGCCCAGAGGGAGAGGACGCAGAAGAGTCCGCACCAGACGTCGAACAGGTACATGGGCTTCCAGAGGGCGTCGAACAGGGTCATCTGAAAGAGCAGGAAGATGGCTCCGGATGCCGCGGCGGCGGGCGGGAGGTCCAGGCGGAGCAGGAGGCGCCAGAGAGCAAGGCAGGTGGCGAAGTGGAGGACGTGAAGGAGTGCGACGTACCAGCGGAAGTCGAGGCCGGCGGTGTTGGCGAGGAGGGCGAAGGTCCCGTGTCCGACCGGCCGGAAGTGCTGGAGGTAGTAGCGGGGGAGCAGGAGGCCTTCGGCCATGGTGGAGGCGGGAAGGACTCGGGTCCAGCCAATGTTGTTGAGGTCGTCGTCGGAGAAGTAGCCTTGATAGGCGCCGCGGTTGGCGATCAGGAACAGGAGGGCGAGGATGAGGATCGCTGCGGCCGCCTGGGCTCGTTGGGTCAAGGATTCATTCTATACTGCGGTCCGGGTGAGGCCTGGGTTGTGGGCTGCGGCGAAGCGCTAGGTCACACTTGCGCTGTGCTATCGTCGTACTGGCCGACGCGCCGGACCATCGCGGCGTTGTGGGCTGGGTGGAGCGGTTGGAGAAGGCCATGAAGGTATTCCTTAGTCACAGCAGGAGAGACAGGGCGCTGGTGAGAGAGATCCGGCGGTGCCTTCCTGAACACTTAAGGAGGTGGCTGGACGAGAGTGAGTTGTTGATCGGACAAGATCTTCGAGTATCCATTCGAGGCACAATCCAGGACGACGCCGATTTCGTCGTGATCTTTTTGGGAAAGGAGACCGTGGCCTCCGAGTGGATTCAGGGAGAGCTGGGATGGGCCCTGGAACGAGAGGGGAAGATGGACAGGAGGTTCGTCTTGCCGGTTCTTCTCGATGATGTGTGGGACATTGTCGAGCCGGTGCAATTCCGGGACAGGCTTTACCTCCAGTGTTTCGACCAGAGTGAGTGAAGTGAGCCCCTGGCGTGAGACACGCAGTTAAGACACTGTTCGCCGCCGACTGAAAATCCATTGTACGGCGGCTGGTTCTGGC
>VFZX01000414.1 GCA_016871015.1 Acidobacteriota bacterium | reverse complement strand
AGGCCGGCGGGTCGCGACGATCGCGTGCCGGGCTTGGTGATGCCGGGCGCATGGACAATCAGCGGCACACGCGTGGACTCTTCCCAGAGCGTGAACTTGTGCCAGGCTTCCTTCTCGCCCAAATGGTAGCCGTGATCGCTCCACAGCATGACGATCGTGTTGTTCTGGTTCGGGCCGGCGTCCAGAGCATCGAGCACGCGCCCCACCATCGCATCGCTGAAGGTGATGGCGGCAAGGTAGGCCTGGATGGCCGGCTTCCACTTGCCCTTCTTGGCGATGGCCCGGTGCTCCTCAGGAATCACCACTTGCTTGAGTTTGAGCGCGGCGGGCGGGATGTCGTCGAGATCGTTCTCGATCGTTTTGGGGAGATCGATCTTATCGAGAGGGTAGAGGTCGAAGTACTTCCGTGGTACATACCAGGAGATGTGCGGACGAAACATCCCGACGCCGAGGAAGAACGGCTTCTCCTGGGCACGGCGCAGGAAGTCCGAGGCCCAGGTGGCGACTTTGTAATCGGGGAAATCCGCATCCGGCCGGTCGACGGGAGCAAAGTCGAAGTTCTTGCGATGATCGTTCGCGCCGGCCACGGGAATCACCGGCGGCTGAACGTCCATGGTTGGTGACTGGTAGCCGCCGCCCCAGCCGCCCTTCTTGATCCGTTCGTCCCAATAGAAGTAGTCGTGCCACGCGCCGGGATCGTTGAAGCCCGGCTCGTGATGAAACAACTTGCCGCCGCCCGCGACATGATAGCCGTTCTGCTTGAACCAGCCGGGCAGCGTAACGACGTCGGGCCAAGCCGGGCGCCACCATTGGCTGTTGGCGTAGACGCCCGTCGTGGCGGGATTCATCCCGGTCATCAACGCAGTGCGCGAGGCGTTGCAGACCGGTGCGGCGCAATGAGCGTTGGTGAAGAGAAGTCCTCGTGCGGCAAGCCGGTCGAGGTTGGGCGTCTTCACGAGCGGATGCGTGCCAAGGCAGCCCACCCAATCACGCCAGTCATCGACGCCGACGAAAAGGACATTGGGCTTTCGGTTCTGCGCGGCAAACCCAGCGCCGGCCGTGGCGGCGAGAAAACTTCTGCGAGTGTGATTCATTCTCACTTCCTTGATTGTGGCGGAAGGGCGGCCCGCCAGCCGGAGCGCAGCGTTTCACGCATCTTTTCGACGATCGCCTGGCTGTCCGGGCGCGCGGCGATGTTCACCGTCTCGCGCGGATCGCTCGCATGATCGTAAAGCTCGACGGCGTTCTCCGAGGCCCTGTCCATGCGCCATTCGGTGTAGCGGTATCGCTCGGTGCGCACCGAGTAGCCCATGCCCTGAATGGGATTCTTGCCACGGTACGGACGTGGGAATTGGCTGAACACGGCCGGTTTCCACTGCTGCTTGGGCTTTTCGAGGAGCGGTTTCATCGAGTGGCCTTCCAGGTGTGACGGAGCGGCCAGTCCGCAGACGTCGCAGAGCGTGGGATAAAGATCGACGAATTCGACAAGCCCTGTGGCTTGCTGCCCACGGGCTTTCACGCCTGCGCCGGCGATGATCAATGGCGCGCGGGTGTCGAGTTCGAAGTTCGTGGTCTTCGCCCATAGGCTGTGTTCGCCGAGATGCCAGCCGTGGTCGCCGAGCAGCACCACCGTCGTGTTCGCCGTCAGCCCCTGGCGATCGAGCTCATCGAGCACCTTGCCGATCTGCCTGTCGGTGTAGGTGGTGCAGGCATAGTAGGCGCGGATCAGTTCGCGAGTCTTCTCCGGCGTGACCGGCTTCTTGCCGATGTCGGTGTAGCCGCGCAGTTCCATCGACTCATGCAGCGCGACGGGCGGAGCGTCCTTCGGCGGATCGGGATTGGCCGGCATCGGGATGCTCTCGAGCGGATACAGATCGAAGTACTTCTTCGGCGCGGCGAAAGGCAGGTGCGGCTTGAGGAATCCGACCGCCAAAAAGAACGGCTTGCCGCGCATCTCGCGCAGTGCCGCCACGGCGCGATCGGCTACGCGGCCATCCTGGTAGGCGTCGTCAGGCACCTCGAGCGCCTGAATCGACCCGGCCTTCTCCCACTCGAGCGTCGGTACCGGCCGGGCCTGCGGATTCGCCTGCCACTTCTTCATGTCGACGTATTCCATGCCGGCGATGCCCGGCGGCCAAAGCGGCTGCGACCAGGCTTGGGCATCGTTGAAGCCTTCGCCGAAAATCTTTCCGTAGGCGCGCGTCTCGTAACCGTTCTTCCGGAAGTGATGCGGTAGTGTCAGGGCGTTGGGAAGTTTTTCGGCGAACGGGATATCTTTGATGTTCTCGTAGACCTTTGTCGAGTCCGGGCGCAGTCCGCTCAAGAACGACGTGCGCGACGGAGTGCAGACCGCCTGCTGGCAGTACGCATGCGCAAAGACGACGCCGCGGCGTGCCAACCGGTCGATATTGGGCGTCTTCACGATGCGGTTGCCGTAACAGCCGAGTTCCGGCCGCAAGTCGTCGACGGCGATGAAAAGGACGTTGCGCTTGTTGACCCCGGCGAATCCCAGGGGCGCGGCAGCCGCCGCCATCCAAGCGCGGCGAGTCATGTAGTTGGGCATTCGGATGGGAACTCCATTTCAGAAAGCGTACTTCAAAGCGAGTTGGATATTGCGGCCGCCGCTGGCGCCGAGGATCCGGCCGAAGTTCGGATTGCTCGCATTGGCGTTGGGATCATTCAGCACCTTGTGATTCAGGGTATTGAACGTTTCGAAACGAAAAGTCAGGTGATGCCCTTCGCGAATCCGGAAGCGCTTGTGTAGCGCGGCATCGAAAGTGAACGCGGACAGGCCACGCAAGGCGTTGTAGCCGAGATTCCCGTAGCGGCGCTGTGCGCGGGGAATGGCGGTGCTGAACGCTTGGGGATTCAGCCATTGCAGCGTGTTGTTGTCGCGAAGGTAGGGGTCGACGCCGCCGATCAGGTCGGGGCGCTGTCCGTCCACGTAGGCATTGCCGATCTGGTCGGTGCCGGCCGTAACGTTGATGGGACGGCCCGACCGCCAGCCCGCGATTCCCTGGAGCGTCCAACCATTAAGGGCGGCCTTCGCCAGACGGCTGGAACCGGCGGAGGGCAGTTGATACGAGTAGACGGTGGTACAGATGTGACGGATGTCGCTGTCCTTGGGGCCGTATGAGGCGGCGATGTTGTTTGGATCCTGCACGGCGGAGTTGGTGCGGGTGAGCGTCGAATCGACGCCGTAGTAGCTGAGCGTCTTGCCGAACGTGTAATAGACATCGAGCGCCGCGCCGCGGGTCAGCCGCTGATTGGCGGAAAGCTGCAGCGAGTGATAGGAGGAGTTGCCCGCGTTCTCCCGGAAATAGATGTCGCCAAGCTGCGGACTGGGACGCCGCCCGGTGGCCGGATCCGGCAGATTCAGCCATCGCACGCCGGAGACCTTCAACCCGCGGCTGCCCACGTATGAGGCCTGCAGTGCCAGGCTCTTGGTGGCGGCATGCTGGACACTCAGGTTCCATTGACCGGCATACTCGTCGCGCAAGTTGAAGTCGGCGACGGAGCGGCTCAAGACCAGGTTCGAAGGCAGCAAGCGCGGATTATTGATCACGGCCGGAATGAACGACACGTCGAAGGGATAACGAGTCGCGAATCCCGCGGGCAGGTCGGCGATAGCGATGATGGGATTGAACGGAATGCGCGGATCGAGAAACGCGAAATCGAAGTAGCGCGCGAACGTCGGCGGTGTGTTGCTGATGCTGGCGCCGGCACGAATCACCAGGCGCTGGTTGCCCAGCGCGTCGTAGACGAGGCCAAGCCGCGGGCCGAAGTTGTTACCGTCAGCACGCCACATGGGTTCGCCAGCGCCGCCGAAGGCGCCGAACGGATCGGAGGAGGCGAGATTGAATCCGCCGGTCAGTGGCGGATAGTACTCGTAGCGCACGCCGGCGTTCAGTTGCAGCCGTGAGTTGAGACGGAAGTCATCCTGGACGAAGAAGCCGTAGTTGCGATTGCGCAGCGACTTGTTGCCACCGAACACGACACGGACCCGGTTGGCGCGATCGGCGAGGAAGTCGTTGAGGTTGTTGTAGAACATCAGCGGCACGTTGTTTTGATACCGCTGGCTGCGTACTTCGCGAATCTCGAAGCCCGCCTTTACGGTGTGGCGTCCCCGGATCATCGTGAAGTTGTCGGCGGCCGTGTAGGTGTTGTTCGTGAAGTGGATGTGCGCCTGCAGACTCACGCCAAGGTTGACACCCGCCACGGTAAACCACGAGGGCACTCCACTCAGGCCGACGTAGTTGCGGTCGAGGTCGACGCGGTTGTAGCCCACGCGCAGCTCGTTGAAGATCGACGGCGTGACCGTCCAACCGTCCTGGATCACGGCGTTATGAAAGCGCGTCGGAAAAAGCTGCGGGCTGCCTTCCAGCAAGATCGGATCCGCAAAGTCCTGATGATTGTAGCTGTAGCGCGCGGTTAGCCGATGGGAATTGAGGTTCACGTCGCCGCGGGACAGGAAAGTGTTCTCATCGGTCTTGCTGCGGTCGTTGCGCCGGTGCAGTCCGATGTTCGGATTGCTGGTCGGCTCGAAAGACGCAGGCAGACGATTCAGCGCATCGCGGAACGAAGGGAGCACGGAGTTCTTGAGCAGGGGCGTCGCCACGTTGCCGGTAATCTGCTGATTGCGGCGCGTCTTGGCGCCCTCGTAGTTGAAGAAGAAGAAAGCCCGGTTCCGGAGCACCGGCCCGCCGAGATTTGCGCCGTACTGGTTCCAGCGCAGAGGCGGCTTCGGAAAGCCCGACCGGTTGGAATAGAAGCTGTTGGCATCGAGCGCGTCGTTGCGCAGGAACTCGAAGAAGGTGCCGTGGAACTGGTTGGTGCCGGACTTCGTGGTGACGTTCAGCACGCCGCCGGTGGCCCGGCCGTACTCGGCGGAAAAGGCGCTGGCCGTCGATTTGAACTCCTGAATCGCCTCAACGCTCACCGTATTGATCCGTGCGCCGCCGCCGCCGGCGGCAGTATCGCTGGCCGCACCACCGTACTCGCCGAACGACATGTCGACGCCGTCGAGCATGAGGTTGATCCCGAATCCGGACGAGCCGTTAAACTCGATGCCGCCTCGCGCGCCGACATCCGTCGAAGGCGACGCCTGTGCACCGGGCTGCAGTCCGACGAGTTGTTGCCAGTTGCGGCCGTTGAGCGGCAATGAATCGAGCTTGGCGCGATCGATCACCGCTCCCAGGTCGGTCGTCGTGGTATTGACTAGCGGCGCGTCGCCAGCAACCTCCACCGATTCCGCAACGGTGCCCAATACCAGCGCCAGATCGAAGCGGGGCCGGGTTCCGGCATTCAGGACGAAGGCAGCGGTGGAGACTCGTTGAAAGCCGTCCTTGCGGACTTCCAGACGATACCGGCCCGCCGCCAGCAGGGGGAACTCGTAATAGCCCGCGGCGTTGGTCACGGTGGTGCGAACCTCGCCGGTACCGGTATTCCGCGCTTCGACGACGGCCCCCGCAACGAACGCGCCCGACGGGTCCGTAATGTTGCCGACAACGGAACCTCCTCCGATCTGCGCGGTGGTGGATACCGCCAGCGCGACGATCATCATTGCCACACGTATCATGGTTCCCATTCCCTTCGCGCCTAGAAGATGTACTTGATCGCCAACTGGCCTTCTCGTCCGCTGCCGCCGGACCGAACGACGCCAAAACCAGGGTTGTCGATGTTGATGTTCGGTGAACCGAAGTTCGGGTGATTCGTTCCGTTGAAGAACTCGGCGCGGAACTGGATCTGGTGGCCCTCGCGAACGCGAAAGACCTTCATGGCCGAGAAGTCGACGACGCGGGTGCCCGGCGTGTCGATGATGGTGCGTCCGGCGGTTCCGAACGTGAACGGCGCCGGCGCGGAAAACGCCCTCGTGTTGAACCAGCGCTCGATGGTCCGCTGCGACGCTGGCAGATTGCCCGGTCCATTCAGGTTAGGCCGCGTTGTGCGTGTTCCCGCGTTCGGGATGTCGCCACCGACGATCGGCGTGGTGGCGAAGCCGGTCTGCAGACTCAGGATTCCGGAGAGCTGCCAGCCGGCGACTGCGAGATTGGCGATCCGGCTGCTGGTCTTGCCTGGCACCTCCCAGACGTAGGAGAGCGTGAAGCGGTGCCGCAGGTCGAAGGCGGAGCGTCCGCGCTCCAACCGGAGATTGCGCGGATCCTGAGGAAAAGGATTGCTATCGCTGTTGGGATTCCAACTCGACGCGTCATCGATCGACTTTGCCCAGGTGTACCCCGCCAGGAACATCACTCCGCGGCTCAGCCGGCGTTCTCCGGACAACTGCAACGAATGATAAGCCGACGACGCCGAGGACTCCTGCTGAACGATCTGACGGAACTCCGGATATCGCCTCCGTGCATTGATATTGCCCGGCCCGGGTGGCAGCGCCGGATTGCCCTCCATCCGGCGTTCCAGGTGAATCCCGCGGGATCCGACGTAGGAAATCTTGCCGGCCACCTGCGCGGGCAGCACGCGCTCCAGGCCGAAGTTCCATTGCTGCACGTAGCCGTTGGTCAACGTGCTCGGCTGATGCGTGGAGAACGAAGGATTCCGCGGCACCAGGGCTCGTGTGTCTGGTGCGGGGAATACGCCAAAGCGCAGTTCCGGCGTGAGGTTGCTGCTGACCAGGTCCGTGCGCAAGAAGAAGGGTGGAGGATTCTGCGAAGAGTTGTTCAGGATGAAAAGCAAGGGCTGTGCCCAGGAAATACCGTAGCCGCTGCGG
>VFZX01000413.1 GCA_016871015.1 Acidobacteriota bacterium | reverse complement strand
CTCTCCGGTGCCGAATTGGCCGAACGCGACCGTCGCAAAGAGACCAAGCAGAAGGAGGGGCCGCGCGAGCCGCTCGAACACGGCGTTTCGATTCGTTGCCATAATAGAACGCAAGACATAATCGTATACAAAAGGATCGCCGGGAGCAAGAACCAGCCCCCATCCTCGCGCAAGCCGCCTGCCTGTGCGGTACGATCAAACACCTTTGGAGACAAACCGCACATGCAATACGCCACGCTAGGTACCACCGGAACCAGGGTGTCGCGCCTCACGATGGGTACCATGCTCTTCGGCAACCCTTTTGACCAAGCCCAGTGCGACCGCATGGTTGCGGCCGCGATCGAACGCGGCATCAATTCTTTCGACACGGCCGATGTATACGAGGGCTACAGCCGCACCTGGGGCTCTCACGGCGGAGTCAGCGAGCAGGTGCTGGGCAAGGCGCTCGGCAGTCAACGCAGCCGGGCGTTGATCTGTACCAAGTTCGGCAACCCGGCCGGCGCGGGGCCGTTCGACGGAGGTCTGTCGAGGAGGCACCTGGAAAAGCAATTGGAGGGCAGCCTTCGCCGGCTCGGGACCGACTATATCGATCTGTTCCTCGCCCACCGTTGGGACGCTTCCGCGGCCATGGAGGAGTTCCTCGAAACCTGCCATTGTTGGATTCGGGCTGGAAAAGTCCGGTATGTCGGCGCGTCGAACTGGCCCGTCTGGCGGATCGCGCAAGCGTGCCAAATGGCACGATCTTCGGGCGCGCCGAAGCTGCAAGCCGTTTCCCCGAAATACAACCTGCTGTTTCGCGGCGTCGAGATGGAGCAGAGTGCCTGCGTGGCGCACTACGGCGTGTCGATCGTCAGCTACCAGCCGCTTGAAGCCGGTGTCCTGACGGCGAAGTACGCCGGCGAGCAGGCGCCGGAAGGATCGCGCGGGAGTGAGAAGCCCGGCTGGATCCCAAAGAAGACCGCCGATGACAACGAGCGGATCCGAGCGCTGGCCGCGCTCGCCGCCGGCAATGGATCCACGGCCGCCGAGTACGCGATCGCCTGGGTCTTGTCGCGACCCTCGGTGGCTTCGGTGATTCTCGGTTGGCGCAATGAAGAGCAAATGAATGCCGCCGTCCGCGCCGCGGACCTCAGGATACCGGCCGAGCATCTGGCCACGCTCGACAGGCTATTTCCCACGCAAGGGCCGTTCGGAGATGAACGGATCCTTGCCTGGCGCGATGGGTCCTGGATCCTTGACGCGCACGAGTGACAAGCGAAGGAGCAATATCGTGACTACCATGAAGCAACCGAAGTTCCGGCGCCGGGCCGTTCTTGCGGCGCCGGTTGCGCTGTCAGCGGCGGCGCAAAGCACGGACGCCCGTCCGCGAGTTCTCATCACGTGCGCGGCGCATCCGCTGGCGAAGACCCTGGCGCGCGTGCTCGCCGCGGAATACCGGATCCGGCTCACCGATCGTGAACCGGGCGCATCGGAGCACGAGTTCGTGCAGGCATCGCTCAGCGACGAGAAGCAGACAGCGTCTCTCGTGCAAGGTGTGCACGCGATCGTTCACGTTGCCGAGCCCGGAAGCGGAGAAAACGAATCCCAGCATCTCGACTGGCTCACGCGCGGCACCTACCACCTGCTCAATGCCGCCTCCAAGGCGGGAGTGTCCAGGTTCGTGTTTCTGAGCACGCTCGATTCGATGACGGCCTATGACGCCGAGTTCACGGTCAGCGAGTCGTGGCGGCCGCGCCCTTCCACGAGCGTCGCCGTGCTGAGCAAGCATCTCGGCGAGATGGTTTGCCGCGAATTTGCGCGGGACCGCCGCATCCGCGCCACCGTTCTGCGATTGGGAAAAGTGGTGAAAGCCGCCGAAACCGCTGGCCGCGCCTTCGATCCGATGTGGGTGGACGAGGAGGATGCGGCCCACGCTGTGTCGCGCGCTATCGCCGTGACGGCCAAAGACAGTGCCCAGGGCATCGGCAGTCAGTGGTCCGTGCTTCACATCGGGTCGGATTCGCCGCGCGCGCGATTCTCGGTCGCCAACGCGAAGTATGTTTTGAACTATCAGCCAAAGGTGAAATGGTGAACTCATGAACGTCCTTGTCACCGGCGGCGCCGGATATCTGGGTCCCTTCGTCGCACGATCTCTCGCCAGGGAGCATCGAGTCCTGCTCAGCGACGTGAAACAGCCGGCGCAAAAGCCCGAGCAGGAATTCCGCGTCGTCGACATGACATCGCTCGATCAGGTGATGCGCGCCTCCGAAGGGATGGATGCGATCGTCAACTGCTCCGTGGTGCGCGAAAGCGAACGCCTCGCCTTTGCCGTCAATTCGGGCGGCTGTTGGAACATGATGACCGCGGCCGTCCGCCATGGCATCAAACGAATCCTCAATACGGGTCCGCATTTCACGGTAACGGGACCTCCCTATGAAGGATTCGACTTCGGCATGGACGGCGACATTCCGCCTCAATCGAGCACGATCCTCTATGCGCTCACCAAGTCGCTCGGCCATGAGGTGTGCCGCGTGTTCTCCGAACACCATGACATCCATGTGCTGAATTTCCTCTTCTACAATTTCCGCGATCTGCGCGGCGCGGCCGAGGGGTCCTTCAACCGCCTCCGTCCGGGAAGCAATCCCGTGCCCTTCGTGGTCTCCGGCGATGACGCCGCCAAGGCGATCCGCCTGGGACTCACCGTCGACAAGGCGAAGCTCCCGTCGCGGAGCGAAGTGTTCCTCATTCTCACCGACATGCCGCACGGCAAGTTTCGCAACGACAAGGCCAAACGGATTCTCGGCTGGCGTCCGAAAGACGACATCTCAGCGCTCTGGAGAAAGGTATGAAGATGACCAGGCGCGACGTGATAGCGGCCGGGCTTGCCGGTCTGTTGCCCGCCGCTGCCCAGAGCCCCGCCTCGATTCCCGCATACAAGCTCATCTACAACTGGGACGGCGCGCCCCACGGCTTCTCGGAGTATCCGCAGAGCGTCGAACAATTCCTGACCAAGACGTTCGCGCCGATGAAAGGCACGCAGGTTGACGCTCACTTCTGGTGCATCACCGAGCACGAAGCCACTTGGCGGCCCACTCAACTCGAGTTCACAGGCGATCCTGAAGACAGGCTCTATGACTCGGCCGGATCGATGCGGCGCAACGAGAGTATCCGCGCCATGTACGACCGCGGCGAGGATCCCTACGGAGCCATGGTCAAGCGCGGACGCGATCTCGGCATCGCCGTATGGGCTTCCGTGAGGATGAACGACAACCACTTCAACGGATTGCAGCCTGCCGACATGAAGAACACCGTCATGTCCGGCCTGACTCGTCTGCGCAAGGAGCATCCGGAGTGGACCCTCGGCGCCCGGAACACCCCGAAGTGGTTCGCCGCCAGTTGGAACTTCGCTGTGCCCGAGGTCCGGGCTCATCGGCTCCAACACGTCACCGAGATCGCGCGGCTGGCCGGTTGGGACGGCATCGAACTCGATTGGCAGCGGCATGCCTATCATTTGCCGCTCGCCGACGCCGATCGCTTGCGGTACACGCTTACGGACCTACAGCGCGCCATCCGGCGCATGACAAATCAAGTGGGGCGGGACCGGGGCCGCCCGCTGCATCTGGCTGTCCGCGTGGCCACCACGCTCGAATCCTGCCGGCGCATCGGCTACGATCTGCGTACGTGGGTCAAGGAAGGCCTCTTCGACATCTTGATCGCGGGAGGCGGAGCCGGCACCGATCCCGGAGTCGACGTCGAGGCGTTTCGCGACTTGCTGAAAGGATCGCCGATTCGCTTCTACCCCTGTTTTGACGGCGGCTTCTGGGGGCAGCACAACGGACTCATGCCGGCTTCCGACTGGAATCTCGCGTGGGTCCGGGCGATGGCGCAGGGCTATTGGTCGCGCGGAGTGGACGGCATGTACGTCTTCAACTGGCACGCCAACGAACGCGGACGGCGGCCCTTGCTGACCACGATCGGCGCGGCGAAAACTCTCGAGCGGACCGACAAAGCCTACATGAGCCTGCACCGCCATGTCGCCCCGGAGGATGGCCAATGGGGAGGCGCGGACCTCAACGACCGGATTCACGGCGAGACACCCGTAGAACTATTTCGGACTCTGACTGGGGATGGTCCCGAGTTCCACGTCCGCACCTACGAACCGGCGGCAGATGCCCGGTCGGTGGAACTGCACATCGAGGTGGATCACTTGACGCCAGCCGACAAGATCCGCTTCACTCTCAACGGAAGCGAACTCGGCTCTCCGACGGTGAAGTACGCTTCGAGCCTGACGGATGGCCCGGCCGACGTGGACGAATCGGGCTGGCTCGTTTGGAAGCTACCCGCCAAGGCGGCGCTGGCCGCGACGCATACGGTGAAGGCCGTGCTCGTCGAGCGACATCCCCGGATCAAAGTGCCGCTGGTCATCCGCCATGTTGAAATCCACGTGCGGTATTCGTAGCGCGCGGTGGGCGAGTCACGATCCCGGCTTGCTCGAAGCGGGAAACGGCTGTTCGTATCGGGTATCATGACCCGGAGAACTCATGGACCGGCGGACTTTCATCCCACTCCTTGCCAGCGTGGCCGGCACGGCCCGTCTTGACGGCGCCGAACCGATCTACCTGGCCAACTTCGACCGCTGCACTCCGGCTTCCGCACTCTCCCGCAAACCCCGCCGCGGACACTGGCGTCTACTCGACTTCGAAGCCGAAGGCGTCAAGGGCGTGATGCTCGTCGCAGGGCAGAATACCGGAGCGCCCGAAATTCGCTATGCACCACCGATCAAAGGCCGCTACGAAATCTGGTTCGGCTTGCGCTCCTACGGCTACGGCGAGGACCAGACCCGGCTCGATGTACGGCTCTCCACCGACAAAGCGTTCACGCGTATCCACCACCGCGGCGACGATCGGGCCCGGCTCGACGAGTACTACTGGAAGACCGCGGACCTCGACGGGCAGGAGTTCGTTCTCCGGCAGCACCGGCTCCAGTTGGATCCAGCCACCCCGCCTCCATCGCCAACCCTTGCGCGGGCGTCTGGCTCGCCTACATCAAGCTGGTAGCCGCCGCCGCCCCGTCCCGGCAATTCGACAAACGTCTCTACGCGCACAACGACGCATGGAGTTTCACCTATCTGTACCGGTCCACCACCGCGGAGGGAATCCGAACTGAACTCGAACCCTACCGCGACACCGATTTTTCCCGGATTTACTGGGAGGCCGGCGGGGGCGACCGCATGTACGGTCCGGCAACCTCCGGACTCCGTCCCACGGATGACTGGATCGAAGACCCCTACCGCGTCGGCGATCGCCTCGCCGCCGAAACGTGGCGGGAATGGAAGCGGAAAGGCATCGATCCCATCCGCGTCGCCCTGGAATACTCTCATGACGTAGGTCTCGAGTTCCACGCCACATACCGGCCCGCGGGATTCCACTATCCCGTTCCCGAGGATGAATGGACCACCGGCGGCCTCTACGACAAGCATCCCGAATGGCGGGGGCGGGACAAACAGGGCCGCCCCACGCCGCGCCTTTCCTACGCCTATCCAGGCGTTCGTCAGGCCGTTCTCGGGTTCATCAAGGAACTGCTGGCCTACCCCGTGGATGGCATATGCATCGCCTACAATCGCAGACCGCCGCTGGTCGAATACGAACCGCCCGTGCTCGAGGCGTTCACCAGGAAGACGGGCCTGGACGCTACCAAGCTGGATGACCGCGATCCGCGGTGGCTGAAGTCACGCGCCGAAGTGTTGACCGCGTTCATGCGCGAATTGAGGTCGCTTGCGGGGCGCAAAACCGTGACCGCCATTGTCATGGGTAGCGAGGCCGAGAACCTGTTGTTCGCGATGGACCTGGAGGCATGGATTGCCGAGGGCCTGGTCGACACGATCGTGCCCTACACCTCGGCCGCGAAGCTCAACTCCGCTGCAGCCTCCTGGGAGAATCCCGCGGACCTCGACTACTTCGTTCGCATCACCCGAGGCACCCGGTGCGAACTCGCCCCCAACATCATGCCTCGTGCGATGCCGCCGGAAAACTATCTGCGCCGCGCCAGCGATATCTATGACCTCGGCGTCGACAGGTTGTTCTTCTGCGATACCGACTCCCGCCTCGACTTCGGCCCCTCCTGGTCCACGCTTCGCCGCCTGGGCCACAAGGCCGAGGCAAAGCAGTGGACCAACGCCGGAGCCCGCCCCCTGGACCGGCCCGGCCGCAAACTGCTCAAGCTCGGCGATTGGGACCTCACCTACGCCACGCCCGGATAGCCCATCTTCGGCGTCAGCGCAAACCGATCTGCACGCTGTCGAGGACCGGGTAGCGATCTCCGTTGTCCGACACGAACACGGCACGGTACTGCAGGCAGCGGTCCCGCGAGGACACATCGAACCGCAGCAGCAGCGGCGCGCCCGTTGCCGGCACTTCGGCCCAGGCGCGATGAGCCAGTTCCGCCTCGGTGGGGGCGGACCGTACGGACCACAGCAAGCGGC
The DNA here is from genome assembly GCA_016871015.1 of Acidobacteriota bacterium. Lineage (GTDB taxonomy): Bacteria > Acidobacteriota > Terriglobia > Bryobacterales > Bryobacteraceae > SYLY01. Next base: position 273 of record VFZX01000413.1, on the reverse strand, counting down.
TTCCACCGGGGGTCTGAGCCTGGACGGTCATCGAGCCGGCACTCCGGGCATCGCTCCACCGGAAAACCCTTGAGGCGTATGTCTGACGGTAGGAGCGATCGTAGATATGCCCCACCTCGGCCCGATACATATAGTGGCTGCCCACGGTGGGCAATCTGACCAGTTGCGGCTGAGCGAACCGGTTGCGATCGCCGTAGTAGACGCGGGAATGCGTGAGATGAGATTCCTCGGTGGCGTGGTTGGAGATCGCCAGGTCAATCAGTCCGTCCTGAT
>VFZX01000412.1 GCA_016871015.1 Acidobacteriota bacterium | reverse complement strand
CGCCCTGAGGGTGGCGCATGTGTTATACGTAGTGTATGACGAGATGCTCTTTGAATGGGATGCGGAAAAGGACCAGTCAAACCAGAAGAAGCACTCTGTAGATTTTGAAGCAGCCTCGCGGGTCTTCACTGACCCGGACGTGATATTCCGCAAAGACCGCGTGATCGATGGGGAGCAACGCTGGCATGCGATCGGCGCGGTTCGTAATGCCGTCTTGCTGGTGGTGCATATATACCTTGAGGAGGAGCCCAATGGCGAAGAAACAGTCCGGATCATCTCAGCCCGCGAAGCCAATCCGCATGAGCGCCGAGTCTATTTGGAGCAAACCACTGAGTAAACGCCAGAAGACCATGCTCGATGAGGTTGCGAAGAATCAGGCGGATGGCGGCGATGCCCATATTGACTACTCTGATATTCCCGCACTGTCAGGGAAGCAGCTCGCGGAGTTCAAACGCACCCCCAAGAGGCTGGTGGCCGTGCGTTTAGATGCCGACGTGCTTGAGTGGATCCGGCAGTTCGGCGCCGGATACTCGACCCGCATCAACCATATTCTGCGCGCCGTGATGTCGCAGCAGCAACGCTAGCTTGCCCCCGGGATGGCCCTGGGTCACTTCGGTGTGACGTGGACCAAGGCGCCGGGATTGGCGTCCTCAAGCAGCCACAACGAGCCGTCAGGCGCCTGGGCGACATCGCGGATGCGTTTGCCGACTTCCCAGCGCTCGGCGGGCTTGGCTCCGCCTTTGCCGTCAAAGATGATGCGGTTGAGCGTCATGCTCCCCATGCCGCTGATGAAGCCGCTGCCGTCCCACTCCGGGAAGGTCTTCTTGCCCCGGTAGAACATCAGGTTGCCGGGCGCGATCACCGGCGTCCAATACAGAACCGGCTTGGTGAACTCGGGCCGCGAGTCGTGGCTGGGGATGGCGACTTGATTGTAGTTCATGCCAAAGGAGGCGGCGGGCCAGCCGTAGTTCTTTCCCTTTTCGACCAGGTTCAGCTCGTCCCCTCCGCGAGGTCCATGCTCGACTTCCCACAATTCCCCGGCTGGGGAAAACGCGAGACCATACGGAGCGCGGAAGCCCACTGCCCAGGTCTCGGCCGGCGTGAGGTTGGGCCCGGGGAAGGTGTAGGTGCTGACCACGTTTGCGGTCTTGGCGGCCTCTGTGTCGCGCGGCGGATCGATCAGCGGGATCGAGGACGCGCCAGTCTTGCCAAAGCCTGGATTTCCGGGCGCAGGCTTACCGTCGAGCGTCAAGCGAAGGACCTTGCCCACGGGTTGATTGGGATCTTGCGCTGGCACCATCCGCTGGCGGTCGCCAACCGACATGAACAGGTGTTCTCCATCGGGGGAGAAGGCGATTTGCCCGCCCGCCTGGCCGCCCTTGCCGCGGGGCATCTGGCGCCACAGCACCTCGAAGTTCTCCAACCGGTTCGTGCGTCCGGTAGTGACGAGCTTGGCACGCGCCAGCGCCTGGCTCCCGCCGTACTCGCCGGGCTCGATGTAGGTGAGGTAGATGCTCTGGTCGGTTGCAAAGTGAGGTGAGACAAAGACGCCGAGCATCCCGTTCTGGCCTTGCCAGTAAACCGGAGGCGTGTTGGCGAGCGGTGCGATCTTTTCTCCCTTCTCCGAAACCAGCCACACGGGCCCGATCTTTTCGGTCACCAGCATGCGGCCATCGGGCAGAAAGGCGATCCTCCAGGGCAGCCCGAAGGTGGACACCGTTGTCATGTTGAAGGGCAGGGAAGCCTCGGATTTGTGCGCTCCCACGTTCACCTGAGCCTGGGCCGCCACAGCCGCCATCAGTACCATCACGGCTCTCGCCAACTTCATGAGTTCTCCTTGTGCAGCGCCAGGGTGGGCCTGGCTCCCCTCAGTTTACACGAAGCTCCGCTACACCCGGCTTGGCAAGGCCGTCAGAGCAGGCTCAGCCCAGGCAGTCCACCTGCTGGGCCTGGACTGGCTCCTCCACCGGCAGGCTCCTCAGCAGCGCCGCACACCGGGCACATTCGCTCCACTGGGCCCGGAGCCGCGCGGCGTTTTCCTGCAGCCGCTGTGAGACTACCTGTCCGCGCTCCCAGAGCTTTCGCAAACGGTCGATTTCGTCCGGGCCAAGCGGGGGGGCCTCGGTGCACAAGCGTCCGCGGCGTTCGGTGAGAGCCGCGATCCGGTTCCAATCGTCGGGCCCGGAGGCCTCGATCTCGCGCGTTACCTGCTCGAGCTCATCGAGCCACACCCTAGTTGTCCCTCTTTCCGAACGTGGCCAGCGTCAGACTTTGAATGGCGCCCGCCAGAACGTTCTGCTGCGACTGGAATCCGCTGATGAGCAGGTCTGCCTGTTGCAGCTTGAACGACAACGACAGTTGCGCCGTCTCGAGGCGCGCGACAATCTCCTCCACTTGGACGGTGATCCGGCGGTCGGTGACGTCATAGGTGTCGGTCTGCGTGCGGATCAGCCCGTTGACCGGATTCGTGATCTGGTCCAGGGCCGAGTGAAGCCCACCGAATCCTGTGCTGGTTGAGCCAATGAAGTCGAAGCCAGCTTCAATGGTCCCGGTCGGAAGGGAATAGAACTTGGTCAAGTTGAACGACGCGACGCCGGTCTTGTCAAATTCGACGCCTAGCTCGGTGAGCGACTTCACAGCGCCGGTTCCAGCATAGCCGCTGATCTGGCGCAGCGTGCGGCTCACCTGTCCAACAATGTAGTCCCCGCTGAGCAGCCCGGCGTTCTCACCGATCTGCTGGTTCACCTTTCCCGCCGCGGTGTTGTAGGCGGTGACGAAGCTTTGAAGAGCGGTGGCCAGGCTCCCGCGGCTGCTCGTGAGGTTGAGCGTAACGGATTCGCCCGGATCCGTCTCGTCCTGGATGGTGAAGGTGAGGCCGGGGATGACATCGCTGACAACATTGTCACTCTTGGACACCGCCAGTCCGTTGAGCTTGAAGACTGCGTCCGCTCCTTGATTCGTATTGGTGAGCAGGTTCGACGCCGCCGAGCCCGCCGTAGTGCGAAGCTCAAGGCTGGTTGACCCTGGAGATGTGGCCGTGAGGGAGAGGTAGTAGGGTGTTGCGCCCGAGCCGGTGTTCAGGATTGTCGCCGTCACTCCGGTCCCGAGGCCGTTGGTCGCGTCGCGGAGGGATTCGAGGTTGTTGCCGCCCGCGGTGAGGTCAATTGCATAGGCCGTTCCGCCGAAGTAGAGTTCGAGGTTGTTGTCGGCATCAACCGCGGTTGAGTCGGAGGTGGCAAATCCCGAAACTGTGGTCTCGGAGGCACGCCGTGCGACGGATGTAATGTCGGTGATCGTGTAGGAGCTTGCCACCGTCGCGCCGTTGAGCGATACTGCAACGCGGGATATGTTCGAGCTGGTTGCACTCAACGCTCGCGTGGAGGCAACTTCTCCGAGATTGCGCACCGCGCTCCTGAGCGCGTCAACAGAGCTCCCCAGAGAGTTGAGAGCCTGCTTTTTGCTCAGCAGATTGGTCTGTTGGTTCTGGAGCAGCTTGACGGGCAGCGCGGCGATCTGGGCGGAACGGTTGAGGATGGCTTGAAAATCCTCAGAGAAGGAACTGATGCCGGTGAATTTCAGCGGCGTAATGCCAGATGCCATAGTGGAACTCCGGTATTCTTATCGGCCAAAGGCACATGGGCTTGAGCGTAAAAACTGCGTGCCTCATCATAAGGGTTCAGGCCCGTGCATGGGCTTGAGCGTAAAAACCGCCCCGCCCCCGTGTGCCTCACCATAACCGGTGTGGGACTGACCATAAACGCGGATCCCTCGGAACATCGAACGTGTTGTTTTCAAAACCGTTTAGCCTGGCATCAGCGGCAAAGTTCTGAAAACATTGGTTTTACGCTCAGGCACATGCGGTTTACGCTCAAGCACACACTGCCGGGCACCCTTGAAATCCGGCTATCTATAAGGTTTATAATGGTTTACGCCCAAGCACATGCCACGTTCAGGGATTCCTATGGTTGAATAGAATCCTGGTCCTGGTATTGGCCATGGCCGTGGCTGCATGTGCTTCACAATAAAGAATTGGCGCGGCCATGGGTTTGAGCGTAAAAAGCTCGATTCACACAAGTCCATGGGTTACAACGGATAGAAGAGGCGCTGTGTGCCGAATTTGAAACCACTGAAAACCTCCCTCCTCAACTTGTCCGTGGAGGAGGAGAATCTGGCCGCCGTGCCTTTTGCGGTTCTCGAACGCCGGGTAGGGAAGCGTGTCGGCAAGATCGAGATCCAGGGAACGAAGATCCTTCCGGATGGCACTGAAGCCCAGGTGCTGTGGCAGGTCCAGGGCAACAATGAGCTCGGCCTGCCGACGGAACAGGATCTCGACATCTTTGTCGCGCTCGGGGTGTTGACCTTCCAGAGCAATTTCTCAAAGACGGTGAACTTCAGCGGCCGCGAGATCGCCAAGATCCTGAACATCGGCAATGTTCATGGCAAGTTCTACCAGCGGCTCAAGCTCGCAATGGACCGCTTCATTCCCTTGCGCTTCCGGGCACTGACGGCGACCGACCGCCAGGAAGAAGTGAAGTGGCTCAACGTATTCCAGGAGGCGAGCTTTTCGCTCGACCGCGCAACGGGGCGCTGCACCGGATCGGTCACCTGGACCGACAAGCTGATCCAGTCGATGGATTCCGGATTCTTCCGCGTGCTCGACGCGGGCCGCTACATGGAGCTTGATGGAATTACGGCCAAGCACATGTACCGCTTCCTCGCGGTCGCATTCGAGAAGACGGATCTGGTGGTGATCGATGCGCGGAAGCTTGCGGTGGAACATCTGGGCATGGTGAACCTGCCGCATTATCTCTCGCGGCTGATGCAGACACTGGAGCCCGCCTTTGAGCAGTTGGTCCGGGTGCAGGTGATGAGTTCCTTCCACATCGTGTCGGCGGAGAACTGGCGGATTGCGATTCACCGGCATCCGGCTTATGTGCCTGAGCGTAAATCGCTGGCGAGCGGCGCCTGCATGGCAAGCAGTGATGAAGCGCGGACGTGGGCTCAGAGCCATCTCGAGCGGGCAGGCGTGCCTGCGCAGGCCGCCGCGGCATATGGAGAGCAGTTCTCAAGCCGCCGCGGCCAGTATCAGTTGCAGCGCGCCGCGCGGCTGCTTGAGGATCTGAAGACGGAGGAAGTGCTGCACCATGTCGCGGTTGCGGTCATCCGGCAGGCGCTTGACCGGGGTCCGGGCGAGGATTCCATCGCCGAGCTTGACTGGTGTGAGATCGCGCTGGAGATTTGCCGCCAGAAGCGGAATTCCGGCCAGACTCTGCGGAACCTGCCGGGATTGCTGGTCAAGATCGCGCGCGATGCGGAAGGGCGCGAGAAGCTGGTGGATCCAGGCACGGCCGCGCATTGGAGAAGCCGCTTCCGCCAGCGTGAAGAGTCGCTCATGCGGCAGCAGGAAGAGATGGAGGAGCGCGCGCTGATCCTTGAGTATGAGCAGGCGCGGCAGATGTTCGCGGCGGCCGTTTTCCAGGAGATGCCCGAGGCCGGGCGGCAGGCTCTGCGCCGGGAAAAGATGGAGCCGCTCAAGCATGACGAGCGGTTCGAGAAGCTCCCAACGGAGATCAAGCAGCAGGAGCTGGACGAGATGATCATCCAGCACATTGCCCGCCGCGAAAGCCCGTCGTATGAGAAATGGCTGCTGCGCAAGCGTGCGCATCAGGCGGTGCTGCCGTTCCTGGCCGATGGGGCACTGAACGAAAAGGCGTCGTAGCGGCCGGTTCACCGGCCGCACGGCGTATCGCACGGGAGTGCCTTAGCGCGAGCGCCTGTTGCCCGAGCTGCTGGCCGGTGCGGACTACCAGACCTGGCTCATCGGCAAGTGGCACCTGGGTGCGTTCGCGCCCGCGTATCTGCCTCACCGCCGCGGCTTCCATCACCACTATGGTTTCACCGGAGGCGAGATCGACTACTTCACTCAGCGGCGGATGAACCGCATCGACTGAGTCCGCAACGGCGAAACCGACCGGGCGGGTTGAACCATCCGCAGGCACTCGCCGTGCCGGAGTGAGGCGCCGGGTGTATACTGAGGGGTCCCGGGAACCCCAAAAATGGAATCCCGGATACAATGAGCGCAGCCGGGTTCGAACCATCGCGGCTGGGAAGGTCTACATCATGATCCGTGTGAGTTTACTGTTGGTCTGTGCCGCCGCGACACTCCGCGCACAGTCTTTTACCGGTTCCATTCTCGGCACCGTGAATGATGCAACCGGCGCAATTGTCCCGGCGGCCAGAATTCACGTTATCAACACGGGGACCAACGCCCGCGTTGAGGCCGTATCGGACGCCAACGGGAACTACGCGGCTCACCTGTTGCCGCCAGGAACGTACAGCATTGAGGCCACGGGCTCCGGCTTCAAGAAGTTTGTCCGCGAAGGAATTACGCTTCAAGTGCAGCAACAGGCGCAAGTCGCGGTCGTCCTCGCCGTGGGCGAAGTCACCGAAACGATTGTGGTGTCGGCCGACGCGACTCAGCTCGAGACCAGTTCTTCCACGATTGGGAAAGTGGTCGACAATCGCCGCATCGTCAATCTTCCGCTGAACACTCGCAACGTTTATTCGCTCGTCTTCCTTACACCCGGTGTCTCAGGTTCGGTGGGCAACAACTATGGCGATATGCGTTACTCTGTGAATGGCGCGCGCGCCCGGCAGATGGACACGCTCATTGATGGCGTCAGCGCATCGCACGCCACGGTTACCGGATTTAGCGGCATCTCTGTGTTCCCTTCGGTCGATGCCATTGAAGAGTTCAAGGTGATGGGCGCCAACT
>VFZX01000411.1 GCA_016871015.1 Acidobacteriota bacterium | reverse complement strand
GCGGTGAAGGATATCTGGGGCTTCTACGGCGGCCAGGGCAAGCGGGCGGGCGCGATGTCGGTCGTGATCCACGGCTCGGTGATCGCGCTGATGGTCCTGCTCAGCATGCATCCGAAGGTGCAGGAGTTGGCCAAAGAGTCCACGCAGATCTTCATTCCGGATCTGGCGCCCTACATCGCCCAGAAGCCGAAGGCGAACACCTCCGGTGGCGGTGGCGGCGGTGGTGACCGGTCGCCTGTTCCACCGGCGAAGGCGCAGCTTCCCAAGCCCGCGCCGAAGCAGTTCGTACCTCCGACGCAGGTGATTCCGGAAAACCCGAAGCTCGTGATGGAGCCGACCATCAAACTGGATGAGGCGCCGGCGCTGCCGAACGTCAATCTGCCGGCGTGGGGCAATCCGCTCGACAAGATTGGACCGCCGTCGGGTGGTCCGGGCGCTGGTGGCGGTGTCGGCACGGGAAGTGGCGGCGGCGTCGGATCGGGATCAGGCCAAGGGCTCGGACCCGGATCGGGCGGCGGCGTGGGTGGCGGTGTGTACCGCGTGGGTGGTGGTGTGAGCTCGCCGGGCGTCATCTTCAAGGTGGAGCCGGAGTACTCGGAAGAAGCGCGCAAGGCCAAGTTCCAGGGCACGGTGCTGCTGTCGATCGTGGTGGACGAGAAGGGCCTGCCGCGGGACATCAAAGTCGTGCGCTCGATCGGCCTCGGACTTGACGAGAAAGCGATCGAAGCGGTGCAGAAGTGGCGGTTCCGGCCGGGCATGCGCAATGGCAAGCCGGTACCGGTGTTTGCCACCGTGGAAGTCAACTTCCGGTTGCTGTAACGGGTAGGTTCATACCGGCGCGAGCTGGCGTCCGGTTGGTTTAACAGGAAGCGCGGAGAATCCTCATGAGGAGGCTTCGTGAACGTGCGTCCTGTGTCCTGGTTCGGATCGGTGGCGGTGCATTCCGCGATCCTGCTGTTGCTGCTCCTGATGGGCATGGCGCCTCCGCGCGCCGTGATCCCGCCGGTGGTTCCGGTTCCGCTGGCTGACCCGAAACTCTACCTCCGCCCGCGAACAGCGTCCGGCGATTCCGGCGGACAGGGCGGAATGCGGTCACCGCTTCCGGCCGCGCGGGGAAAGCTTCCCAAACGCGTGCCAAGACCTTTCGTCGCGCCTCAACCGGAACGGATGCAGGCGCCAAAACTGGTGCTCGATGCGGGTATCGAGGTGGCGATCCAGTTGGACGAGCTACCGGCGGCAAACCTGCCGCACTGGGGAGATCCGCTGGCGCCATCGGGTCCGCCGTCGGGTGGGCCGGGCTGTTGCCGGTCGATCGGCGACAAACCCGGGAACTCGGTTGGGCCGGGGGGCGCCGGTGACATCGGGCTAGGCGGCGGATACCGGATCGGCGGCGGGGTCAGCGCGCCGGTGCTCGTTTTCAGGCAGGAGCCGGAATACTCGGAGGAGGCGCGGAAGGCGAAGTTCCAGGGCACGGTGATGCTGTCGATTGTCGTGGATGAAAAAGGCCAGCCGCGGGAGTTGCGCGTGATGCAGAGCGCCGGACTGGGATTGGATGAGAAGGCGATTGAGGCGGTGCGGAGTTGGAGGTTCCGGCCGGGGAAGAAGTCCGGCAAGGCGGTGCCGGTGCAGGCGGTGGTCATGGTCAATTTCCGGCTATTGTAAGGATCTTAGTCAATATGCACGGGGCTCTCTTGTTGATTGCTTCCGTGGCTTTGCCCGCGATGTTCACTTTGAGCCCGCGGCGCACGAGGAGTTACGGCGCGCGCGGGGCGGCTGGACGTCCGGGAACGATCCGAAGCAGTGGTGGGTGGCCCGGTTGTCGTGCTCGCCTGGAACCGGATCCCGTGCGACAACGGGTCGAACACGCGCTACCGTCTTTTCGTCCAGGACATGGCACGGAGTGGTCCCGCGCTGGACTTCTCGACCACCAACAACTTCTACGCCGCGAACTTCGCGGCAAGCGGCCGCCGTTACGACGGGCTCGTGATCTCGACGCAGAACGGCGCCGAATCTCAGCGGTCCGACGCACGATCTCACCTACACCGAGGGCGAACACCATCACCGGCCTCACTCCCGCACTCGGAGAGCGCCTGACGTTGCCAGCCAAGGGAGGAGCCTTGACCGCGTACCGGACCATCGTGCGCGCCTGCGCCGACTAGTCGCCCGAGTTCTGCCGGCCGGATTCGGACGCCGGATGGGGGCCCTGGAGTGGCGGCAGCCCGGCGACGCACGTGACACCCCGCCCATGACGCGCCGGACATGGACTCGAACATCGATCCAGCGCGCGGTTCCGGGGCCGCAGCCGCCGGCCAGTCAGGGCAACGGCGGGGTCCGCTTAATCCAGCACGAGCCAGGACACGAAGTACTTGCCCGGCTTGCGGACCTCCATTTTCATGCGGTCGGTGGGCGCGAGGTTGCCGGCGATCGTCACCGAATAGTTCGAGCGGATGGCGTCGAAGACCTGCTCAGCGGGCTTCTTCGCAGTCTTGCTCAATTCGCGGACGCTGATCGTCGCGCCGCCGGTTTGGCGCCCGAGGTTCTCGAACATACCGCGCTCGCCTCCCGTCATATAGAGCGAATAGATCGAGATTCCGTTCTTGCGCGCGAGGCGGATGACGTCGCGCTCGGAGGTCCCGCTGCCGCCGTCCAGGCCCGAGGTCACCACCAGGATGACGCGCCGCAGCGTCGCGTGCTCGAAGCCGCCCCCGGCCACCGCGTACAGGGCGTCGAGCACCCGTGGCGTGTTTCCAAACTTGATCCCGGCGAGCTGCCGCAGCAGCGTTTGCTGGAGTGAAGTGAAGTCCTGGACCAGTTCGGCCGATGAGTCGTACCGGGCCAGCGCCATCTGCTCTTTCTCGCGCAGTTGGCCGATCATATCGGCGGCGATACCTTGCAGGTCGCGCCCGACAGCGCTTGAGTCGATCAGAATCAGGGAGTCGACGGGCGTGGTCTGGAAGTGGACTCCAGCCACCTTGCGCTCAGAACCGCCGTCGATGACCGCCAGGTCCGCGGCCGTGATTCCTGGCACGGGCTTGCCGGTGCGCGGCTCGACCACGGTGACCAGCAGGCGGACTTCCGCCCACGCGGCGGAGGCCGCCAGGAGCATCACCGCGGTCCGGGTCATTCCGATTTCTGGCTGGCCTGCGAGGCCTGCTCGCGGGTGGGGCGGACCTTAACACCGGTGTCGAGGCGGTTGAGCTGGGTGGTTGCCACCTGCTCGCCTTCCTTCAACCCGGAAATGATTTCAAGCTGCTGCTCGTAGCGGTCTCCCGTCTTGACTTCGCGGGCTTCGATCGTGCCGGATCCATCGACCACGTAGGCCCTGTTGGCTCCGAGGACGTAGTTGATCGCCCTGGCCGGCGCGAGCAGCACTTGGTCCACCCGCTGCGTCGCCAGCCGGGCGCGGGCGTAGGATCCAGGCTTCAGCGCGCCGTCAGGATTATCGATCAGGGCTTCGACGACGAAGGTCCGCTTGGTCTGATCCACGGTGGGCGCGATGCGCGACACGCGCCCTACGAAGCGGCGGTTCTCGAATGCTTCCACCGACACATCAGCGGTCTGGCCGACTTTGGTCCACGGCGCCATCCGTTCGGGGACTTCCAAGCGCAGGCGCACCGGGTTGATCTTTACCAGATTGAACAGCGGCGTGTTGGGCCGGACATACTGGCCGGCCGTCACCTGCCGCTCCTTGACCATGGCGCCGAATGGGGCGCGGACGGTGGTGTCGCGCAGCTTCTTGCGCTGCAGTTCAACAACCGCCTTGAAGCGCTCGACTTCCTGGATCAGATTCCGCGTCTGGTTGCGGGTGAGATCCAGGGCCGCGAGCATCGCCTGGTAGCGGGTGCTCGCCGCATCGAGGTCCGCCTGGGCGCCGATCTTCTGGTCGACGAGCGTCCGGATCCGCTCGAAGCGCTTCTGGGCTTCCATCAAGTCGGCGCGGGAACGGCGCACTTCGGGGGTTTCCTCAATGTCCTTCACCTTGTCGTTTTCCGCCTTGAGTCCGAGCCGCTCCAGGGACTGGCGGAGCTGGGCTTCGTTCTGCGCGAGAATGTAGCGCTGCTCTTCGTCGGAGATGTTGACGAGCGCGTCACCTTGCCGGACCGTATCGCCGAGGTCGAAATTCACTTTGTCGACACGGCCTTCGATCTCGGCGCTCACGATCACTTCATCAAAAGGGAACAGGGTCCCAACGGAATCCACCGAACGGGCGAGCTGCCGGGTGGTGACTGGCGCCGTGGAAACCGCGACCGGGCCGGAATCTTGTTTGGCCTTTTGAGGGGCCTGCTTCTGGCATGTGGTGAACGATGTGAGCAGGAGCGCAGCCGGAACGAAGCGGTACATTGACCCACCATTTTCCGTCAGAAGGGGGGTCGAATGCCACCGCCCGCGCTCAACTGGCGGGCTTGGGAGCGACGGAGAAGTACTCGAGAAACTTCTTCTTCGTTTGCGCCACGCGGCCCGGCGGAGTCTGGTCCATCATGGCATAGCTCAGACTGACGAACTGGCGGCCCAGCTCGGAGTCCTGCTCCACCTCACGCCCCGCGGTGAGTGCCGCATGGACGCCGCGGTAGTCGTTGACGAACTCCATGAACACCGGGACGCCGAGGAGCTGCTCGATCTGCTGAGTGGTGATCACCGGCCGCTTTTGTGAGCGGTTCAACAGGACGGCCACCCGGTCCTGCAGGTCGAGACTCGACAACAGGGTGAACTTCTGGCGGGCCAGGTGCAGGGTCGGGATCTCCGGCGTGCACACCAGGAAGATCTTGCGTGACTCGTGCATGATCTCGAGCGAGAACTTCTCCATGTTGCCGGAGAGATCAATGCAGATCCCCTTGTAGAAACGCCGGGCGAAGGCGATCAGTTGGCGCATCTGAATGGGTTCGATGCGGGTCTGCGGATCGAGACGGCCAGCGGGGAGCACGTCGAGGTTGCCAATGTTGGCCACCAGTTGCGGCCAGAGGTGCTCGTCGAGCTTGTTCGAGTTTTCCGCGGCTTCGTAGATGGTGTAGACATTCTCAAGCTTGAGCATGAACCCGATGAGCCCCGAGTTCAGGTCCAGGTCCATCAACAGCGAGTGACTGTCCGGCAGTTGCGACAGCGCAACCGCCGCGTTCAGGCAGATCGTCGATGTGCCGGCCCCGGCCTTCGACGGCAGGAACGCGAATACGTTGTCGGTTGTGTCAATCGTGGCCGGGCGTTTCTCGAGCAGATCCTGGAGCCTGCTCACCGTGGCCATGAACGCGTTGATGTCGAACGGAAATGCCAGAAACTCGCGGACGCCGATGTGCATCATGTCGAGCAGGGTCGCGGGGTTGCACTCGCGGTCGCAGGCCACGATCTGGCACCCCGGCATGTAGTGCTCGATCCCCTGAATCACTTCTACCGCGTGCGGGAGCTGAGCGATGCTCAGGAAAACTACTTGCGGCGCGTTGGCCCGCAGAAAGCGCTCGAGCTCGTAACTGACAATGTAGCGCTCAATCGTCTTTACCAGGCCGATATTGCCGGTCCTTGATATGATCTCCGACAGCCGCGTTGTGAGTTCGGCGTCCGGAGACACAATTACCGCTCGAAGCATTGCACGCTCCACTTCTGTGTTTCGAGTTCAAAGGGGCTTGTCCGGGTGCGGATCTGGCGCCTCCACGTTAGCTATCGACTCGGGCCGGAAAAAACCTTATGCTGGGTGTTGGTTCGCTCACTCTATGCCGCCTGGATGAACGGGTGGGAATCGCGGCTGGCCAATGCCGACCAGAATCGTGTGGCGCACCCGTTCGAGTGGGGCTGGGACTGGCTGGACCTCGCCGTGGGCAGCAGCTTGGACGCCTTCTCCGGCAGCGCGGCGGCGGAGTCGGACCGGTTCTTTGACCATAAGCGGCGGGTAGAGTTCGACTTCGACGGGGCAACGCTGCGGTTTGAGAGCGAGGCCGGGACCCCCTATCCGGAGAACAACCGGGTGGAGGCCGAATACCTCCCGGCGCGGGAGGCGCGAGGCCGCGCGGTGGTCGTGATTCCGCAATGGAATTCCGACGCACGGGGACATATCGGGCTCTGTAAATTGCTGAATCGATTTGGATTATCTGCGCTACGGCTGAGCCCGGCATACCACCACTCGCGCAAGCCGCCCCACCTCAAACGGGCGGACTACCATGTGTCGGCGAACGTGGGCCGGACCATTCACGCGACCCGCCAGTCAGTGCTCGACGCGCGGGGTTGTATTGACTGGCTGGAGTCCCGCGGCTATGAACGGATCGGGATCCTGGGCAGCAGCCTCGGTTCGTGCATTGCGCTGCTGGCGGCGGCGCACGATCCGCGGATTCGCGCGGGAGTGTTCAACCACGTGTCGGCCTGGTTTGCCGACGCGGTCTGGACGGGGGTGTCGTGCCGCCACATCCGGGCCGTGCTCGACCCCCATGTGACCCAGGAAGAGTTGAGGCGATGCTGGGCGGTGATTAGCCCGGCATCGTACCTGGACCGGCTGGCGGCGATGCAGCCGTTCCCCAAGCTGCTGATCTGGGCAAGTCTCGATACCACGTTCCGGCCGGAGTATTCGCAACTGGCGATCGAGGGGTTCCGGCGGCGAGGGATTCCTCACAAAGAGGTATGCCTGCCGTGCGGCCATTATACGATCGCCAAGTTCCCGTTCAACTGGTGGGACGGGCTGACGATGGCGCGGTTCCTGTCGAAGAATTTGTAGTCTAGAGCATTTTCACGTATAATAAAAAAGCTCCACGCGAATCCGCCAACTGAGAATGGCTAGGGCCCTAGGAATTGACCTGCGTAGGCGGGTGATTGCGGCGCGTCAAGAAGGGGACACGG
>VFZX01000410.1 GCA_016871015.1 Acidobacteriota bacterium | reverse complement strand
GACCGTGAGCAACTACCGGGCGAACGTGCCCCAGCAGATCCGGCATGACCAATTCGACGTGCGGGTGGACTACGCGCTCAAGTCCAACAACAACCTCTACGCCCGGGTCAGCTACAAGCGGTCCGAGCCGCGTGTGCTCGACGGCGGACTTCCCGTGGAGCAGATCGGCTACCGCGTGCAGACCCGGATGGCGCGCCAGGTGGCCATCTCCGACACCTGGACCCTCACTCCGCGCCTCATCAACGAGCTGAAGCTCGGCTTTGCGCGCAACTTCAATCCGGCGCGCGGCCAACTGCTGGGGCAGGAACTGGTCGAGCTGCTCGGGATCCAGGGCTTGCAGCCTGCCCCGGGCGTCGAGAACGTTCCGTCGCTGCCGATTACCGGATTCCAGACGGTGGCGCCGCTCAGCAAGCAGGCTCCGGCCGAGAACACCTATCAGTTGGTCGACCAGTTGACACACATCCGCGGACGGCACAACATCAAGGGCGGTGTCGAGTACCGGCCGCAGCAATACAACGCGCCGGTGCCGGCGCAGTTCGGCAGCTACTCGTTCACGGGATTCGCCACTGGCAACGCATGGGGCGATTTCCTGCTCGCCATTCCGCAGACCACGACCCGCAACTACGTCCGGCCGACGCGTTATGCCCGCTTCTACCACCTGAGCTGGTTCATCCAGGACGACTTCAAACTCTCGCAGAACCTGACCCTCAACTACGGACTCCGGTACGATTACAACCAGCCCGCGCGCGACAAGCGCGACATCATCTTCAACGTCGACCCGCTCAATGGGCGGCTGGTGGTTCCCAATCAGAGCATCATTGACCAGTTTGTGAACCCGCTGTTCCCGCGCGCGATTCCGATCGTCACCGCATCGGCGGCGGCATTCCCGGAACGATCGCTCCGGCGCGGAGACCACAACAATTTCCAGCCCCGGTTCGGCGCGGCGTGGCGTCCGTTCGGAGGATCAAAGACCGTTCTCCGCGGCGGCTACGGATTCTACAACGACGACTTCACCGCGGACATCTTCTCCGCGCTCTACGGAGGCCCGTTCTCGCTGACCGAGACGTTCGTCAACGTGATCAACAACAGCACGCCGTCGCTCACCCTGCAGCGTCCGTTCCTGGGTGCGGGCAGCACCGGCAACGTCGACGTAACCGGGCTGGACCTGAATCTCCGGAACGCCTATGTCCAGCAGTGGAACGCCACACTCGAGCGGGACCTGGGCGGAACCGTTGGACTCCGGCTGTCCTACATCGGCACCAAGGCGACGAAGCTCGTTTTCGGCCGCAACGTGAATATGCCCACCCCGAGCACAACGCCGTTCAACCAGAACCGGCGGCCCTATCCGCTGTTCCGCAACATCACCGCCCGCACCAACGGTGGGAACCAGATCTATCACGCGCTCACCACACAGATCGAACGGAAGTGGACCCGTGGGCTCTCGTTCATGGGCGCCTGGACCTGGGCCAAGAACCTTACCGACGTCGACGAGATCGGCGGAGTCGAGGCGGGCACGGTAATCGAGAATGCGTTCGATCGCAGCCGTGAGCGCGCCGACGCGCAGTACACGCCAAGGCACCGGTTCATTTCGAGCCTGATTTGGGAGCTGCCTGTGGGCAAGGGCAAGCGGCTGCTCTCGACGCATCCGGTCAACGCGGTTCTCGGAGGATGGCAGTTGAGCGCATCCTACATCGCACAAACGGGCGAGTTCCTGACGCCGTCGTTTGCGGGAGTGGATCCGTCCAACACGCAGACTGTCGGCGGGATCCCCGACCGCATCCGCAACGGCAACCTGCCGGCAGGCGAGCGGACCATCGACCGCTGGTTCGATGTATCGGCCTTCGCCGTGCCCGCCGCGAATTCGGGCCGGTTCGGCACGTCGGGGCGGGGCGTGATTTCCGGACCGGGGCGGCAAATCGCCAGCGCGGCCATGTTCAAGTCCTTCCCGGTGCGGGAACAGATGTTCGTGCGCGTGCAGATCAGCTTCACGAATCTGTTCAACAAGGCGAACTTCGATGTCCCGGCGCTGAACATTTCGGCCCCGAACAATGTGGGAACGATCCGGGCCACTTCGGGCCGCGATCTCGCCGGTCCGCGCAACGCATTGATTGGAGCGCGGCTCGACTGGTAGTTCGGTACAATCTGATTAGTCAACGATGAAGCGGGCGGCCGTCACGATCGCGCTCCTCGCCTCTGCGCTCGCGCAGGGTCCCTCGCGCCCGGTTGAAACACCCAAGCCCGAGCCTGCGGCTGGCTCCGTGTTCAAGATCGACCGGTATCCAAAGGACCCGGAGCCCGCGGCTGCACCCAAGCCCGAAGACGTCAAGCCGAACGTGCTTACCTACGAGGGCAAGCCGCTCAAGCTGCCGTTCGAATGCACCGAAGCCGACATCGCTGGATTCGGAATGACGTGCACCGAGCAGGATCCGTGTCCGGTGTTTTTGGAATTGGCCTCGCTGCAGCCGCTTGGCCAGCGGATCTTTGCCACCGGCAATCTGCACAACGGATCATCGACCATGTTTTCGATTCTGTTGGCCTCTGACGACGCGGGCAAAACCTGGCGCGAAGGGTTTGAGCGCGTCCGCTCGGGCGGACTGGATCAGATTCAGTTCTTCGATTTCGAGAGCGGCTGGATCAGCGGACAGATCCTGCTCGCGATGCCCCGCGATCCGTTTTTCCTGATCACCACGGACGGCGGAAAAAACTGGCGCAAGCGCGCGGTGTTTTCCGAAACGCGCGTCGCCGCGATCGAACAGTTCTCGTTTGACACCAAGACGCAGGGCAACTTGATCATCGACCGCACCCAGGGCGCCGAGACGCCGCGTTACGAACACCACGAATCGATGACCGGCGGTGAATCCTGGACAGTGCGCGAAGTCAGTGGACGGGCCCTGCGGCTGAAGTCCGTGAAACCGTCGGCGAATGCCGATTGGCGGCTGGATGCCGACGCCAAGCTCAAAGCGCACCGGATCCAAAAGAAGGAAGGCGCTAAGTGGAGCACGGTGGTGATGTTCAACGTGTCGGTCGGTGAGTGCCGTCCAGCCCCGAGCGTATTGTCCGAACCGCCGCCGCCTCCCGAGCCCAAGGTCCAGACTCCGCCGGCGCCGGTCCGCAGACCCACCGGACGGCCCTCGCTCAAGAAGGGGAAATGAAGCGGCCGGATCCGGTCGAGTTAGGTCTGTTCCGCCACCTGCTCGCATCGATTTGCGATGAGATGGGCGTGGTGCTGCGCAAGTCCGCCTATTCGGTGAACATCAAGGAGCGGCGCGACTACTCTTGCGCCGTGTACGACGAACGCGGTGAAACGGTGGCCATGGGCGACCACATGCCCGTGCATCTGGGCGCGATGCCCGATTCCGTGCGGCAGGTGCGGGCAAGCTTCGACCTGGGTCCAGGTGACGTGGCGATTGTGAATGATCCGTTCCGGGGCGGCACGCACCTGCCCGACATCACCGCGGTCCGCGCGGTGTTTCTGCCGGGGACGAAGAGTCCGCGCTTCTACGTGGCCAACCGCGCGCACCATTCCGACGTCGGCGGGATGAGTCCGGGATCGATGCCACTGGCGCGCGAGATCTACCAGGAGGGGCTGCGGATCCCGCCGATGCTGTTGGTCCGGCGAGGACGGCTGGATCGCGATTTCATGAACCTGATCCTGGCCAACGTGCGGACTCCGGTGGAACGCGAAGGCGATATCCAGGCGCAGTTGAGCTCGCTGCACCGGGGCGCGGCGCGGCTGATCGGGATCACGAAGCGGTATGGCGCTGCGGCCATGGAGCGCAATCTCGCGGCATTGTGCGCCTACTCGGGCCGGATGATGCGGGCGCGGCTGGCCGGACTCCCCGATGGCCAGTATTCGTTTGAGGACTTCCTGGACAACGACGGGATCACGCCGGATCCGGTCCGTGTCGCCGTCACGATCACGGTGTCGGGCGATGAGGCGGTGGTCGACTTCACCGGCTCAAGTCCGCAAGCGGCGGGTCCGGTGAATGCAAACCACGCGATCGCAGTCGCGGCCACGACCTATTGCTTCCGGTGCCTGCTCGATGAGGATGTCCCATTCACGGCCGGCCTGATGGATCCAGTCCGGATCATCAATCCGGCCGGTACCGTGACCAACGCTCAGGAACCGGCGGCGATGGCGGCGGGCAATGTCGAAACTTCGCAGCGGATCACCGACACCGTGCTGGGTGCGCTGGCCCAGGCCGCGCCCGGCCGGATTCCGGCGGCGAGTTCGGGCACGATGAATAACCTGTCGTTCGGCGGTTGGGACTCCGTGCGCCGCCGGGCGTTCGCCTACTACGAGACCATCGCGGGCGGAATGGGCGGACACGCGCGCGGACCGGGACAACCGGCGGTCCACACGCATATGACGAACAGTTTGAATACTCCGGTTGAGGCGTTCGAGCACCAGTATCCGGTGCGCGTGCGTGCTTACCGGGTCCGCGCGGGATCGGGCGGGGCGGGGAAGCATCCCGGCGGCGATGGAATCCGGAAGGAGCTTGAATTCCTGGAGCCGACCGACGTCACGATTCTCTCCGACCGCCGCGCGCGCGGACCCTACGGACTGGCGGGAGGCGAGGCGGGCCAGCCGGGCGCGAATTGGGTCGAGCGGCGTGGACGGCGCCAGGCGGTGGGCGCGAAGGCGCGATTCACCGTGGAGCCGGGGGCGGTGCTGGGAATTGAGACTCCGGGCGGTGGCGGACATCAATCCGTTGCCTCATCGGCGAATGCATCGGTGGAGTAGCCTGCGCCTGTTGAGATTGCCCGTCAGTTGTGGCGCTTGTGGAACTCGCGCTTCTTCACGGAACGCGTGACGGTCTGTCTCACCCGCCGTTCCTCGAGCCCACGGCAGCTCGGATCGCTTTCCCGCCCGCGGCGCCATCCACGATGCTCCCGTCGCGGAGCGTGACAACGCCATTCACCACCACGTGGTTGATCCCGGCCGAGTTCTGCACCGGATTCTGGTAAGTCGCTTTGTCGATGATCGCCGCCGGATCAAAAACCACCAGGTCGGCGTCGGCATCCACTTGAAGGCGGCCCTTCTTCTTCATGCCGGGAATTCGCTGCGACAGCCGGTTGGCGGGAAGCAGCGTCATCTTCCTGAGCGCGTCCATCAGGCTCAGAACCTTCTGATCGCGAACGTAGTGGCCGAGGACACGGGCGTAGCTGCCCCAGGTCCGCGGGTGAGCCTTACCATTGGTGAGCCACATGCCGTCGCTGGCGACCATAACGATCGGGTCGGCGACGAGCTTCCGGACTGACTCCTCGCTGTAGCTCGCCGGACTGATAATGAGTCCGCCCGTGGGCTTGAATTTGGCGAAGGTTTCGCGAGTCAGGTTCTCCCCGGTCTCGACCCAGATGTACTCGCCGATCTCCTTGTCCGGCATCTTCTGCCAGTCGTCGAAGGCGTGCGAATCGATGGTGGTTGACCCGCGGTTGTACGGGTAGCTTTCGGTGGTAACGTCGATGCCCTCGGCCTGGGCGGCGCGGATGCGCGCAAGCAGGTCCATGGCGCGATCCTGCCCGGTACTGTTGAGGTGAACGACGTGAAGTTGCGTTCCGTGGCGCCGCGCCGGCGCGAGCACCTCTTGCAGACTCCGATCGTCTTTGCGATTGGTCCGGATGTGGACGTAGGCCGCGGCGTTGTGCTCCTTCGCCACGCGGAAGACGGCGTCCAGTTCCTCCGCAGTGGTCCCGGGTGTGTAGGCGATCAGCATGCCGATACCGGCCGCGCCATGCGCCAGGCCCTGAGAAAGCCGCTGTGCCAGGGCCGCGATTTGTTCGGCGGTCATCGGCGCAACGGCCCAGTCGCCCGAAAGGCGAGACTTCAGCAGCTTACCTCCCATGGCGAGCCGGCGATGGTCCGGATGAGAGACCGCGGCGCCGAAGTTGAGGATCGTCTTGCCCTCGCGTTCGCGGTACCACGCCTCGACGTCCTCAACGCCCAGCTCCAACTCGAGCGCTGACGTTACGCCGTCGTGGATCTTGGCGCGGTAGACCTCGGCGCTGTCGCCGTGCTGGTGGAGATCGATGAAGCCGGGAGATACGACCCGGCTAGCCGCCTCGAGGGTCTGCCGTCCCGATATGTCGTCTTCTGTGATGGCGGCAATCCCGCGGCCTTGGATGCCGACGTTGCGAACGGCATCGAGCCCGCTTTCAGGGTCCATCACGCGGCCGCCGCGGATCACCACGTCGTAGGTCACGGTGCTGCAGGAGGAGAGCGCCAGCGCAATCAGCGGCAGGAATCGGTTTCGCATCGCGTCGATTAGCATATCGTACCGGCTCCGCCCGGCGCTGTGCCCGATGGGTGGCACCGGATTTGTCCCGGCACAACAAAGGGCTGAGCGCCGAATCGGCCGGGATCGGATGTTTGGCCACTTTCTCGAAGACATATGCGCGCCTGGCACCGGCCACAAGCTATGCTTGGGGGGGGGGCGTGGCACTCGAAGCGCCTGCGCGCGCGTTTGTGGAATTCGATGCTAGCGTTTTCACCGGCTTACCGTGCAATCGGACTGCCACTGACTGGGACCCGGGTTTTTGCCGCCGGTCTCGAAGTCCCGGTTCCGTAAAGCTCTTAAAGTGCGTAGCTGGAGGAACTTCACCAACAGCAACGCGATGTTCGGGCTCGACCAGAAGCTCACCGGCGTCGAGCCTGCGTACGTGGTCAAGCCGCTGATCGGCTGAGTTACTCGCCCGGGGCGGCGGCGCCAGATGCACGACGCGGGTACATCTGTGCGAACCGGAGACATCCTTGACAAGTGTGCCGGTGGGCGGTTGACACAAACGAAGGGTAACCGGGGGACAGCGGTTAAGCTGGGGGATGCCCTGGCGAGAGGTGA
>VFZX01000409.1 GCA_016871015.1 Acidobacteriota bacterium | reverse complement strand
CGCCAAACTCGCCCAAAAATTCACCGTGCGAATCTCCCCTTCCACCGCCGGCTACGCCGAAGCACCGTCGTTTGCTGGCTCCGGGCTCGATTCCCGCCCGCCATGCGAAGTTCCTGCCAGCCACGAGGGGATCCATTGACGGGGCGGGGCCGGCTGGGGTATGATCGTGGGCAGCGGCGGGGGTTCGGCAGCAGGTTGTTCGAGGGGCGGTTCGGGTTCAGGCTGAGCTTCAGGCCCAGGTTCACGGACGGGTTCCGGTTGTGGCACAGGCGGAGGGGCCGGCCGAGGCTCTGGCGGTCGAAACGAGGCCGATTCCAGGGCGTGAAGCCGCCGTTTGAGGTCGGCGATCCGGTCCTCTTGTTCCCGCAGCCTCCGGTTGATCCCGACGGTTCGCAGGAAGGCCCACACCGGCATCAGCAGGATGATCAGCAACACCAAGATTGCCAGCGGGACCATGGGTGGGACGAGGATATCAGGTTCGAGAGTCCCCGCGCAGACTGGCTGGGCAGCTCTGAGGATCCGGGCCGCAGGAAAGTCACGACCGTGCACAGGCCGCATCCGCCTGTTCGTTCGAGTGGTATTTCCCGAAGGGTCCGAGTCGTGGGCTGGTTCCACAGTACAGGCGCCGGTGACTACGGCCGTCCCGAGCGCGGCAGATCCAATTCCTCTTGCACTACTTCTTCTGAACGGGCAGCCACCGCTTCGGGATCCGGACCGCGACGGATCCGCCCATCGTCACCAGGTCCAGGCGCGCCTGCACACCCAGCAGCAGGTGCGCCTGCGCCGGGCTCATCCCGTGCTCTTCGATCAACCAGCGCAACATGTCCTTCATGGCGATGTCGAGGGTCTGATTGAGATTGCTCTCGGGCCGCGATCCGATGCTGATGATCTCGTCCTCCGTTTCGGCGCGGGGACCGGTGAGGCGGGCGCCTTTACGCAGGCTGGCGATGATCTCGACGTCCAGCGAGGTCTCGACGCCTGATCCGATCGCCTCGCCGTCGCCCTGAAGCGCGTGGCCGTCGCCGAAGAACAGAAGTCCGCCGGGGTGGAACACGGGGAGGATGACGGTGGTTCCGGCGCGGATCCGGTTGTAGTCGATATTGCCTCCCCAATAGCCAGCGGGACCAGAGCGCGGTGAGTAGCTGCCTTCGGGCGCCACGCCAATGCAGCCGAGCATTGGTTGCGCGGGGAACACGGAATCGGGCATGAGTTTCGAGCGGACCGTGCCGCGCGCAACATCAATGGTCCAGGGGCGGAGGTAGTCGTATCCAGGAATCACCTCGTCAGGATCGGGGTGCGGGGCTTGGTAGGCAGTGGGCAGGTCCTTGACGCCGGCGGAGAATGCGGTGTAGCCCGTGGCGCGGTTGAGTCCGATGCGGACGATGCGGACAACGAGTGCATCGCCGGGTTCGGCGCCGTGGATGAAGAAGGGACCGGTGAGCGGATTGCCGTGGGTCTTGGTGCGGCGGACACCCTGGAAATCGAACCCGGCGGAGTCGACGGTCTTGGTGATCACGGTGTCGCCGGGCTGGATCCGGGTGAGGATCTTGTGGGCGGCGGAGAACGTGTGATGGTACTCGGAGGCGACAACGCGGTGGACCTCGCCGGATGTAGTGGAAGCCATGCTGAACGCGGCCAGAGCTGGCAGAATGATCCTCGCCACCGGCCCATCATACCGCGAGGCTACTACGGGATGTCGAATGCCGGAGTTGACCTCAAACGGATGCGGGTTCCCAAGATGGGCAACGGGCACAGCGGCTCCGTTGGCCGGCTAACCGACATTCCCGGCATGTGCCCGGACCGGCTCACAATCCATGAAGTAGTAGCCGATCATGTGGCAGATGATCATGTGGGCGTCCTCGATCCGGCCCATGTGCGGCACCGGGACCTGGATGTTCAACTGCGAAATCGCGCCCAGTTGGCCACCGTTCCGGCCGGTCAGCCCGATTGTCCGGCACCCGGCGGAATTCGCGTACTCGATGGCTTTCACCACATTCGGGGAGTTTCCGGATCCGCTGATCGCCATGACCAGATCGCCGGGCCCGGCGAAGTTCTTCAACTGCTCGGCGAACACGCAGTCGTAGGAGACGTCGTTCGAGTAGGCGGTGATCGTCGGCAGAGAGTCGGTGAGCGCGGTGATGCGGAAACGGCGGTCCCGCTGGAAGCTCGCCCCCTTCACCATGTCGCAGGCAAAGTGGGATGCCGTGGACGCGCTGCCGCCGTTGCCACAGACGAAGATGGACCGCCCGGAGTCCCGGGCATCCCGGAACCACTCAATCGCCTGGTTCACCTTGCCGGTGTCGATCGTATCGATGGCCTCAAGAAGGGCCGCCTTATATGTTTCAGGGAAGCTCATTCGCCAACTCCATTGCTCCGTAGAGCACGCTATCGTCACCCAAACTTGCCGGCTGGACCTCAATGCGCGCGCGCGACCAGGCCGTGACCTGGCGGCGCAGCTCCTGGCGCAAGGGTCCGAACAGCTTTTCACCGGCCTTGCTGATTCCGCCACCGATCACGATCACGGCGGGATTCAGCAGCATGATGCAGGCTTTCAATCCTGCCGCGAGATCCACCGCGTAGCGGGCGGTGAAGCCAGGGTCGTTCAGAAGCTCGTGGGCCGGGCGTCCGTGGTCGCGCTCCAGCCAAAGTCCGCAACAGAGCCGCTCGAAGCAGCCCCGGGCGCCGCACAGGCATTCCGGACCGCTGCGGTCCAGGCTGATGTGCCCGATTTCCCCGGCGTAGGAATCCGCGCCCCGCACCACCTTGCCGTCCACGATGATCCCGCCGCCGATCCCGGTGGAGAGCGTCATGTAGAACATCGGATTTGCGCCCTGTCCGGCTCCGTGGCGCGACTCGCCGAGTGCACCCACGTTGGCATCGTTGTCCATCAGTACGGGAATTTTGAGCGCGCCGGCGAGCCACGCCGTCAGTGGGAAATCGCTCCACCCGCCGACATGGGTGGAAAGCGCCACCCGCTGTTCGGCGAACAGTACGGGGCCGCCGAAACCGACGCCGCAGCGCGCGACTGGGATCCGGGCCATCCATTCATGCGCGATTTCGAGGATCTGGCCGAGCATCCAGTCCCGGCCCCCGTCCCGGTCCGTGCGGCGGCTTTCGCGGGCAACGGCGCGGCCGGCGGAAAACACGGCCATCGAGAACTTGGTCCCGCCGATATCCACTGCGAGAGTGTTCATCGGGCGGCGGCGAGCACCTCGGCCGGAGTCGCGACACCCGTACCCTTTTTCATGATGGTCACTTGGGCGACCAGGTTGCCGATCCGGGCCGCTTCCACCGCCGATCCAGTCACCGCCATGGCCATCGCTGCACCAGCGTTGAAGCTGTCACCCGCGCCACAGATGTCCACGGGATGGGCGATGGCGCGGGTCTTGACGTGAGTGATACCCGTGTCCTCGACGACGTAGGCACCGTCACTGCCGTGCGTGATGATCATCGGCTTGCGCCCAACCGTGTTGCGTAGGGCGTAGTAGTCGATCCGGCCGTAGAGCCGCTGGCAGGCGCCTTCGGCTTCCTGCTGATTCGGCTTCACGATGACGTCGCGGAACAACTCGGACCGCATCCGGGAGTCGACCCAGATCACCTTCTCAGGATTCTTGCGGGCCATCGCAGCCATCAGCTCGCGCACGGACGGAGTCACCACGCCGCCGGCGCTGGTTTCCGACTGGTCCGACACCAGGATCACGTCGAACTGGGATGCGCGAGCCTGAACCTGGTCCAGAATCCGGCGCTCAACAGCGGCGTCGAGCGGTTTGGTGGTGATGAAATCGACCCGCGAGAGATCCTCCGCTCCCGTCTTGCTGTTGATCAACTTGGTGTAGGTGAAGGTCTGCATCTCAGGCGCTTCCACCAGCAGGTTCGGCTGGATCCCGCGGGCCTCGAGCGCTCTCTTCAGCTCCATCCCGAAGCCGTCCTGGCCGATGACTCCGAGCACGGCGACCTTCCCGACGCCCAAAGCCGCAAGGTTGTTGGCGACGGTGCCGCCCGCCCCAGGTGAGGTCTCCGTTGCGACGACGCCGATCCGCGGGATCCCGGTCTCACGGCTGGGCTCGGCCGTGCCGGGATCGTAGGTGCACCAGCGGTCGAGGCAAATATCGCCAATCACGACGGCGGAACGCTGCGTAAAACGGGTCAGGATCTGGTCGGTAGTCATTCTCGTTCGATCAGCGCGCGCCGGAGTGCCGGCAGGGCCGCGCGGTGCTCTCCTCGGAAATAGTAGCTCTCGCCCCCGTCAGCCACGGTGCGCACGAGGATGGTCTTGTGAGGCCGGAAATAATAACCTGGATCAGTCTTGTCAAGCTCTTTTCGGAAGTCGCCCAAAATCGGCACAACGTCGAACACGGCAGTGGCGAACCGTTGAATCTGGCGTCCTTGCTGGTGCGCCACGTTCCGCGCCATCGCCAGTGCTTTTAAGTATACTTCGGGCGCCATGATGGCCGAGCCGAAACTCAACAGGAGTCCATGTTCGAGGTTCTCGACACTCCGGGCGAAGATCAGGAAATCCCTGTAGCTGGCCGCGCCAACCGCGGCTCCGTCGCAATTCGGGTGTTCGTGCAGGATGTCGAAGCCGATGCCCACGTGGACGGTGACCGGCACCCCGAGCCGCCAGGCCGCGGCGAACACGCTCAGGTCCTTGTGGGGAAATTCGCTTTCCTCGATCCTGCGGCCGAGGTTCTCGCCCAGGCCCAGCCCGAGCGCGGCGGCTTCACCGATGACATCGTTCAAATCGCCGGTCTCTTTCCAGAGCCCGAATTCTCCCGTCCGGATGTAGCGGGCTACGCTTTCGGTGGTGGCGCCGATCCGGGCGATTTCCCAGTCGTGGATGGCACCAGCGCCGTTCAGCGCCAGATGCGTGATCCAGCCTCGCTCCATGAGGTCAATCAGGTGCCGGTTCACGCCCGCGCGGAGTACATGCGCGCCCATGATCAGGATGCGCGCGGCGCCTTGCTGGCGTGCTCCAGCGGCTCGCTCCGCGACCACGGCAAGGTCCGGATGCTCGAACGGGGGTACCGCGGCGTCGAGCCCGATCCAGCGCTCCAAATGCAGATCATGCGTACGCCCGGCCAGCGGCTTGACCACCAGCCGCGACCGGTCGAAGCATTCGTACTTGGATTTCACCGTTGCGCCGGTCCGGGGAACAGCCGCGACCACAGGTCCTCGCGGCAAAGGTAATTCGGGACGATGTAGTCGGCGCCGACTCCGGCCAGCCGGTTGCGCTTCCATTCGTCCACTTTTTGGCACTCCGGCTCGTCGCTCGCCACACCCACGGCGATGCCGCCCACCTGTTTCACGTTCTCGATTTCGACATAGCCATCGCCGAATCCCAGGAATTCGTCGCCGCGGGCTTCGGCCGATTGGATGATCCGCTGAATCAGGATCGCCTTGGAGAAGCTCTTGTAGTCGTCCAGCGCACCATAGACACCCCCGTCGAAATAACGGTCGACGCCGAGGAGGCGGGCTTCCTCCTTCATGTAGACTTCGTCCGTGCCGCTGGCCAGGTACATCTTGAGTCCACGCTCGCGCAAGGCCTGGAGCAGTTCCATGCTGCCGGGGATCAGGTACTTTTCCGGAGCGCAGTGGCCGTCGCGCAACTCCGCCACCCGGCCCTTGATCCTGTCCCAGAGACGGTCGAGGTACATGTGCTTGTACTCGAGCGGATCCTTGGGTGTCCCGCCACGTTTGGACACTTCATCAGCCAGGGCGATCATCTGGTAGATGGTCTGCTTGCCGGTCAACTGGCCGACGAATTCGCGGACCAGCGCCTCCAGATCCGCTTCAGGCTCTCCGGTCTTCAGGTCCACGAGGACTTCGACCATCATCGGAATCATCACATCCATCCAGCCGGACCGGATCGTGGAAAGCGTACCGTCAAAATCGAAGAGGGCAATGCGGGCCCGCTCGGCGGTAGCACCCGCCGTCAGTTGCTCAATCATCAAACCTTCCATTGTAGCGGCCGGACGCTACATCCAGTACTCCCACTTCCCGAATGCGACCGTGTACGCCGAGAGCGCGGCGTTGGTGACGGCATGCGCCAGGATGCAATCGCCGAGGCTCTTGGTCCGCACCATCCACCAGTTGTAGGCGATTCCGGCGAGCAGTCCCACGTCCCAGTAGGGTCCGTGCTCGGCCGCGAAAAGCAGCGCGGTGATCCAGAACGAACGGGCTGCCCACGCCCCCAGCGGCACCGTCTGGAAGTCGACATGGATCAGCCAGCGCATGAGCCATCCGCGCCAGAACAATTCTTCGAGGACCGGCACGAGGAGGATGGCACGGGCAGCGCGGAAGGTGAGCGCGAGCCAATCGGACGTGAGTCCGGGGGGCACGGAGCTGCTCAGCGTTCCGGTGATCTTGTTCTGCAGCAGCCAGTGGCCGCGGTAGCCCGGAAACAGGACGTCCGGCGCGATCCAGATCGCGAACACCGCAAGTCCCAAGAAGGTGCTCGATACCCAGAACGGCACGCGGAACGTCAGGACGTCCTTTGAACAAACCCAGATTACGATGGCCAGAAGCGCGGCGCGAAACGGGTAGTCCCACCGGCCCAGCCCGAGGAAGTCCCCGAGGCTGAGCAGGAGGAAGAACGCCACGAACGGCCCCACCCACGGACGGGCGGGATGATTCCAGATCCCGGCCACTTAACCTGCGAGCTGGTTCATCAGCGTGTCGATCTTGCGCTGCTCGTCGGCGCTCGGCTTGTTCTTGCGGGCGGTCTCGAGCTCTTTCCGCGCCTGGACCTTGTCCCCCTTCTTCGCCAGCGCCAAGGCTGTGCGAACCGGAGACATCCTTGACAAGTGTGCCGGTGGGCGGTTGACACAAACGAAGGGTAACCGGGGGACAGCGGTTAAGCTGGGGGATGCCCTGGCGAGAG
>VFZX01000408.1 GCA_016871015.1 Acidobacteriota bacterium | reverse complement strand
GATGATGCAGGTCGGCGAATCCGCCGCGTGCGAGCGCACGCAGAAAATTGAGAGTGAGCGCAGCGCGTTCATATGCCCGTAGCAGGAGATCGGGATCCGGCTCGCGCTCGGCCGCGGTGAAGCCAGGGCGGTTGATCAGCGCGCCACGGTAGCTCGGCAGCGACACGCCGATTCGCTCTTCGTTCTCGGCGGACCTTGGCTTGGCGTACTGTCCGGCGAAGCGGCCGACGCGGGTTACGGGCTTCTTGCTGCCGTGGATCAGCACCAGGCTCATCTGCAGCAGGATCTGGAGTTTGCTCGTGAGCGAAGGTCCGGTGCAATCGTCAAAACTCTCCGCGCAATCGCCGCCCTGGAGCAGGAACCGCTTGCCCGAAGCCGCTTCGGCGACCTGCGCCTTGAGCGCGGCGACCTCCCAATGCGTCACCAACGGCGGCAGCAGGGAGAGGCGTTTAACGGCCGCGGCGAGCGCCGCCGGATCCGAATAGGTTGGTTGCTGAAGAGCGGACTTGGTCTGCCAGGACTGCGGCGACCAATCCGGTGGAGGGATGGTCACGAAATCTAGATGAGGACCCAGGTTAACACAGCCCTACTACCATGGAGAAGATGTTCCTTGCCCAGTTCCTGCTTCTGATCGGCGTGGACGGATTCCGCTCCGACTTCCTCGAACGCCACAAGGCACCGCGGCTGGCTGAGTTCGCCCGTGCGGGCGTCAGCGCTTCGGCCCTGATTCCGTGTTTTCCATCGACCACGTTCCCCAACTTCTACTCGATCGCCACCGGACTGAGGCCCGAGGAACACGGGGTTCTCGAAATGGATTTCCACGATCCGGCCACCGGGAAGCGCTTCTACTACCGCGACGCGGACTCGGTGGCGGATCCGATGTGGTGGAAGGGAACTCCCATCTGGATCGCGGCGGAGAACGCGGGACTGCGTACCGCGGCCTACTTCTGGCCCGGCACTGATGTTGCGATCGGCGGCCGGCGTCCCACGTGGTTCTTCCCGTACAATCCGCGGACCAGGCGCGATCAGAAGGTCCGGCAGGTGCTTGAGTGGCTGCGGCTTCCGGTTGGCGAGCGGCCGCGGCTGGTGACGGTGTACTTCTCCGACGTGGACAGCGCGGCGCACCGGTTTGGTCCGAACGCGGCGGAGACGGCCAAGGCGGCCGCGGAAGTGGATGCAAGCATCGGCGAGTTGTTGGACGGGCTGAAGTCCGTGCGGCCGGAAGTGAACGTGGTGATCGTGTCCGACCACGGCCAGTCGCGGGTCGAACGGTCGATCGATTTGACACCGCTTGCGGACTTTTCGGGCTTCAAGGTGTCCAACGGCCTCTCGATTACGCAGCTCTATTCCAACGACGCGGCACTGGTGGACCGCACCTATCAGGCACTCAAGAACAAGAGCCCGGACTGGACCGTTTATCGCCGCGCGGAGATCCCGAAGCATCTGCGTTATTCCGCGAACCCGCGCATCGGCGACCTGGTGATCCTTCCGAATGGGCCGTACATGATTGGAGTCCGTGATCCGATCCCGGATCTGCGCGGAATGCACGGCTACGACCCCAGCCGGTTTCCGGAGATGCACGGGATCCTGTTCGCGGCGGGGCCGGGATTCCGGCCCGGGGCCCGGACCGGTGCGGTGGAGAACACGCTGCTCTACGCGATGTTTGAGCGGCTGCTCGGCTTGCGCGCCACCAAGCCGCTTGATCCCCGTTTGCAACGGCTGCTGCGTTAGATATACTGGCGTGAATGCGAAAGACACTGCTCCCCATCACCGCACTGCTCAGCGTCAGCGCCGTTTTCTTTTTCCTGAGCGCCCAAAGCTCTCCAGGCTCCTCGTACAAGCCGAAGCGGATCAACAAGGCGATCGAGCTTCTCGAACAGGGCCAGCCCATCTACTACACCGGCGGCCACGGCGGTTACGCGGAAGGCAAGAAGCTGGCCCAGACCTGGGCCGACTACATCAACTACGAGATGGAGCACGGCGCACTCGACTTCACCCAACTGCGCGAGTTCATGAGAGGGCTGGCCGATGGCGGCCCCACGAAGTCCGGCCACCGGACACCGGCGGTCATCGCCACGCTTCCCGTGCTGGGCGTCGATGAAGCGCATATGAAGGCGAACTTCTGGGTCGCGCAGCAGGTCCAGGCGGCGGGCGTCCACGGGATCCTGCTGTGCCATGCGCGGAGTCCCGAGGCGGTACGCGTGTTTGTCCAGTCGATGCGGTATCCGAACGCCAAACCCGCCCCCGGGATCGGTGAAGGACTGCTCGGCAACGGCAGCCAGGGCTACGCGGCGCGGATGTGGGGGATCTCGCCGGCGCAGTACATGAAGAAGGCGGATCCGTGGCCGCTGAATCCCGAAGGCGAGTTCCTGCTTGGACTCAAGATCGAGGACAAGTACGCGCTGGCCAACGCCGAGAAGGTGGCCGCGGTCCCCGGCATCGGGTTTGCCGAGTGGGGTCCGGGCGACATGGGCATCTCGCTGAACCTGCCCGACGGACACGGCGCGAACGAGACGCTGCACCCGCAGATGCGCGAGGCGCGGGCGAAGGTGCTGGCGGCTTGCAAGCGGTCGAAGATCGCATTCCTGAACACCGTCCGGCCGAATGACGTCGAGGAGATGATCAAGGAAGGCGTCATGATCGGGTCCGGCGGCCAGGAGGCAGCCGAGCGCGGACGGCGGTACAC
The DNA here is from genome assembly GCA_016871015.1 of Acidobacteriota bacterium. Lineage (GTDB taxonomy): Bacteria > Acidobacteriota > Terriglobia > Bryobacterales > Bryobacteraceae > SYLY01. Next base: position 4,202 of record VFZX01000408.1, on the reverse strand, counting down.
CAAGCGGCAGATGCCTTGGTAGCCCGTTACGACCGGCGCGACCCGCGGCTGAAGGCGCGGGTCGGCTCGGGGAACGTTTTGGTGTAGGCGTTCAGTCCCAGGACGCTGTAGGTAGTCGCCACTTCGGCTAGCGCGTGGTAGGGCAGCCCCTCGGCCTCGCGCTGGAACGTGAGAGCGCGGGTCTGCGCATCCAGATTGACCTTGATCCAGTCCCCGGCGCGGACCTGCTGGGTCGCGATCAGGTTTGAAAGCGGTTGGACCAGCAGCCGCTCGATGGCGCGCTTGAGATGCCGCGCGCCGTACTTGGAATCGATGCCCTCGCGCATCACCAGCTCCTTGGCTTCTTCGGAGAAGGTGAAGACAAAGGCGCGTTCTCCGGCCTGCGATTCGAAGATGCGGCGCTGAACGAAATTGAGCTCGATGTCGAGCACGCGGCGGAGTTCGGTCTCACCTAACGGACGGAAGACCACGATCTTGTCCAGGCGGTTCATGAACTCGGGCGTGAACTTGCGCCGTGCGGCTTCGAGCCCGCTTTTCTCGATCTTGATGTCGGTCTTCGCGTCCGGCGCGGCGCTGGGGCCGCGGCTGGCCATATGGAGTCCGAATCCCAATTTGGGACTCAGAATGGAACTCATCTCCGCCGCGCCGAGGTTCGACGTGAGAAAGATGAGACTCTGCGAGAAGTCGACCTTGCGGTTGTCGCCGAGTGTCAGCGTGGCCTTGTCGAGGATGCCCAGCAGCAGGTTCCACAAGGCGTCGGAGGCCTTCTCGATCTCGTCAAACAGCACGAAGGACAGCTTCATGTTGTCGGACTTGTACATGTTCAGGTTGTCCTGGCTGAGCAGCGGATGCGTCTCGCGATGGCCCAGGTATCCGGGCGGCGAGCCGATGAGCTTGGCGATCTCGTGCGAGTGCTGGAACTCGGCGCAGTCGATCTTGACCACCGCCCGCGGCTGTCCGGTAAGCGTCTCAGCCGTGGCTTCGACCACCCGCGTTTTGCCCGATCCGGTAGGACCCAGGAAAAGAAAATTCCCGGCAGGCCGCCCCGGCGGATTCAGCCCCGTCAGGTACATCTGATAGATGTTGACGATCTGCTGGACCGCCTCATTTTGGCCGACCACCAGGCGCTGAAGATTCTCCTCGAGCGAACGCGCCTCGCGGCCCGTCCGGCCTGGATCCAGTGTGACACCCGCTTTCATCCGCCACGCTCCTTGACTACCGAAGAGTGTCACCACGGGGCGAAAGCAAGCAATCAGACTGCCAAACCCGGTCTACCTTTTCTGTGGCCGGGAGGGCCGCACCTCGACGTGCGAAATCATGGTGCGGGCTGGCATTCGGAGCAGCCCAATCACGATGTCCGCGATGTCCTCTGGCGCGATTTTCCATTCCGATTTCGTGTTCCCTGTCCGTGGCGTGAAGTCCGTATCGACACTCCCCGGAAGGATGGTGCTGACCCGGACGTTGTCGTGGCGATGATCAAGCATCAGCGCTTCCGAAAAGCCGTTCAACGCGAATTTGGATGCGTTGTAGACGGCGCCGCCCGCGAAAGGATTCTTCCCTGCCAGTGAGCCGATTTGGATCAGGTAGCCGCCGCCCCGCTTTTTGAAGCAGGCCAGGGCTTCCTGGCAACAGTGAAAGACCCCGGTCAGGTTGGTCTCAATCACCCGGTTCCAGTCCTCGGCACGCAGGTCGGCGACTGGAGCGAACACCCCGATGCCCGCATTGTTCACGACAATGTCGATGCCACCGAAGGCGCCGCTGGCGGTTGAGAATAACTTGGCAACGGCCTCTCTGTCACGCACATCGGCTCCCAGGCCGGTGATATGAGAGCCAGTTTCGGTAATCAATTCATTTACAGCGGTCTGCGCCGAGTTTCCGTCGCGACCGCAAATTGCCACTCCGCAGCCCTCCATGGCCAGGGCGCGCGCGATGGCCCGTCCGATTCCGCGCGTGCCTCCCGTGACGATGGCGCCTTTTCCGGTGAGGAATCCCTGGGCCATGGGCTCAGTTCTCCTTGCCCGTGTAGAGGCTCGAGACCTCCTCGGCGTATCCGTTATAGGGCAGCGTCGGACGCCGCTCCATCGTCGGAATCACCTTCTCCGACGCCTGCGACCAGCGCGGATGCGGCTTATCCGGATTCACGTTCGAATAGAAGCCATATTCGGCGGGCTGGGAATCGTTCCAGAACGTTCCCGGCTGTTTGGCCGTGAATTCGATGGTTGCGATCGACTTCGCGCTCTTGTAGCCATACTTCCAGGGGACAATGGCGCGGAACGGAGCGCCGTTCTGGATGGGCAGCGGCTTGCCGTAGAGTCCGGTGACGAACATGGCGAGCGGATTCATGGCTTCGTCGATGCGCAGTCCCTCGTAATAAGGCCACTTGTACCAGGAAGCCATCTTGATCCCGGGCATCTCGTCAGGCCGGTAGACGGTGACGAAGCGCATGAACCTGGCGGTAGGCTTGGGGTCCACCATCTTCACCAACTCGGCCATCGGGAACCCGGTCCAGGGCACGGCCATCGACCAGGCCTCGACGCAGCGGAACCGGTAGAGCCGCTCCTCGAGCGTGACCTTCTTGAGCAGGGCGTCCAGGTCGAAGCTGCCGGGCTTGTTCACCAGTCCCTTGACCTCGAAGCTCCACGGCATGGGCTTGAACTTGCCCGTGAGATCCTTCACCGCCTGCTTGTCGGTGGGATGGAATTCGTAGAAATTGTTGTAGCCGGTGGCGGCCCATTCCTCGGTGATGGGACGGTCGAGCTTGTAAGCCGGGTTGCGCTTGGCCGGATAAAGGCTGGCGCTGGCGTCCTTTTCCGCGCCCAGCAATGTGCCCGCGCCCACCAAGCCAGCGGACTTCAAAATCTCGCGCCGGTTCATCCAGGCGCTCTCCGGCGCGGCTTCGCGTTCCGGCATCTCCCAGCGTTTCGGAATTCGGATGAGCATAGTTCTCCCTTCAACAATTCTATCCCGTACCCGGTTCATTCTATTCCTCCGTGCGATCATGGTGCGATGCGACTGCTCCTTCCCGTTGTTTTCGCGGCGCTGGCGTTGGCCGAGACTCCGTTCCCGCCGCACAAAATAGCGGGGAATCTGTACTACACCGGATCCGTTGAAAACGCGTCGTATCTGGTCACCACGCCCCAAGGCCACATCCTGATCAACCCGAGCTTTGAGGAGTCGGTGCCGCTCATCGAAGCCGCGGTGTCCAAGCTCGGATTCAAGTTCACCGACATCAAGATCCTGCTCACCAGCCACGCGCATGGCGACCACATCGCCGGCTGCGCGGCGGCGGTGGAGAAGTCCGGCGCACGCGTCATGATCATGACGGGCGACGAAGAGATCGTCCGGACGGGCGGCGACGGCGACTTCCAGTACACCGAGCGCTTCAAGCCGTGCCGCGTGGGGCGCGTCCTCAAGGACAACGACACCGTGGAACTCGGCGGATCGAAGCTCACCGCGCGGCTGACTCCGGGCCACACGCGCGGCTGTACCACCTGGACGATGCGCGTGGCCGAGCACGGCAAGGAACTGCTGGCGGTGATCGTCGGGAGTCCGAACGTCAACCCCGGATACAGGCTGGTGAACAATGATCAGTACCCGTCGATCGCGGCCGACTTCCGGAAGGCGTTCGCGGTTTGGAAGTCGATCCCCGCGGACCTGTTCCTCGGCGCGCATGGCGCCTATTACGGCCTGGAGGAGAAGTACCCGCGGCTCGGCCGGGGCCCGAATCCGTTCATCGACCCGCAAGGCTACCGGAACTATATTGAGTCGAAAGAGAAGGAGTTCGAAACAAAACTCGCCGCGCAAAAGGAGAATTAAGGTGCGCTTCACCGCACTGGTTGCCATGTCCACTGTTCTCGCAGCAGATCCTGAAAGCCTGGCGCGGATGTCCGCGCGCTTTGTTCCGGTGGAACTCACCGCCGACACGTCGAAGCTCACGCCCGGCGACCGGAAGGCGCTGGACCTCTTGATCGAGGCCTCGCGGCGGATTGACCGGCTGTTCCTGCGCCAGTTGTGGTCCGGCAACCCGGGACTGTACGCGAAGCTTCAGAAGGACCGCTCGGCGGAGGGCCGGGCGCGCCTGGCCTACTTCCAATACTGTTCACTTAAGAACATTTTTGTGATATCCTGTTTTAGGGCGATTGCCTCCACAAGGAGGCGATCGCATGACAATCACAGCCGTCGAGTCTTCCACACTCGCAGCG
>VFZX01000407.1 GCA_016871015.1 Acidobacteriota bacterium | reverse complement strand
TGCCCGTCTCCGCTTCACCGGTCGATCACCAAACTATCACGCACCCGGAGACCAGCCTGCTCCGAGGGGACACTTCTACTTTGCGCGAAGGGGGACATTTCTACTTTCCTGCTACAGGCGCGGACAGGCCACTTGCCGCCGGGCGCTTTACGTAATAAGATACGCTCAGGACCATTATGTTCCGCCTTGACGCTGACCGCCCCGTTCAATTCTGCGACGGACTCCGCCGCCGCGACTTTTTCCATGCCGGGGCGATCCCCCTCATGGGCCTCGGACTTCAGCAGATGGCCGGGCTCACCGCCCAGGGCGCCGTCGACAAGAGCAAGCAGGAGATGAACTGCATCCTGCTCATGCTCGTCGGTGGACCTTCGCAGCTTGACACCTGGGACATGAAGCCGAACGCGCCGGTCGAGATCCGCGGTCCCTACAAGCCGATCAAGACCAATGTGCCTGGCATCGAGATCTCGGAAGTGTTTCCGCTCATGGCCAAGCACGCTGACAAGTACGCTCTGATCCGCAGCGTGTACCACACGGCAGCGGCAGTCCACGATACCGGACATCAGATGATGCAGACCGGCCGGCTTTTTCAGGGCGGAGTCGAGCATCCGCACTTTGGCTGCGTACTCGGCAAGCTCAAGGGACCGAAGGGTGACGTGCCACCTCACGTTCTGCTGCCCCGGCCGATCGGCAACACGGGCGGGAACATGCCGCATGGGCAGAACGCCGGGTTCCTGGGCAAAACGCATGATCCGTTCGTGCTGAACGCCGATCCGTCGGATCCGAATTTCCGCGTCCCGGACCTGTTGCCCCCGGACTACCTGCCAGCCTTGCGCGTCGACCGCCGCCGGAACTGGCGCGAGATGATCGACAAGGAAGTGAGCAAGTTCGAGACCTCGCAGGATGCGCGGCTGCTCGACTCCACCTTCCATCAGGCCTACACATTGATGTCGTCGAAGAAGGCGCGCGAGGCGTTTGAGCTGCACCGCGAGCCGGAGAGTGTTCGCGAGAAGTACGGGAACAACCGGTTCGGACAGAGCTGCCTGCTCGCGCGCCGGATGATCGAGGCGGGCGTACGGTTCGTTACGATCAACATGTTCGAGACGGTGTTCGACGAGATCACCTGGGACATTCACGGCTCAAAGCCGTTCAGCCCGATCTCGTGCTACCGCGACCTGGTGGGTCCGATGTTCGACATGGCTTATTCCTCGCTGCTCGAAGATCTGGCCAGCCGCGGCCTGGTGGGCAACACCATGGTCGTCGGATTCGGCGAGTTTGGACGGACGCCCAAGGTGAATCCGGCAGGCGGCCGTGATCACTGGCCGCAGTGCTGGACCGTGCTCGCCTCCGGCGGGCCGTTCAAGGGTGGGCGGGTCGTGGGCAGCTCGGACGAAATCGGCGGCTATCCGAAGGACAATCCGGTGACCCCGGCCATGATCGCCGCCACGGTGTACAAGGGTTTGGGCATCGATATCGAGACCGAATTGCCGGGCGCCCAGGGACGGCCGATCCCGTTGGTGGACCGGGGCGTTGAGCCCATCCATCAGTTGTTCAGCTAAATATTCTCCCGCATTCGTGTTAGAACTCGCCGGGTGAACGCATTATCCATGTGGAGGTTGAATCCACATGATGCTCATCGCTTTGGGTTTGGTGCTGGCCGCTGGCACGGAGATCCCGCGGGCCGCGCTCGAACATCAGCAGCAGGCCGCCCGCAACACCACGCGGATCCAGCAGTTGGAAGCCGACTTGGCGCGGGTCACCGGGGAGCGTGACCAGGCAGTCGCCAAGCTGACCGAAAAAGAGAAGGAAAAGCCACCGGCGCCAAAGACGCCCCAGCCGCCGGGCGCGGAGGAGATCAGCCTGAAGGTCTTCCAGATGCTGACGGCAACGGGTGGCCTGGCGCACCTGCAAAGCGGATTCGGGTTCTCTGGCCAGTTAGTTTACGTGGACGGGTTCCCCGCCCGCAAGATGGCTGACGACGATGTATTCTCCGGCAAAGCTGTCCGGGATGGAGTCTACACGTACACCGACATGCAGGACCGCCGCCGAACGGGGCCACTCTACAGGATCGTCAAGTGACGACCGGGGTTCTTGCGTGGCTTCTCGCCGCGATCGGAAAAGATCTACGATCCGCTCGTTTCGGTGGAAGTTCCGGGGGACCCGGGTTCCGGCACGGTCAAGGTGTTGTACCAGGTTCAGCATGTTCCGGGCGTGAACGCTCAAATGCTCGCCGACATTGGGGTCGACAACCGGGCGGACCCTGGCTTGGCTGAGTCCATTGAACACTCGCCGTTTCTGCTGCCCAACCCGTACACGCTGCGGTTTCTCGAGGGCCGGTATGGCGGCGCCTATACATGCGCAGTGATGTGGAGAAACGGGCGGGTCCGGTCGATGCCGACCGGCAACTGCGTCCTGTTCGCCGGCCGGGAAAGGCGTGAGGCCGCACTCAGGAAGTCGACGCTCCCCAGTGCGCGGGCACGGCTCCGTACCCTGATCTACGATGAGCGCGAAGGCGTGGCGGCGACGTTCGTGCTGCGATACCTGAGACAAAATCCGGGGTCGGTGGTGTACTTAGTCTATGGCGCGGCACACCGGTTCCCCGCAGCCACGTGGCAGAGTCAACTCAGTCCTGGGCAGCGGCTTCCGCTCGTGCTGAGCTACCGGTGGGATTCGCCCTTACACTCCAAGGCGCTGTTCGATAGGGCCTCTCAGGGATAAGAAGATCAGGGGGTGACGAGGGGATCGCGCAAAGATTCTTGAAATTTCGGACATAGCGACAGCTGAACCACCTTGAGGGCGAGGCAACTCGTTGATTCCATTGCAGGAAGAAGTTCCGGCGTCGTGAGTTGTGCTGGAACTGGACTATGAACATAAACCATTTGCCTACACCCACTTGCACGCGCCGTGTCCGCAAATTTGAGAATCTTTGTGCTATCCCATCTACCGGATCCTGCAGCCTCCCGTGCGCCCGTTAAGTATCGCCCTCACGCTGCCGGCGATGCTGGTGCGCGACGGGGTCCAGTTCTTTCACTCGACCTTCACCCCGCCCCCGTGGGCACCCAAGCCGTACGTGTTCACGGTGCACTGCCTGTCGAGCCTCCGCCATCCCGAGTACTTCGATCCGCTGACGGCGATGCGGCTCAACGCTCTGATCAAGATTGGAATTCGCCGCGCGCGGCAGATTGTGTGCGTGTCGAACACCACGCGCGAGGACGTTCAGGAAGCGTTCGGCGTTCCCCTCGAGCGGATGATCGTGACCTATAACGGCGTTGGTCCGGAGTTCACACCGCCGTCCGACCCGGCTGGGGCGCGCGCCCAGGTGGATGCCCTCGGGATTCGCGGTGAGTACATCCTCTACCTTGGCAAGCAGCAGGCGCACAAAAATCTGGCGCGGCTGATCGAAGCGTATCATCGTGTCAAGCCGGATGCGCAACTGGTGCTCGCGGGCCGCGAACAGGGCGCCGCCACCGGGATTTCGGAAGCGGTGGAGCGCCTGGGACTCAGGGATCGCGTGATTCGCCTCGGCTACGTGCCTTCCACCGCCCGCCTGCCGCTTTACCAATGCGCGCGCTTCTTCGCATTCCCGTCCCTGTGGGAAGGCTTCGGAATCCCGGTGATTGAGGCGATGGCGTGCGGGACTCCGGTGCTGACCTCAACGGCCACATCGCTGCCGGAGATCGCCGGAGACGCCGCCGTGATCGTCGACCCGCTGAGCATCGATTCGATCGCCGAGGGAGTGGCGCGGCTCGATCTCAACCAGTCGCTGCGGCAGCAGCTCCGGTCCAAGGGCCTGCAGCGCGCGCGCCAGTTCACCTGGGAAAACTGTGCGCGGCACACGCTTGAAGCCTACCGCCGGACCGCCTGACAAACCTGATACGATGCCCCAATGATGCGTGCTCTGCCTGGCATCGCGTTCGCGGCGGCTGCCCTGGCGCAGGACATCGGGTTCTTCGAAAAACATGTCCGCCCGGTGCTTGCCGCCAACTGCTATTCCTGCCACAGCGCCGCGGCCAGGACTCCGTTCGCCGGACTCAGGCTCGACTCCCGTGAAGCGATGCTCCGGGGCGGTGATCGCGGGCCCGCGATTGTCCCCGGAAATCCCGCCGGCAGCAGGCTCGTCCAGGCCGTGAGGCACGTGGGCGTCCGCATGCCCCCCACCGGCAAGCTCACCGGCCCCGAGATCGCCGCCATCGAACAATGGATCGCCGCGGGCGCTCCGTGGCCTGCGGCGCAAGCCGCTCCCGCCGTGGCCGGGGAAGATGTCGCGCGCCGCAATCCGGACCACTGGGCCTGGCAGCCGCCCATGACCGGCAAGGCCGCCACCATCGATACGCTTCAGCCAGCAGGATCGCCCGCCTCGCGCCGCACTCTGATCCGCCGCGCCTACCTCGACCTGTTGGGCCTGCCGCCCACGTTCGAACAGATCCAACGGTTCGAGCGCGATCCTTCGCCACGGGCCTGGGAGACGCTCATCGATACCCTGCTCGCATCGCCCCACTTCGGCGAACGATGGGCGCGCCACTGGCTCGACCTGGCCCGCTACGCTGATGCCGGCGTACGAAGCGTCCGGTTCGCCTTCGCCCATTCCTACCGGGACTGGGTGATCGACGCCTTGAACCGGGACATGCCCTACAGCCGCTTCGTCCAGCTTCAGATCGCCGCCGACCAGATCCCCGGCGCCCGCCAGCAGGATCTGGCGGCCCTCGGTTTCCTCACTCTCGGCCTCAATCCCGTCCGCCGCACCGATCTGGCTGAAAAGATCGACGACCGGATCGACGTGGTCACGCGCGGCATCCTCGGCCTCACCGTCTCCTGCGCCCGCTGCCACGATCACAAGTATGATCCCATCCCGACGCGCGACTACTATTCCCTTTACGGAGTGTTCCTGAATTCCGATGAGCCGTTTCAGCCGCCACTGATCTCCGGATCCGTGCCCGGATTCTACGCGCGCTCGCTCACCCACCGGCGGCAGGCCCTGGACAACTACCTGGCCACGCGGCTCGAGGAAATGAAGGCGGACTTCCGCAAGCCCGAGACCTCTGAGCGGTATCAGGCCACCGCGCGCGAGTCCAAAGGGATGACGAATCCGCAGGTGGACAATCTGGCCAAGGAGCGGAACCTCAACCTGTACGTCCTGCGCCGATGGCGCGCCAAGATCCTCGACGGACGCGATCTCGACCCAACAGACGTGCCACTCGCCGACTATTGGCAGATCGCCACTGAAGGCGACTTCAACACGATGAGCGATCTCACCTGGCGCCACCAGACCCTTCTCTCCGAATTCGCCCACCGGACCCGGGCGGCCGGCGCCATGACGCTCGCCGATAGCACCCGGGTGGAGCCCGCGCACGTGTTTGTCCGCGGCAACAAGGAGGACGCCGGAGAACAGGTCCCACGCCAGTTCCTGGCCGTGCTGTCCAAGGGCGGCCAGCGCCCGTTCACCCGTGGATCCGGCCGGCTGGAGCTGGCGCTCAGTGTCACCGCGCCGGATAATCCGCTTACCGCTCGGGTTATGGCGAACCGCGTCTGGCAGCGTCTCATGGGCGAGGGGATCGTGGCCACTCCCAGCGACTTCGGTGTCCGTGGCGACCCACCCGTCAACCGCGCGCTGCTCGACCTGCTTGCAGTCCGCTTCGCCGAAGATGGCTGGTCGGTCAAGAAGCTCATCCGGCGCGCCATGCTTTCCCGCGCCTATCAACAGGCGAGCCGTCCCGCACGCAGGCTCGACTTCGAGTCGATGCGCGATTCGATGCTCGCCGTCTCCGGACGCCTGTCGGCTGAAATTGGCGGACCTTCGTTTGCGCTCGGCGCCGTTCCAGCGGATCCGCGCCGGTCGCTCTACGCCTTCGTCGAGCGGCAGAAATCGGAGGCCGTACTCAAGAGCTTCGACTTTTCCGATCCCGAGGCGCATACACCCAAACGCTTCAGCACAACCGTTCCACAGCAGGCGCTGTTCCTGATGAACAGCCCGTTCATCGCCGAGCAGGCGCGCAACCTGGCCGCGGGCGCCGCATCATCGGATCCGGCTGAGCGCATCGAGATCCTGTACCGGCGCGTGCTGGCCCGGCGGCCCACCAAAGATGAGACCGCCCTTGCGCGGCGGTTTGTGGATGTCCGCCCGGCTCCGGCTTCGGGTCCCCTGGCCTCACCGTGGAGGTACGGCTGGGGAAAGCTGGATCCGGACGCTGGACGGCTGACGGCGTTCGAGCCGTTTGCCTACTTCACCGAGGACACTTGGCAAGCCGCATCCCTGTTGCCGGATTCCCGCGCCGGGATGGCGTCACTGGCCGCCGGCGGCGGACATCCCGGGGACGGACTGTCGAATGCCGTGGTCCGGCGCTGGGTCGCACCCACGGGCGGCCTCGTCATCATTTCAGGCGCCGTGGGCCACGCGATGAACCAGTTCGAGGAGCGGTTCAACTTTGGCAACGGGATCCGCGCCTGGATCCTGCACAGCGGATCGGGGATCATCGGCCAATGGGATCTCCGCAACGCCAAGGCCGAGGCGCGGGCGGTCCTCGACGTCCAGGCAGGAGAGTGGATCGACTTCGTCGTTGACTCCAAAGACGACTACGACAGCGACCGCTTCACCTGGGCTCCGGTGATCTCCATGGCAGGCGCGGTCTGGAGCGCGAAAGCGGACTTCCGGGGACCCCAGCCGCGTCCGTTGAACGGATGGGAGCAACTCGCGCAGGTCCTGTTGTTGACCAACGAGTTCGCGTTCGTCGACTGAAGGTGGGGCGGCCGGACAAGTTGTCCGGTGTCCGCCGCCCGAACCGGAAAATCTGTCCGATGTTCCAGCAGGCAGCATTGAAAATAAAGGACATCGTTCTGGCCCTCGGCGTGCACTTCATTGGGGCGTGAACCACCGAAGCTTGCTGATTCTCCTCCCTGCGCTAGTCGCAGTGGCA
>VFZX01000406.1 GCA_016871015.1 Acidobacteriota bacterium | reverse complement strand
GACTCCCTGTCCGAACCCGGGAACGCGCCGGGAGGAACACGCTCTCCCTATCGTCCGATGAGTTCCGGCCGGCTATTCCTCGATCGGGTTGCTCGCCAGCATTGCCCGTCTCCGCTTCACCGGTCGACCACCAAACTATCACGCACCCGGAGACCAGCCTGCTCCGAGGGGACACTTCTACTTTGCGCGAAGGGGGACATTTCTACTTTGCTGCTACACGCATGAACGTGGGAATTGACAGCGGTGTACTGGGTCGAATAAACTAAAGCGGTCGGGTACTAGTCGCGGATGGAGCTTCGCGACGGCTTCGAGCATGAAGCTGTTCCCTTTCCACAATTTGGAGGTCTTGGTGCGAAAGCAATCCCTGGGCGTGGCGGCACTGGCATTGGTGTCGGCGTCCCCGGCATGGTGTTCGGCTTTTGCGGTCAACGAGTTGGGCACGAGAGCCCAAGGCATGGGCGGGGCGTTCACAGCGGTTGCCTCCGACGCCACGGCCATCTTCTTCAATCCCGCGGGGATTGCCTTTCAACGGGGAATGTCGATCGAACTGAACAACTTGATCGTGAATGGTCAATTCCGCTTCATCCCTTCGGAGGCACCGCCGGGTACAGTAGTACCGGAAAAGGGCTTTCCGGGCGCTGTCAGTCAGCCCTTCATCCCGATCGCCAGCTTCTACTGGACAAAGCGGATGAGTGAAAAGTGGGCGGTCGGATTCGGCGGCTTCACCCCAATGGGTCTGGCCGCAAACTGGACCAATTTCAATGATGGCGACCCTGCCAATACGAAGTTCGTTGGCCGATTTGCCGGAACGCGGGCCGCACTCCAGCAGTACTGGTTCCAGCCAACAGTGGCGTATCGGATCTCGGAGTCGCAGGCGATCTCGGTGGGTGTTGCCTTTGTCCACACGCATCTCTTCCTGGAACAGAGCTTCCTCAATCCGAACGACACGCCCGACGATTTCTCCCGAAGCTTGGCCAAGGAAGTGTTTCCTGGTGTTGATCCGAACCTCGCCTTTCGTTCGTTCGCCCGTCTGCTGCCGGAAGGCCGCCTGCGAGCCGCGGCCACCGCGAACAAGCCTGGGCTGACGGCCGGGTACCTGTTCAAGAGCAAGTCCGGATTCAATCTCGGCCTGTCGTACCGGACACACGTGGTCAGCCACCTCAAGGGGAACGCCGCGTTCTCGTTTACCAATACCGGTGCGCTTCGTCCGTTCCTGCCTTCCGACCGCGGACTCGACGTGCTCTTTCCCAACGCTGGCCTCACCGGAACGTTCACGACCCCGGGTTCCTATACGGTCGGCGTCGCGCACACGAAGATGTTCGGCGGAACCATCGCGGTCGATTTCAAGGTGCAAGACTTCCGCCGCTTCCAGGATCTGCCGATCAGCTTCGACAAGAAGGCCGACGCGAAGGGCCGCGAAATCGGAACCACCAACGAGCGGCGGCTGACGTTCAACTTCAAGAATTCTTATATCCTCAACGCCGGATTCGAGCGTCCGTTGAAGAGCGCGCCTGGGCCGAAGATGATGAAGAGCATGTTCAGCAATGTGACGCTCCGAGGCGGTTTCATCTATGACCGCTCACCGGTACCCGAGAAGAGCGTGGGCCCGCTGTTTCCCGATACCGACCGTTACAGCGGCACCTTCGGCATGACGAAGTCCCTGAAATCGGTCGACCTGACGATGTTTTACCAGTTCATGCAGTTCATCAACAAGACCACCAACGTACCCGCCAACCAGTTTCAGTTTACCAATGGCGAATACCGCAATTTCGCCAACCTGTTCGGGCTGGGTCTTACTTGGCGGATGGGAACCGATGGCAAGCTGGACCGCTAGTGTCCACATGAGGCAAACATGGCAGACCACGACGTAATCACGATGAGTTCGGGATCGGGCCTCGCCGCCATGTCATCCCCGCCACGCTTTCCGTCTCGATTCGCACTGCGCAAAGATGATTCAAATACGATCGTCGGCAGCGCTCGAGCCGAGTCATTTTCCGATACGATCGATACCGCTGCAATCGGCATTAAGGAGGGCTTGGACTCGATTCTTCGTCACTTGACCAAGAGTCGTGCCCGGCGTTGCGGCTGACCGTGCCTATGAACCACTGTCGGGGTACCTTGCATGGAGAGTTCCCGGGGGGGACAGATCGAACCGCTCAAAGGCGGACGCGGCCACCCTGCCGGGGGGCCAGTTCGGGAGAAAGCGCTCCGGGCCGCTCGGGCCTCTGGCGATCGCGCTGCCCAGCGGCAGTCTTGTTATTCTGTCTGGCTGCCGCGAAGGTTGTGACAGCCCAAACGGCTTCGCGTTTGGAGACAACGACCTTTGTGGCCGTCGGGGAGGGATTGGCGGCAGGACAATCGGGGCCTGGGCTCAGCGAAAGCACGCAAAAGTACAGCTTTCCCGCGCTCGTGGCCGAAAAGTTGCAAACGATATTTCCGCAGCCGCTGATGCAAGGGCCTGGAGTCCACGACGTGCTCGGAACCACATCGGTTCCCTCGACGCCGCCGCTACTGTCGCAAGGCGATACGCGGATTCAACTGAGAACCGGCAGCACGCCGTCGCCGTCACTCTTCATCTTCAATATTTCGATTCCTAACGCGCGCCTGATCGACGCGCTCGGAAGACGTCCCAGTTTTCCCATCATTCAGGAGCGCGACCGCCAACAAACCATCACGAACCTGATCCTCGGCTTTCCCGCGATGCTTTTCGACACCGATGTGCCGCTTTGGACCCAGGCTGAATACGCGGAGGCGATGAATCCAACGCTCGCCCTGATCGAACTCGGATACTACGAAGCCCTCGAAGCAGCGCTCCATCAGGAGCCGGGCCGAATCCCTGATCCGGGCGCGTTCCGTCAGGGGTATGCGAGTATCGTGCGCCGCTTGCGCGCGCTCCAGTCCCAGGTTGTCGTCACTACCATTCCCGATCCCGTCGACACCGGATACTTCCTCCGGCCGGCGGTCGGGGCGGAGCTCGCCTTCGCACCGGAGTTGGTCATTCGGGCCGGCTACGGCGTCGGGCCAGGAGACTACCTCACGAAAGCCGCACTAGCCGACATCGGGAGTCACTTCATCAACAGGAAGATCGAACCGCTTCCGGCGAATTCGATTCTTCGTCAGGCGACAGCCGATCAGATCCGGACGCGGGTGCGCGCCCTCAATACCGAGATCCAGAACGTGGCCCGCGAAAACGGCGCGATCGTTCTCGACTTGGCGGCACTGTTCGCCCGAGTGAAGTCCGCCGGAGTAACGGTCCGGAACCGGCGCATCACGGGCGAGTACCTCGGCGGGTTCTACTCGCTGGATGGTTTCTATCCCGGCGCGACTGGACACGCCGTGATCGCCAATGAACTGCTCTCGCTTCTGAACCGGACCTACACGCGGACGTTCCCGGCGGTGGATGTGAACGCAATCGCGGCGATCGATCCGGTGTTCGCTTATCGGCCGGCGGGCGGCGGCACGTTGTTCCGCGCGGCTGATTTGGGGCTGACGGGAGAACGGCAATGAAGAGCGTGTCGAGATGCCTATTGGCGGTACTTGCCGCCGTGCCCGCGGTGCTTGGCCAAGATCCGATTCTGATCTTCCGGCCTCTACCCCAGCCGTTGCGATTGCCGCCGGGCTTGGTCCAGACACTCAAGATCAACAAGGCGGCGAGCTACTTCGGCGACACACTCCGGGCGGTTGATTGCGACAACGACATCGATCTTCCCTTCGGCCTTTGCTCGAACTTCCTGTTTGGCGGCCACGCCATGACGAGTTCCCATCTCGAGGGCGAGATCCGCATCCGGTTTTATCCACCGGTTCGCAATGTGGCCCACTTCGAAGTGCAGCACTTCGCCCTGACCGGCGACGACGGGGTCTTGCAAACGCCGGGTGGGTACACACTGCCGGTTCTTGGCAATACCGTTACCGACGGACCGGATCTGTTATCGGAGGGCGATCTCGATTTGACGACGGGCGGAGTAACCAACATCAAGTACCGCGTCTTGTTCAGCAATACGGCGTTGCTTGCCCTCGGCGGTGTCAATCCGAAGTTAGAGCGGCCCGTGATCGAATTCCCGGGTATCCGCGGCCGGGCCTGGATCCGATTCGAGCAGCGTGCCGATGGCCTGCTCGACTATCACTTCTCCGGGACGACATTCCTGCCGCTCGGCAAAGACAGTCAGGGAGACATCGTCCGCTGGCCGATGCCGAACTGCGACCCCGCCTTTCGCTGCGCGAGCGTGCCAGCGCGGGGCACCAGTCTTCATCCCCATCTCGCGATCAGCACCAAAGAGCCCGCTGGCGAGCCTTGTTTCCCCAACTGCCCCGACATTCCGCCGAACTCCATCCAGGAGTTCACCGTATTCGGGCACAGTTCGAGTTTCGGTGACGACTTCGAGCTCGACATTCCGCAGCTCGGCGGATTGGGACCCGGACGTTCGCACATCCAGGGCCGGCTCATGATCCAGTTCGGACCTCGCTCCGGTGGCTCGATTCCCTTCATCATTCGCAGCCTGCCCGCCGCCGGACTCATCCAGGACCCGCCGGTAAACGCGGTCTTCGGACGCGGCTTTGGGCCGGGTCTTCTCGGACATGAAGAGTTTCTACGGTTCCCACTCCTCACCTACAAACTCGAGCGCGTGGTGTTCGTGGATGAGCCGTTTGCGATCAATCATGGACATGTCGATCTGAGAACGGGCCGGGTGCTCGGAGAGTACTTCTATCCCTCGTTCTACGGGCAATCGCTCGCCGAAGTGCTCTTTGCCCAGAACGACGGACGAATCTCGACGCTGCCATTCGACGTTGTGGCCAAAGAGAATCCGGTCAGCAACCCCGGCTATGCGTTCTTCGAGCGGGGCACCAACGGGCAAACCGTCTTCCGCCTCAGCGCCGAGCATACCCGCAGCTTCGCGGGCTTCCGTTTTCCATCTCCCGACCACGTCAAGGCGAATAGCTTTCTCGCGGGTCCGAAGGGCGGATTGAATCTCTTCCTTCGGCTGCAGGCAATGCGCACACAGGACGCGCCCCGCGCGGTGAAATCGGGAAGCGCGGCCAACGTGCTGACCTCGGTGGGAGACCGCATCTCCTACAACTACTCGGTTCCCTGCGACGGCAAATCGGCGCGGCACTCGTTCGAGTACACTAACACCAACACCGGCCCGAGCGGCGGCACGTTCAAGATGCTGCGCCTAGCCAATGTGACCTGCACCAACTCGCGCGGTTCGAACGCCGCGCCGGGCGACTACGATACGGTCACGATGTCGGGATTCGGAACCTGGAGCAAGGACTCCCCAGCCACTCCCCGCTTCGGCACGTTCCAGGTCTCCACCTCGCCCGCCTATCCGTACGTGAGTATTTTCGTTTTTCAGAACCCGGACCAGAACGGCAACGTGGTTCTCTCGAGCGCGAACACCAAGCCGGTCGAGAGACCACTTCCCTGAACCGCGGAAGACATCCCAAACAACCTTTCAGGAGGCAACTATGCAAAAAAGACGGAATATCCTCGCCGGCCTGCTTGCCGCGTTCGGAGCAGGCAAGACGGCCAAGGCAGCCAGTCCGGGCTCGGACCTCGAGAGGAAGATCTTCGAGATCCCTCTTTTCTTCACCCAGCGCGATACAGTGGTTGACTTTCAACCGAACACCGGCCTGGGGCTTCAGGTGGGCACGGTCGAAGGCCTGATCTCCGGCACTTCGATCGTCAACTTCCAGTTCACTCCGGTCTCCCAAACCGAAATCAACTTCGACAACCGCGCCATCATCACCGATCTCGATGGCGATCAGGTCATTTTCAAGAACGTGGGCAAAGGACGGTTTCTGATTCCGCCATTGAGCGATACGTCCTCACCCCTGGGAAATCTGATGGGCATCGGCGGCCCCCTAACGGGAACCTACGAGTGCATCCGCGCTTCCGGCAAGTTCGAGTTCCTCATCGGCCGCAAGTTCCCCTATCGCTCGGTCGCGGCCAATCCGGCGCGGCCGGGCTTCCCGGGCCAAGTCTACGTCGAAGTGTACTCGGACATCATCGGCGGCCGTCAGCTCTAGCCCGGCTGGAGTCCCATGAAGACCAGATCGATTCGCCAGTCGCGAGTGATCCCCGCGACACCCGAACAAGTCTACGAAGCGCTCGTCAACGCCCGAAAGCACTCGGCGTTCACGGGAGCCAAAGCCACCGGAACCGCGCGCACCGGGGCGCGGTTCACGGCCTGGGACGGCTACATCTCCGGCAAACACCTCGAACTCGAAAAGGGCGTGCGGCTCGTGCAGGAGTGGTCGACAACGGAATGGCCAGCGGATGTTCCACCGTCCCGGCTCGAGTTTTCGTTTGCCCCGCATCCAAAGGGCGCCAAGGTAACGATGGTCCAGACCGGAGTTCCGCTCGAGCAGGCTGACCGGTACACTCAGGGTTGGATTGACCATTACTGGGTACCGCTCACGGAATACTTCGAGGCGAAGAAGCGCTAGTAGCGTACACTGAGCGTTATGAAGACGCTCGCCCTGCTCGCGACCGCCGTTCGCGGACTGTCCGCGCAAACCGGCGGTCCTCCAGAAGCGCGGGCCTCCATTCGCCTTTTCGAAGCCTGGATCGGCGGGCAGATGGCGTATCGTGGATTGCCCGCTATCGCAGCCGTTTCCAAATTCGAGTACGGCGCCCGCGCAGGCGGGGGACTCGGTGACGCTGGTCTGCGCGGGTCTGGGGGCGGTTACCCCGGCGGTGGAAGCTGGCCAGCCTGCGCCCGCAGGACAGGTGCGGACGGCGAATCCGGTTACGGTGCGGGTTGGTGGACGCGATATCCCGGTGACGTTTGCGGGGCTCCAACCGGTGCGCGACCGGACACATCCTTGACACTTTAGCCTGGATTCTTGCTTGACACTTATCAAGGGCGGGTGCGGCTCGATCTTCACCTTACACCTTCTCCGCGCGATTGT
>VFZX01000405.1 GCA_016871015.1 Acidobacteriota bacterium | reverse complement strand
GGTAGGTCTACACTACATCGTGTTCTCCGGACACGCGTACTGAAAACACGGCGCTTGTCTTGACTGAAACCTCGAAAATCGCTGAAATCGATGGTCCAGTGACGAACTTGGGCTAAGGGGAATCGCTCCCGAGGACAGCCGCATCGAGGGGCTGCTAACCCTGTTGAAATCTGCGCACGCCGCCGCTCCCGAGGACCGGTTCAGCCGTTTGAAGTCACGATACGAGCGGGGTCCCTTCACCATACACTACTGTTATCGAGAACCCGCTGAGGGCCTGGCGAATGGCGCTCTTGGGGTACGAACACCAATTGTGCCGATGGTTTACTTGGAAGGCATGCAGCGTGTTTTTTCAAGAGTCCAGAACCATGTGGGCGAAAGGCGGATGCCAACGAACGTAAATGTATACGTGACGGACGTCACCTCCATCTACCCTTCCGACAGCCCGTTCACCTCCGTCGGGGCGGACGACCGACCCTATGTTGTCTTGCGGTCCCGAATGGACGCACCGACTCGCGAAGCCGCATTGGCGTGCGCGGAAGCGGAAGCAATCCATGAAGCGACACACGTGTGCGCGTGGACCTTGCGACCGCCCCAGAGGAACCCCCTTGTTGAAAGGGAATGGAACTGGTTGAACGAGGGCACCGCGATCTTCATGGAGTCGGAGATCGCGGCAGGCAACCCCGGCTTCATGCGATTCGTGATGGACTGGGTCGACAAACCTGAAGTCTCGTTGCCGGATCCAGCCGCGGAGTACCAAGCTGGCATGTTTGTCCGCTATATGGCGAAGACATTTGGGGAGAAGTTCGTCTGGTGCCTATGGTCAGAGTCGACGGAGGACCAGGGCCCAATTGCCGCGCTCGACGATGCCCTCAAGGCCAAGGGCCGGGATTTGCGAACTCTCTTTCACGACTACTGCATGGATTCGTACTTCACTTGCGACCCAGACCGGAAATCGTTCTTTCCGCGAGTTCACGCCCGGTTCGGGAGCCGGCTGGCGCGTGAAACGTGGCGTTTAACTCAAGGGGCAGCCACGAAAGAAGCTGCCACTGACCTGCCCCACCTCGCGTGTCATTACTACCGGGTCCATCCCGGCGGGTGCAGGTTCCGCGTTTCCCTGGAAACACATTCGCTATCCCTTGCCATCGCCGCGATGGGGTACTCCCGGGACTTCCCTGGGGACGGGTCCACCAGGGAAGTACTGACCATCGGCTCTGAAATCTCGACGAACGCTGACCAAGTCATCATCACCGTCTCCAACAGCCACGCGAGACCTGGACCCGCTCCCGAGTACACCCTGAGGGTCACACCGATTTAGCCAGGCTGGCCATATCCCTCCTCGATCTGCCTTCGCAACCGCGACATCACCTCCCGGTCGCCCGGACTCAGCGCGTCGATCGCTCCTTGCAGATCACGTTCACACGACTCGACCTCCGCGGAGCGCGAGCCCACCATCCGGTACAAGACCGGTGCCGGACTCTGCGCCCGGAGACTCATCAGCAGATCGTAGCCCGTCTGGACCCACAACTGGCGGGCACTCATCCCGAACGTCTTGGCAAGTTCCGCGGCTGCCGCTCCGAAGTCCGGATCCAAGGGCTCCAGTTTCTCGATTTTCAACCAGCTCATGATCGGACGCAGGTCCACCTTCGCACGGCTCGCCACCGCATCGATATAGCGGCGGAACGGCATTCCAGCGAAGCCAGCCTTCTCCACCTCCTGGCTGATCATCAAGATACCAAAACCAACGTCCGTCGCATCCCGTGCCGCCCGCCTGGCGTCCGGGCTCAAAGCCGCCGACTCAAGTGCCGCTTCCAACGGACCATCCGGATTGGAACTCGCGTCTTCTTCAACATGTACATCATTGTTCATATGTTCGTGCCTCCTGTGCTTTGGCCGTTAGGCCGTCTTGTCCAGTTCCGTGAGGGACTGGCGCAACCGGGCGATCGCGCGGTGGTGATACACCCGCGCCGTACTTTCGGGGATGCCCAGTTGCTGTCCGATCGCGGCGAATGTTCTTTCGGATTCACCGCGGTCGTCGGCGAAGTATTTCAGGTGCAGGACCTGTTGCTGGATCGACGGCAACGCTCCCAGAGCCGCGTGGAGCCGGCTGGTGTCCGCGGCCGACCCTGAGGGCTCAGCTCCTTCGATGGGCTCGTCTAAACGTCCAAGAGACGCCTCCGGCGTGTCATCAAGCGCGACCATCGGCCTGGCGGCCTTCAGCTTCCTGTTGATCACGTTGTTCAGGATCCGATAGGCCCAAGAGTTCAACCCTGCGCCTTCCCGAACTTGGTACTTGCCGAGATTGGCCAGCACCTTGACAAGCGCTTCGCTCGCTGCGTCTTCGTCGTCAGGCTCTCGCAGCCCCCTGCGGCGAGCGTGAGCCAGAAACGCTGCGAACACGGTCAAACCAAACTCTTCCGCCGCTTCCCGGTCCCCAGCAAGGACCTTCGGAATGAGCTCCTGCAGATGCTTCCAATCAGTCTTCATCGCGTTCCTCTGTCCTCGCCCAGGTATAATTCACGGCCGTTACACCCATCGCTGTCACGCTCCCTGATTTCAAGCGGCATGAGGTCCTTTACATACTCCGCAACACCTCGCACGCGAGTCCGGCTCGCCGCTGTCCATCCAGTCCAACAACCCATGATCCGGACCGGGCATGCTCCGGCCATGCGCCACACCCTGCGACGACGCTCGCCGCGTATGGTCCACTGGATCAACTGGCGCCGCCGGCCCGTGAGGCGCTCCGGTAACGGACACAGATTGAAGAGACTGGCCGCACGGACGCGGCCGTAATTCAAAGGGATAAGGAGGTCCCAATATGTGGGAAGTTTGCTTACTGCTGGTTCTACTCGAGGCGCTGGTGACGCCCCTCGCCTTCAGTGCACCCTGGCTGCTCGCCCAAGCCAGCATTGCCGCCGGATTCGTGTGGGGCGTGTGGCACCACGTCGAGGCTCCCCGCCCACCCAATCCGCCGGTGGAGATGAAGAAGCCAGGCGCCAAGCGCGGCTCAAACAGCCACCGCAAGGCGGCCTGACCGCAACCCTGGGCGGAGAGGCGGCTTTCCGCCCAGGCTCCTTTTCTCAAGACACCAGCCTCATAACGACAGCGGCCATTCCCTCCCCGCCGGCTCATTCGGCCTCGTCTTCCCCGGTGGCAGAAAATCGTACGTCTCATGCATCCACCCGCTGAGCCGCCGCTGCATCTCATCGAACACCTCCCCGTGCGCCGGACTCGACGCCAGATTGTGAAACT
Source organism: Acidobacteriota bacterium (assembly GCA_016871015.1). Classification (GTDB taxonomy): domain Bacteria; phylum Acidobacteriota; class Terriglobia; order Bryobacterales; family Bryobacteraceae; genus SYLY01. Next base: position 3,705 of record VFZX01000405.1, on the reverse strand, counting down.
CGTCCGGGTCGGCCTCGACATCATACAGTTCAATCACCGGCCGTGACGGCGCGAGCATTTGCCGCTGCTGGGGTGTGAGCCTTCCCCGTCGCGCCTCCTCATGGATTGACCGCCAGGACGGCGAGTCCGCCAAGTCCCACGCCGGACGGTACGGAAAATGCGGCGCGGCGTTGAAGATCAGCTTGTGTTTCTGCGTCCGAACGGCGCGGATGGGATCGAAATTGTCATGCCAGTTGCGCTCGGAGAACACGGCCTCGCGCGGGGTGTAGACGCCCGCGCCGCGCAGCAGGTTCAACATGCTGCGCCCCTGCATCTTCGCGGGTTTGGCGATCCCCGCAGCGTCGAGCCAGGTCACCGGCAGATCGACATGGCCGGTCAGGTTGCGCGTCACCGATCCAGGCGCGATGCGGCCCTTCCACCAAGCGAGTAGCGGGACATGGATCCCGGGATCGTAGCAGGTCCCCTTGGCGCGCGGGAACGGCATTCCGTTGTCGCCGGTGAACATGACGAGCGTGTTGCCGTCGAGTCCCCGATCGCGGAGGATTTCGAAGATCCGGCCACATTCGGAGTCCATGCGCGCGATCTCGTCGTGATAGTGCGCCAGATCCCTGCGGACCACCGGCGTGTCCGGCAGGAACGGACGCACCTTCATCTTCGCCGGATCATGCGGCGGCTGGAACGCTCCGTCCGCGTAGGGCCGGTGCGGATCCGTGAATCCGACATGCAGGAAGAACGGCCGGCCAGCGGGCAGCTTGTCAAAGAAGGCTTCGAACTTCACGTTCGCCGCGCCCGTGAAGTCGAAGCGCTTGTCGAACGAGGCGCCCTGGTGGACCTTGCGGAACGCCCCGGTAAAGTAGCCGCGCTCCTTGAGCGGCTCCAGGAAGGATGGCTCCCAGTCGGGCATCGGCGTGTGCAGACGCGAGGTGGACGTGGTGTGCGGCGTGCAGCCGGTGAAGATCGACGACCGGTTGGGGCTGCACTGCGGCGAGCTGACGAAGCAGCGGTCGAGCCTCATCCCCTCGCTTGCCATGCGGTCGAGGTTGGGCGTTCGGATCGCGGCGTTGCCCAGGCAGCCAAGGTCCGGATAGCTGTGGTCGTCCGAAATCAGGAACACGATGTTCGGCGGACGCTGCCCACCCTGCGCGAAGGCCGGCGCCGCGCCCGCGGACTGGAGAATCGACCTGCGCGTCATCGGGAAATCCAGACCGGCGACGACCAGGCGATCTGCTCGTCCACCTGCTGAACGCGCACATAGTAATAGCTCACTTTCGCCGTCAGTGGCTCGGCGTCGACGAAGCGGAAACTCTCATCCTGCGTGAGCGGATGGCGGGTGTGGATGAACTTGTTGTCACGCACGATGTCGATCTGGCGGATCGGCTTGGTCCCCTTAATGTTGACGACCAGCTCGTGCCGCCCCTTCGGCAGCTTGATGGTCTCGCCCTGTAAGTGCTGCTTGCCGGCAGCGTCCATCCGGTAGTCGAGCACGATGTTATCGGTGGCGCCGTAGGAATGGCGCAGCTTCATCGCGTCGATCAACCCCTGGCGCGTGAACTCCGTCGCGACGGTGCAGGCGTAGGAGATGTGCGTCGACAAGTGATCGGAGGCCACCTGCACGCCCAGCTTGTACCCCTTCGCCCATGCGTTCCAGACGTAGCCCGCGGGCCGGAATCCGCCGGGCGCCGAGGCGAGATTGCCGCCGTAAGCCGCTTTGGGCGCCCCTTCGTATTCGGCACTGACGCGGTCGCCCTGATAGATTTCGACGAGCGGCTCCACCTCCGGATCGTTGTCGCGCCAGTCAGTACCCATGTTCGACGCCGAGGTGTGCGAGATCGCGATGCCACCGTACTTTTTCAGATATTCGTACAGCTTGGCGGCTCCCTCGCGCCCCTGGTTTTCGGCGGGCGGAATCGGCAGCGTGGGATTCCCGCGTTTGGCGAAGATCACGTTGCGGTGACCGTTCGGATAGCCAACGCTGCGCTCGTAGCCGTAGAGCGGCACGAAGGTTCCGGGCAGGTGGTAGAGGTCCACGGCCTGCTGCAGCAACCAGTTCGGATAGGCGTTGTCCGGACCGCCGAGGCCGTTGTGATCGCTCACCATCAGGTAGTCGAGGGAAGCAGCATCGATAGCATACCGGTAGGCGTCGATCAGCGATCCGTCGTTGTTGCCGTCCATCGAGAACTCGGTGTGGCGGTGAGTGTCGCCGCGGTAGATCTTGTAGGTCTTGCCGTCGACGGTCCAAGTCTCACCGCGGATCCGGGCGAGATCCTTGACTTCGTCCGCCTGCACGGGGAAGGCCTTGAGCTCGACCGGCGGGCGCGGGTTCAACTGCGGCGGATCGGCGGCGGCAGCGGGCACGGGCACGCGGGCCGCGTAGACGGCGCTCCTCTGATAGAGGAAGTCCTCAAAGTCGCGGTGGTCGGTTGAGTACGCCGCGTAGAGGGTTCCCGGCGCGCCCGTGGCGAACCCCGTGCGGACGTCCTGCCGGCCGCCGGAGAACGGCATCGTCACCGGCTCCGACCATCGGAAGCCCTCGTATGCCGTCGCGTAAATCTCCCATGCCGCGCGGTGGGCGGGTGTGTCGGGCGGAAGGTCCTGGATGCGCAGCAACCGGTGCCGGAAGAAGAGCCAAATACGGCCGGTGCCGTCGGACTGGAGCACAGGCATGTCGTTGTAGCCCTGCAGGTGCTTCGGCATCGAGGCTTCGAAGGGGGCGGCCGGCGTTTTCCACTGGCCGTCCCACACGGCGACATTCACGGTGCGCCAGTTGTAGAGCGGCGCGCCCTCGCGCTTGACGAGAAAACCGCTATCCTTGCCCCACTCGAATCCGGATTCGTTCCAAGCCGCCCACACGCGGTTCGACTTGTCGCAGGCGAGCGTCACATAGGCTTCGAACTTCGGCGTCGTGGCCACGGCAATCACCTCGGACCACTGGCCGTTCCGCCAGCGCCGCGCCATCACGTCATAGTTGCCGCGGTCATAGGTGTCCCAGGCGACGAAGGCGCTGCCCTGCCCGTCGGTGGCGATCGCGGGCATCCAGTCATTGGCGGGCGACTCCGACACTTTCTCCGCGGGGGACCAAGCCGACCCGTCGAAACGGCGCGCGAAGATGTCCGACCGGCCGGAGCGGAATCCCTGCCAGACCACCCAAACATTTCCGGCTGAATCTGTTGCGGCGCTGTGATTCACGTCGGGCTGTTCGTCCGCGGTGAGCCGTTCAGTGGACGTGAGCTGGCTGCCAGTCCAGCGGCGGGCGTAGAGGTCGAAGTTGCCGTTCACCTGCGCGGCCCAGATGAACCAGATATGGCCGTTGCGGTCGCGTGCGAGCTTCACCTGGTAGCAGTCATTGTGCGCGTCGGTGATCTTGCGGGGCTGATCCCAGGTGCGTCCGTCGAACCGGCGTGCCCAAACTTCGTTCCTGCCGTTGGCGAATGCCACCCAGGCGGTCCAGAGCTCGCCGCTGGGATGAGCGAGTACACTGGCGAAGTCGGCGTCGGATTCGCTGCCGGTGATCCGCTGGGCGGTGGCCACTCGCTCGGCGGAGATCCCCGCGCCGAAATTGCGGACCTGTCCCGCTTTCAATGCGAACGGCTCGACCACCAGACGCGCGCCGTTGGCCTCAATCACCATGCGCGTGGACTCATTGCCCTTGATGTCGGCGATCACTCCTGGGGTGAGGATAAACCGGCGTTGGGGTTCGAGCGCGGG
>VFZX01000404.1 GCA_016871015.1 Acidobacteriota bacterium | reverse complement strand
CCGAGAAGTGGGCACGCAAGGCGGCGCCAGGTGAGGATCGTCAGACACTCCCCGAATGACGCGGAGCAACACAGGCCCCGCCCCGGGCCCGGGCTGCGCCCGGCCCGGCTGGGCGCGCCTGACTCCAGTCGCCCTTCGGGCTCCTTACGTCACGCGCGCCGGGGAAAAGGCCCCATTTTCTCCGAAAATGGGGCGTTCAGGAAACCAAGAAATCCGGAATATCGAGGTATTGACAATCGCGCGGAGAAGGTGTAAGGTGAAGATCGAGCCGCACCCGCCCTTGATAAGTGTCAAGCAAGAATCCAGGCTAAAGTGTCAAGGATGTGTCCGGTCGCGCACCGGGTTCTTCGTTCCATTGCTAGCCGAACCCCAACATTACTCCGCATCCTTGTAGTATTCTGTTGGCGATGGGTGCCGGTGTCCGCGGCGGGCGTTAGCCGCGGCTTTCAGGAGGAAGATGCCGGCTCCTGATGCCTACAGGGAGGTCTTGGTGCGAAAGCAATCCGCAGGATTGATAGCACTCGCATTGGCTGGCGTGTCCAATGCGTGGTGTTCCGCGTTTGCGGTCAACGAGAACGGCGCCCGCGCGCAGGGCATGGGCGGCGCCTTCGCTTCCTTGGCTGACGACGCCTCGGCGATATTTTTCAATCCGGCGGGCATTGCGTTTCTTCGAGGCGCCAATTTCCAAATGGACAACCTCGTCGTGGCGGGTCAGTTCCGGTTCATACCGTCGGATCCGCCGCCTGGCGCCGCAGTCCCAGAAAAGGGCTTCAGTGGCACGATCCGTCAACCGTTCATCCCGGTCGCCAACATCTACTTTACCCACCGGCTGAATGACAAGTGGGCGGTCGGGTTCGGCGGCTACGCGCCGTTCGGGCTGGCCGCCAATTGGACGAATTTCAACGACGGTGACCCGGCGAACACCAAATTCTCGGCCCGGTTTGCGGGCACTCGGGCGAAGCTGCTCAACTTTTGGTTTCAGCCGACGATCGCGCGCCGCATCAACGCGAGCAGCGCCATCAGCGTGGGCGTTGCATATGTCCACGCTCATCTCTTTCTGGAGCAGAGTGTGGGTAATCCGGACGACAACCCAACGGACTTTACGAGGAGCCTAGCTCTCGACGTATTTCCGGGCTCGGACTCGAACGCGGCCGCCCGCGCGTTTCAGCGCCTTCAGCCGGAGGGCCGTTTCCGCGCCGCGGCATCATCAAACCGGCCGGGTTTTGCGGCCGGGTACCTTTTCAAGAGCAAGGCAACGGGATGGCAGATCGGGCTCTCGTGGCGAAGTCCCGTCGTGCACAGGTTGAAAGGCAAGGGCAGCTTCGCGTTTCTGTCGAGTCCGCTGACCCCATTTTTGCCGAGCGACCGCGGTGTCGACGTGCTATTCCCGAACCAGAACCTCGAAGCGACTTTCGTTACGCCGGCGACCTATGTCGCGGGAGTATCCAAGAACGTATGGGGCGGCAGGCTCGCCTTCGACGCCCGGCTTCAGGACTACAAGCGGTTTCGTGACCTGCCGATCAATTTCAGCAACACGAAAGACGCCAAGGGCCGCGACCGCGCGACTTCCGCCGAACAGCGGCTCACGTTCGACTTCCGGAACTCGGTGCTGCTCCACACTGGCTTCGAGAAGCCCGTTCCCAAGGATTTCGGGCCGCGAATGATGCGTGGCATGATGCGCGATGTGACTTGGCGCGCTGGCTACACTTTCGACCATTCGCCGGTGCCCGACAAGAGCGTGGGCCCATTGTTCCCCGACAGTAGCCGGCACAGCGTGACTGGAGGCATGACGAAGCGCCTTGCGCATGTCGACATGACGATGTTCTACCAATTCATGCAGATGAAGAACCGGACTACCAACGTCGCCGCCAACGCGCACCAGTTCACCAACGGGCAATACCGCAATCTGGCGCATCTGGCGGGAGCGTCGCTGCGGTTCCGCTTTGGTAAAGACAACGGAGTAGACTGAATGGCCGAGACCTACGACGTCATCATTTGCGGCGCCGGGTCGGGCGGCGGATTTCTGGCTGGCGAGATCGCGCCGAACGCGCGGCTTCTGATTCTCGACGCCGGCCCGTACTATCCAGCCAAACCGAAGCCCGGACACGGATCGCCGGGCCGCCGGGAAGCATCGACGCAGATGAACCTGGGAACATACGCGCCCGACGGTGTGAATTCGCGAAATTCCGGAGCGCTCTTTTTCGCCCATCCGATTTATATGGATGCGTCGAACCCCGGCTCGGCGGCGGTGCAGCGGGAGGCGAAGATCGTGGGCGGCGGCTCGCAGATCAACGTCGGCGCCTGGATTCGCCCCAACCGCGAGGATTGGGACCAGTTCGCCGAAGAGACCCAGGTCGAAGGCTGGACCCGGGAAGCTTTCGAGCGGTACTTCCTCAGGGCCGAAGAGGTTCTACACGTCCACCGGAACAAGCGCGAGCACTGGAACCGGGCGAGCCAGCTCTATGATCAAGCGGCGAGGGAACTCGGGATCAGGACCATTCCGACGGCATCGAACCGCTACAACTGCATCTTCTGCGGACAGCGCCTAAACGCGGGCATGCCGTGTAAGTACGACGCCCTGATGAGCACGGCAATGACGCAAATTCCGAAGGCTGTCGACGAGCACGGGGCGGTGCTCCACGACAACGCTACCGTGCTGAAAATTGTGATGGAAGGCCGGCGCGCCGCGGGCGTGGTCTACCGGCGCAACGGCGAAACGATCACCGCGCTTGCGAGCAAGCTCGTGGTGATCTCGGCGGGAGCGATAGGAAGTCCGGCCATCTTCTGGGATTCCGATCTGCATCTGGTTAACCCGAACGCCGGAAAATGGCTGCGCGCGCACCCTGGCATTGGAGTCGACGCCATCATGCCCGGCGAGGAGGATTGGGGCAACGAACGGGGCTACCAGTGGAACCTCCACCACTTTGCTCAGGATGACAAGGGCAATCATATCGATGCCATCATCCACGCCAGCTCCAATTTCAATTCCGCGACGTCGTGGGCGGCGGCGCAGATAGGCTTCTTCGGCAAGCCATACAAGGATTTAATGCGGCGCAACCGGCAGCGCGTGGGTGCGTTCATCTTCCAGCTCAAGCCGAATATGTCGGGGGAAGTGGCCGGTGGCGTCGCCAAGCCGGTCATCAGCTATCCGGTTGCCGGCACGTCGGGGCTCCTCGAGCCAAAAACGATGAACGACTTTATCTGGGGCTTGCGCGCGGTGGGATCGGTGTACAAACGGCTGGGAGCGGCGGCGATTTTCCCGAATCCGGAACAGCCGCTGTCCCTGCTAAAGACCACGCTCACGCAATTGGTGGTCAACGCCAACGCACTGCATCCTCAAAGCACCTTACGGGCCGCGCGTGACCGCCGCCTCGGGGTCGTTGACCAGAACTGCATGGCGTTCGATGCCGGCAATCTCATGGTTTGCGACGCAAGCGTCATTCCGAATCATCTCAGCTCGAATCCGAACTCCATGATCATGGCGATCGGAGCGCGATGCGGCGAGTTCGTCAATACGCACATTCTCGACAGGAGGCGCCAATGACCGGAGCTGCCCTAGGACCCTTGACGGTAGACCGGTTGCGAGAGCTGCACCGCGAGTTGTCGCGGCGTGCCTTTCTCGGACGCGCGTTCTCATTGGCCGGCTTGGCCGCCGGCCTCGGGGCATTCCAACAAAAAGCGGCGGCGGCGCCGGCCAAGACACGCGCGGCGATTCGCGCGTCGGCATTCTCGGTGATGAGCGCCATGGGCGACATCGTCATTCCCGTCGACGAAGATCCGGGCTATGCGACCTTCGATCCCGGAATCACCGAATACGCGCTCGATGGCTTCGTGCAGCACTTCATTCTGGCGGGAAACACGGTGGCCTACGAGACACTGCAGGGCGCGCTCGACCTGATGAATGAAGCACCGCCGCTGCTCGACTATGGTCCACGATTCCTGCAAATGAGTGCGGGGCTTCGACAGCAATACTTCACCGACTGTCTGACCGGCGCCTTCGAGAACGACGGTTGGGGCGACATCCTCGGGCTCGGAGCCTTCCTTGGATTGTTCGCGCCCAAAGCCGTATTCTTTTCCAACTACCCGAGGCACTTGGCGCGTCCCGGCCAGGATATCCAGGTGCTGCCTGCCTCGGCGATCAAGACGGGATGGGATATCAATCGTTTTCGCGGGCCGATCCAGGCCAGGGAGGAGCAGGAGTTGCGAGACCAGTACCTCGGCATCGAAGTGTTGCCCGGGATCGAACGCGACAACCCCTACATCTGAAGCCGATGAAACCACAAATCCTACTCATTCTGGCCGCCTCGATGGGGGCCATTCCCTCGGCCGCGCAGTTCGGTGGCCGTCCTGGCGAAACCGTCGTTTACATGTTGACATCCAAGGGGGCGCAGGACTTCCAGCTCGCGCCCGCAAACGCCACCAACGACGCGGCCACGATTCAACGGCTCGATGTCATCGACGTCGCGCAGGTCCGTAGCATTCCGTTGGGCGAAGGTTTCCCGGAAGGTTTCCAGCGGCAAATCATGCACGAAGAGCCGGACGACCTGTTCCAGCTCGTCACCCAGAGTGCTCCCGATACCGGATTTCATCGCGAGTTCCTGGTGAGCTACAAGACGTTCATCACCGCGGGCATCGTGCGCGAGCTCGAATTCGACAATTTCGACTACACGGCCTCTTCGCTGACCACGCTCCAGAAGGGTGTCAACTTCGGGCCCGACCAGGCGCTGATCACCTTGAAAGTGCTGTTCTGGGCGCGTGATTCGAAGTTCCCGGCCGTGCATGAATTGCCGCTGGGCACACAGGGGCCGGCGGTGCCTCCGGGCAAGACCGGAGAAGAGGTGATTCTCGGCCTCGGCAAGGTTCCGTTCTTCATACCGTGGACACCACGCCGGAGGGCCGCCGCGGGTTGGCCAGATGGGATCGACCTGAAGATGGTCGAACAGGATCCCGTGGAAGGATCGACGATCCAGTTATTGCGTCTGCGCGTGGGCGCCGCCACGCCTCCGGTCCGCATCACGGGCGCCACCCATCTGTACGTGCTTCAGGGCGACGCCGAGTTCACTGCTCCCGGCAAAGGGACCTTCCAATTGAAGCCAAATCACTACGCCTTTTTGCCGCGTGGCGCCACGTGGCGGATCGGCAATCCGCGTGTAAGGGAGCTTCCGCGATGAGAGCGCTGCTCGCCCTCCTTCTCTCCGGCGCCGCCTTGGCGCAGACATCCGGCCGCTGGGACACCACGCTTTTCATCGCCTTGGGAGACGGACTTCCCGCCGGAATGGGTGACTTCGGGTTGCATCAGCGGTATCAGGAAAGGAGCTTCCCGGCTCTGGTCGCGGCTCAAATGAAGGCGTTGTTTCCTCAACCCCTGCTCGAAGCTCCGGGCCTGGGCGGAATCCCCGGCTATCCGGACCTTCCAGTGCGAGCCCCTGGGCCGCTCGGCACGACACTCCGGACTCCGTTTCCCCCTACACTGTTCGTTTTCAACCTGTCGGTTCCCGGGATGAAGGCTGCCGGGGCCTCTTCCATCCGGGTACGGCCGCCTTTGGTCCATCCCGCCGACATGCAACAGACGGCCCTCAACTTCATCGTCGGCTTCCCATCGCTTCTGCTCGGCAAGGACAAACCGCTATCGACACAGGTCGAAGCCGCAGTATCGCTGAATCCGACGTCGGTTCTGATCTGTTACGGTTACTCCGATGTCCTTGACGCCGCCGCCGCGGGCGATCCTGCCCTGCTTCCCGATCCGGCGGCCTTTCGCTCGGCCTATCAACGCGTGGTCGATCCGATTCGCGCCACATTCGCGCGGATCTTGATCGTCAACATTCCGGATCCGATGGATTCGGCGTACGCGATTACTCCCGCGGCAGCCGGACGATACCTCAACGTCACGCCCGCGCGGATTCAAACGTGGTGGCGCGCCGGAACCAGCGACTTCATTACGCCGGCGGGTCTCCTGGCCATGGGAGAACAGCTCGACAATGGCACGCCGGGCGCGGCGCTCCCCAACGGATCCGTGATTGCCGCCGCGGCTGCCACCGCCATTCGTGACCGCGTGACGGCTCTCAACCGGGAAATCGCCGCGGTGGCTCAGGGCGCCGGCGCCGATTTGCACGACTTGGCCGCGCTGATCAGGCGCGTACGCGAGGGTGGCGCTGCCGCCGGTGGCGTGACCTTGACGGCTGACTACATGGGCGGCTTCTATACCCTGAACGGCTTCTACCCTGGCAATGCGGGCAATGCGATCATTGCCAACGACATCCTGACAGGCATCAACCGGCGATACAGCACTCAGTTTCCGATGGTCGATCTTGCAGGCATCGTCCGCGACGATCCTTCTTCCAGCCGGCTTCGTCCGTCCTCGTCGAAAGGAGAATCCCGATGAGATCCCTACGGCCTTCTCTTCTCGCGGCGGCTTGCCTTGCGGCGCCGGTCCTCGCGCGTGATCCGTTGCCCCAGCCTCTACGGCTGCCCCCTGGCTTGCGGCAGGCGCTCGAAATCAATCCTCGCGCAAGCTACATGGGCGACGTTGTTCGCATCGCCGACTGTCCCGAGGCGAAGTTCAACCCCTTCGGAACTTGCGGCAACGAACTCTTCGGCGGACCGGCGATGTACATCGCACCATTGAGCGGACGCGTCGAAATCCGGTTCGATCCGCCCCAGCGCGGCATAGCCCACTTCCAGATCGAACACCCGGGCAACCTCCGCGGTCCGGACACGCGGATGGTGGCGCCGCAACTTTACCGCTTGCCAGTGCGCGAAACCTTCGTCTTCGACGGCCTCGGGAAGTACTCGGAAGGTGACCTCGATCTCGCGACGGGAGAAGTCACCAACCTGCGCTACGAGGTCAACTTCTTCAACTCGTTTTATATTGGGTTCGGTCAGCTCAACCCGAAATTGCGGGCATCGGCGTTCCGCTTTCCGGGCATCTACGGCTCGGCCGATCTCGCATTCACCCAGCGCGCCGACGGACTG
>VFZX01000403.1 GCA_016871015.1 Acidobacteriota bacterium | reverse complement strand
CTCCCCGAATGACGCGGAGCAACACAGGCCCCGCCCCGGGCCCGGGCTGCGCCCGGCCCTTGATAAGTGTCAAGCAAGAATCCAGGCTAAAGTGTCAAGGATGTGTCCGGTCGCGCACCCGCGCGGAGAAGGTGTAAGGTGAAGATCGAGCCGCACCCGCCCTTGATAAGTGTCAAGCAAGAATCCAGGCTAAAGTGTCAAGGATGTGTCCGGTCGCGCAATTCGAGCTAGAGACTCTAAGGTTTGGAGTCTCGCCAATGCCGAACTCAGCGCTGCCTAAAGGATGGGCGGCCTAGCCAGCGGGCGGATCACGCGCTACTCGGAAGATAGGCCCCAGGAACACATAGAACCCGAAACACGCCAATGTCGGCAGAAGATCGGTACCCCGCTTGAATGAAGCAGTATTGCCCGCGTCGAACGCCCGCCGGTTGATCGGACAAAAGGGGTGGTTCGCCGGGATAGACCGGCATGTTGTAGGGGATGAAAGAGCCCTACAGGAAAGGAGTAGCGATCCATCCTGACCTCGAGTCTTGCGGCGGTCGTCGCGAGGCGGCTGTGGACGCATAGACAGAGGTACTGCTGGGCCGGGTATTGAGCTTGAGAATTGTCGTGGAGATGCCGACCTTGTCATCCCAAGGGGAAGGCAACACCGACTCGGCCGCAATGCGAGGCGTGGTCGAATCTCCCGTAGTCGTAGACCCCTCGCACGCCACGAGACAACATGCACGAGAACCGGGATACCTCCGTTGTCCCCGCTGAGTCAGCATGTTAGCGATCACGCGAAAGCGTAGAAATTTGAACTCTTGCCGACCGGCGTGGTCGCCTACGTCGTGGCGAAATCCCATAGTAGGCGTTGGTCCAGGGGTTCGAACACCCGCAGATGCTGCATTGAGTCAGCGAAGGCAGATGAGGAGTCGGCGGCGCCGTGATCGATGCCATAGCTTGATGCGTCACCGGTGCCTGGCCGTGACGCTCCCTGTAGGCCTGCTGCCTTCGGCAATGGGCTCGCTTTCCCGACTCGCTTGCCTGATACCGTCGTCCCGCGGCCCGGACCTGGATGCGGCGCTGCGTGTTCCTGCACGGCTCGGTGCAGTAACGTTGGCCGCGGTCGCAACTTGCGCAAACCGCGAACATCGCGCCGCAGCTTGGCTCGCAACACTGACGCAGCCGAAGTCCCTCGACATGATCGTGCACAGTCCTCATCTCATCACCATACACCGGTGCCGCGATGATTCTTCCATGGCCTTTGAGATTTTTCCTTCTGACACGACATTCCTTACCGGTTGCATGATGACGGGTGCCCCCTCCGCTGGCGCGATGATAACTTGATGACGGGCGCCTCCGGCGCGATGCCAGTCCCTCCGGCCAAAGACAGCAAACTTGATGACGGGCGCCTTCGGCGCGATGATGGCCCCTCCGGCCGAAGTTCAGAAAACTACGTTTTCAAATGATCGCCGACACCAGGAGTGGATGGAATGACGTGGCAGGAGTATGAAAACGGGCTGGAGGGCCGGTTGACGGACCTGCATGCCCGGATTCACCGGGATTGGGCTAAGGTGCCGGCCTTTGGATCGGTTGGGTTCACCGAGTGGCTGGGCGCGGCCCTCGGGACTCCGCGTTCGGGTGCGGACTTGCAGACCGCCACCACCTACACGTTCATTGTTTCGGGCATCGCATCGCTGCTACTGGCGGTGGCGTTCTGGCCTCCGAAATCCGCGGCTGAAATCGCGGGTTAGGTGAGGTATGGCGCTGGCCGGAAACTGGGCCACTGGGGCAGGGGTCCGCTGGAACCGATTGTTCGACGGCGTCATCACCGGAACCTACTTCCTCTGCTCCCGGGCGGGTCCATCCGGATACGAGCCCGCACTGCGTCGAGTTCGGCATCGCGCCCTTGAACGATGTCGTTCACCGTGGGAGCCACGAAGATGTCAGGCTCCAGCCCGGCGTCCGGCCGGTCGCCCTCAGGGAACTGCCCGATGAGAGGCAAGTCAAGTTCAATACCCGAACGCGGCAGACGCAGGAAGAAGAAGGCTCCGCCATTGATACCACGCTGATTGCCACCGGTCGGCTGGCCGACCAGCATTCCTAGTCGGTTCTGCCGGACCGTCTGGGCAAACTCGAAAGTCGCGGAGCTGTTCGTCGCGCCGACCAGGACCCACAACCGCCCGGCAAACCTGGGGAGGGAAGGTGCGATTACCCCGCCGAGGTCGTCATCGGCGTCCCTCCGCAGGCGGTAGAAGCGATCGGTTGAATCGATCGCCGCCGAGCCCCAATCCTTGAAGCTGGGATCCCAGGTGTCGAGATACGGCGCCAGGTCGTCTGGAACCTTGCGATAACGTACGAGGCGGGTAACGGCCTGGCGTGGAACCGGAGCCGTGATCAGATGGCTGATAATGATGTCACCGACATCGTTTCCGCCTTCGTTCCCGCGCAGGTCGATCACCAGGTCCGTCGCCCCGCCAGTGACCAGAGTCACGAGTTTCTCGGCGAGAAACGTCTTCCAGTTCCACTTTCTGTTGTAGAGCGCCCAACTCGGCATGCGGAGGTAGCCCACGCGTTCGTCGAGCAGGCGGAAGTCCCAAATGGGCGCGTCCTTGCCGGCCCTCGGCCTCTCTGACGCTTCGATGACCGAAAGGCGCTCTGAGTAGGGCACGAGTGGAACGGTAACGGTCCGTGCCCGGCTGGCTGCGGGGCCGCGCACGGACAAAGCCACGACGCCTGATGACGACGGGAAGAACAGTGGCCAGTAGATGTCGAACGCTTCCAGCCGGCTTGTCCCTTCCACTTGCAAGTAGGCCACGCGTTTCGCGTCATTGTTGCCGTCGGCCCTCGCCACGGTCTTGAGTCGCGCAAGGATGGTGGCCACCGGGATGCCGTTGATCGCCAGCACCTCGGTCCCGGCCCGAATTCGCCCGTCAGCCGTAAAGGACCGGGTCACGATCATGCGATCGCCCAGCCAACGGAAGTAGAAGGGGAGCCGGGGCGCTTGGAATAGCGCGGCAGCAACAGACGCCGTCTGGTTGAAGAAGTTGGGATACGTGTGGCCGCACTTCACCTTGGCTGCGAAGACCGAGAATGCCAGAGTAGGTCTGGGCCAGTGTTCGATCTTGCTTGAACTCGAGTTCCAGCGCGCTGAAAGCCGCACCGATCTGCGCGGGCGTATTGTAGCGAAGCAGCCCCGGGTGCAGCGTCTCATAGGCGCGCCGAAGGAGGGCGACATCTGCTTGAAGGTCTGCCGCGCGCAGGATTGACTCGGCCCCCGGGGTTGCAGTGGACTGGGCGTTCAGTGTGCACCGCACCCCGAGTATCAGGAATAGTCCCAGCCACGCGGCTCGACAACGAGAATTCATGAAACGACCCCAGTGAAGTCCGTCGAACTCGTGTTTAAACTGACCTGTATAAGACCAGCCCTGGCGACCCACTCGCTTGATCTCACCCGGCTGCAAGCTGTCGAGCGATTCAAGGACAGCAGGTACCAGTGGGCGCAGATCATCGATATCGTTGCTCGCCGCAGCCATGATCACAACGCCGATACGGAGTCCGGTGAGATTCTGCTGGTGTTTAACGCTTTGGTCAACGGTCAACAGCGCGTCGAAGTGGCCTTCAGCCGCTCGCAGCAGCGCGCCGTTCTGGATGCCCGCCCACCCGGCTTCCTGCACTGTGCGTACGTCGTGACTTGGCAGCTCTCGCCGGAATCGCTTGGGTACGCATTCATCGAGTAGCAGGCGCATGCGCGACGATGGTCTTCAGGTGCTCGAGAACGCCGATCGCGAGCGCCCGGTCGACAGTAGGAAAGTCGTCGAGGAACTCGGCCAACGGCCGGTCGTGTTCTAGGTAGTCCAACAGCGCGCGGACGGGCACGCGTGTTCCGATGAACACGGGCGTACCGCCCAGAAGTTCGGGGTCGGAGTGTGCGCCTGGGATTGGCTCGTCCATGGTGCCTCGCATCAGGGGATAATTCGAGTATACGCCGGCATGAGAGTGAGTCTACTTTTCCGCGACGCCTGCATCACCCCGCGTTCCGGCAGGGGACCAACGCGGAGCAGCTTGAAAGCGAATCATACTCGGGGCCTGCCTTCGCCTTGGAAGCGCGCGACGTACGCCTCATAATCAATCGCAGGCGCGGTGGCCAAGGACTGAGGCTGCTTCAAGAGGCGCATCAGTAATTGCAGGAGCGATCGAGGACCCTCGACGATGGTCAGGTCCGGTTCTCCGGTGTCCGGGTAGCGGGCCTCGAAAGTACCGTGGACCAGCGCACACCCGATGTTCAACTGCTTTGCTGCGGTCTGCTCGGACAGGGCTTGTCGAAGCGGGTCGCCGAAGGGCGGCGTCCACCAACTCTGGTAGGTGAGGATGCCCGCGACGATGGGAGGCAACGGTCGAGGCTTGGCCACGCCCTCGACATGCGGGACCGGCGCCGAGGTGCGATGGAGATGCCGAACCGAGGCGGCTTTCTCGCCGGCATAGAGCACATGCTCGCGGCTCAGGTCCTGCTTTACCTCGAGCACTGCATACACGCTCCCACGCAGCGGTGCTGCCGTCCAGTGCAGCGATGGACCCAAAGCGAACCCCTTCTCCCACTCACAGGACGCATGAAAATGTTTCGGACCAAGACAACGCCGAAGCTGTGGTGGACGAGCGGCAGGCCCTCAACGCACCGTCTTTGATCCGGTGTGAGGACGCCTCCACCACCGGGTAGATACGAAGTGGGTGGCGAGCAGCTCCACGGGCGCCGGCGCGGATGTGCGCAGCCTGAGTCCGGAAGCATAATTCGAGGTTCCGATCGGCGAACCGGATCTCGCACACCGTCCGCGGTCTAGCGCGGCTGCACCGGCTCCACGCGCCGCACCAGCAGGAACAGCGCCACCAGCGCCAGCATCGGCATCGCTCCCGCGGCGATGAACACCGGGAGATAGGAGAACCGGTCCACCACCCGTCCGGTGGCGAGCTGGATGCACATATTAATGATGCCTTCGGCCAGCCCGGTGAGTCCCGTCACGCC
The DNA here is from genome assembly GCA_016871015.1 of Acidobacteriota bacterium. GTDB lineage: Bacteria > Acidobacteriota > Terriglobia > Bryobacterales > Bryobacteraceae > SYLY01. Next base: position 2,041 of record VFZX01000403.1, on the reverse strand, counting down.
CGCCAGCACCTTGGGATCGAACAGGTCACCCAGCAGTCCGATATGGTTGGCGACGGTGGAAGCGAGACCGAACGCAGCCACGCAAATGAGCGCCAGCGCGGTGTTCTGATCCGGCGCGAACGGGACCAGCATGCTGCACACGCTCATCGCGGTCCCCAGCGTGAACGCCAGCTTGCGTGTGCGGTCGGCGGTCCAGCCGCGTTGCATCAGGCGGTTCGCGAGGAAGCCGCCGAACAGATTCCCAAGTCCGGCAAACACAAACGGGATCCCCGCGAACTGGGCAATCATGTCCATGCTGAAGTTCCGCTCGCGCTTGAGGTATTCCGGCAGCCAGTACCAGTAGAAGTGCACCACCGGACCCGCGAGCGCCCGCATCATCATCACGCCCCACACCTGGCGGAGATTCAACAGCGGCCAGAACGAGGCCTTCGCCTGCTGTGCCCGGGGAGCCGGCGCCTGATCCCGGTAGAACAGGACCCAGGGGATGATCCACAACAGTCCCAAGACGCTCGGAATGACGAAGGCCATCCGCCAGCCGTAGGCCTTGGAGATGGCCACCAGGGCGAAGGGCGCCACCGCCGCGCCAATGACGGTGCCCGCGTTGAACAGTCCGCCCGCCAGAGCGCGCTCGTGCGCGGGAAAGCGTTGCGAAATCACCTTCACGCCCGCCGAGTAATTGCCGCACTCGCCGATCCCCAACAGGAACCGGAACGCGACGAAATGCCAGACGGACCGCGCCGTCGCGTGCAAAGCGTTCGCCGCCGACCACAGTAGCATGATGGACGGCAGTCCCCAGCGGGCGCCCCGGCGGTCGAGCCATAGCCCGGCGGGGACTTGGGCGAGCGTCAACCCCAGCATGAATGCGAACACGATGTTTGAGTACTCGGCGTTGGAGAGCTTGAACTCGTCGCGGATCAGCGGCGCCATGATGGACAGCACCTGGCGGTCGAGCAGGTTGATCGTGATCGACAGAAACAACAGCGCCAGGATTCCCCATCTGCTCCGCGAGTACTCGTTTACCATGTGAAAATGCTCTCCCGTGAGGAATTGATGGGCTTGCCGGAGGAGGATCTCCGCCGCCGCGCGGCGATTCCGTTCCGCCTGCTCGCTGGCATCCCCGAAGTGCTCGCCGACTTCGCGCACTCCGCCGCCAATGAGATCCGCGCGCGGAACCTGCTGGGCGAACCCACCCGGTTGATCCTGCCCGTGGGCCCCGTGGCGCAGTATCCCATTCTAGTGGACATCACCAACCGGGAGCGCCTTTCCTGGCGGAGTGTCCATATTTTTCAAATGGACGAGTGGCTGGACTGGCAGGCCCGTCCCATCGGCGTGGATCATCCGCTCAGCTTTGAAGGATTCATGCGGCGCGAGCTGATCGCGCGCATCGACGCGGATCTGCGCCCGCTCGAGAGCAACTACCATGTTCCGCATCCATTCCGGCCGGATGAGATCAGCGAGCGGCTGGCAGCGGTGGGCGGGGCGGACGTCTGCTATGGCGGGATCGGCTATCACGGCCACGTGGCTTTCAACGAACCGCCGGTTTCGCGCTGGCACCACGTGAGCGTGGAACAACTCCGGCAGTCGCTGACCCGGACCGTGGTTTTGGGCGGCGACTCGATTCTGGTCCAGTCGATCGGCTGCGCCGGGGGCGATCCGGGGGCGATTCCGCCGATGGCTGTGACGATGGGGATGCGTGACATTCTGGCAGCCCGGCGGATCAGGCTGTACTGCGCTGGTGGTGAGCGCCACCGGGCGGTTTTCCGCCGCGCGGTTGCGGGAGAAGTGGGTACCGGCTATCCGGTGACTCTTGTGCAAGGTCATCCGGACGCGGAAGTGGTCACCGATGAGGCAACGGCACGGCCGATCGCTGTGGCGCTCCGGTAAAATTCAGGGGCGGTACGCGTTCCAACCTGGCAGGAATTTCGCACAGGCGATAGATTGCCTTTTGAATCAGGCGAGTAGGGGGGAGATTCGCACTTGGGAGATTCGCATTTGCGTTCGGGAGGCGGTTTGGGTGTATACTTGCCGTTAGGTGAAGGCA
>VFZX01000402.1 GCA_016871015.1 Acidobacteriota bacterium | reverse complement strand
TTCGCGCGGTATCCGGCACCAGTACGTCGAGACTGAAGGCGCGCACACCTATTCGGTTTGGCGGAGCTACCTGAGCCAGTTCATCCCGCTCCTGTTCAAGTAAAATACAGGCACGATGTGCCGTCTCATCTCCCTTGCGCTGATTTGCGCTCTCACGCTCCCCGGCGCCGCTCCCCAACCCGTGCGGGCCTCAAAAGCAATGGTGTCATCCGCCAGCGGAATCGCTTCGCAGGCAGGCGTGGAAATCCTCAAGAAGGGCGGCAACGCCGTGGACGCGGCCATCGCGACGGCCCTCGCCCTGGCCGTGACATATCCGACCGCGGGAAACATTGGCGGCGGTGGATTCATGGTTATCCGCATGGCTGATGGCACGGCCACCACGATCGATTACCGGGAGACGGCTCCGGGCGGTGCGTCAAAGACGATGTTCCTCGATGCCTCCGGCAACGTGATCCCGAACGCCTCGAAGACGGGACACCGGTCGGTGGGCGTTCCTGGAACTGTCGCCGGAATGGCCCTGGCCCGCGAGAAGTACGGCAAGCTTCCGTGGCGCGATCTGGTCGAGCCGGCGCGGCGCCTGGCTGCGAACGGATTCCCGGTCAGCCACGCGCTCGCCCGCGGTCTCCGCGCGCAGAAGGAGAAGTTCGCGCCCTACGCCGAATCCGTGCGCGTTTTCCAGCGCGGCGGCCGGTTCCATGAAGAGGGCGAGATTCTGCGGCAGCCCGAACTCGCCGCGACGCTTGCGCGCATCTCTGCCAAGGGTCCGCGCGAGTTCTACGAGGGGCAGACAGCGGAGTTCCTGGCCAAGGAGATGGCCGCTCACGGCGGACTCATCACGGTGGCGGATCTCAAGTCCTACCGCGCGATCGAGCGGACTCCGGTGCGCGGAACCTATCGCGGATACGAGCTGATCAGCATGGCGCCCACAAGCTCCGGCGGATTCCTTCTGCTCCAGATGCTCAAGATGCTGGAGCGGCACGATCTCGACGCGATGGGCCATGACTCTTCGGCGAAGTACCATCTCCTGGCGGAAGTGATGAAACGCGCCTACGCGGACCGCGCCGCCTTCGTTGGGGATCCGGGATTCATCAAGGTCCCGCTCGGCGGCCTGCTGTCGCCCGCCTACGTCGCTTCACGCGCGGCCTCGATCCGGCTGGACCGCGCGACGCCCAGCGCGGAAATCCGAGCGGGCGACCCTCCCGGCAAGGAGTCCGACGAGACGACCCACTTTGTCACCGCCGATGCCGAGGGCAATGCGGTGTCGAACACGTATACCTTGCGCGACGGCTATGGGAGCGGCATCACGGTAGCGGGCGCCGGATTCCTGCTCAACAACGTGATGGACGAGTTCGCCGCCAAGGCCGGCGCTCCCAACGCGTTCGGATATCCGGCGGGCGAGGTCAATACGATTGCACCCGGCAAGCGCCCGGTCTCCTCACAGACACCCACCATCGGACTCAAGGACGGCAAGCTTGCATTCCTGGTGGGCACGCCCGGCGGTACCACAATTCCCAACACAGTGATGCAGGTGATCATCAATCTGATCGATCACGGCATGAACATCCAGGAAGCGGTGGATGCGCCGCGGATCCACCATCAGTGGCTGCCCGACCAGATCCGGCACGAAAAATACGGAATGGCCGCCGATGTGCGGGCGGCGCTAGTGGGGCGCGGCCACAAGTTCGAACCCAAGCCGACGGGCATCGGGATGGTCCACGCGATTCAGATCGAAGCTGGCGCACTGTTGGGCGCATCCGACTCCCGTTCCCCGGATGGGCGCGCCGCCGGGTATTGATCCGGCGTCTGGTGCTACGCTCGAAAGAGATGGAATTGTCCGAGTCGTTTTTCGGGCGGCACTTTGGCATCACTGAGCGCGATCTTCAGAGTTACTTGTCCACCGCCCTGTCCCGTGGAGGGGATTACGCAGACCTGTACTTCGAGTACTTGGCTAGCACCTCGTTGAGTATCGACGAGGCGATCGTGAAGAGCGCTACCCAGGGTGTCACGATGGGCATGGGCGTGCGCGTTTTGTCAGGAGAAAGGACCGGGTACGCCTACACGGATTCCCTCAAGCCAGACAAGATCCGGCACGCGGCGGCAGTTGCCGCGTGTATCGCGGACGGTCCAGCGACGGAGCCGGTGGCGGGCTTCACGGAGGCGGCCCGGCGCGATCTGTATCCGGTGCTCTCCGCGCCCGCCGACCAGCCGCTCGCCGAACGCGTCAAGCTGGTACAACGCGCCGATGAGGCGGCGCGGTCTTGCGATCCGCGCGTGTTTCAGGTGCAGGCGGTTTACATCGACAACATCAAGCACGTCCTGGTGGCCACGAGCGACGGCGTCCTGTCGTTTGACCGGCAGCCGATGGCCCGGCTTGCGGTCTCGGTGCTCGCCCGGGAAGACGGTGGCGTGCCGCAACGGGGATTCGCGGGAGGCGGCGGACGCGTCGAGCTTCCGTTCTTCTCGAACGGACACAGTCCGGAGAGCTTCGCCCGCGAGGCCGCGCGGCAGGCGATCGTGCAATTGGACGCCGTCGAGGCGCCGGCCGGGGAACAGACCGTTGTCCTCGCACCCGGCTGGCCGGGGATCCTGCTGCACGAAGCGGTGGGCCACGGACTCGAGGCCGACTTCAACCGGAAGGGCGTGTCAGCCTTCAGCGGCCGGGTCGGAGAACTGGTCGCCTCGCCGATCGTGACCGTAGTCGACGACGGCACGATGCACTCGCGCCGCGGCTCGCTCAACGTGGACGACGAGGGCCAGATGACGCAGCGCACCGTCCTCATCGAAAACGGCGTCCTGCGCGGCTACCTGCAGGACCGGCTGTCGTCTTCGATCACCAAGGCTGCCGCCACCGGCAATGGGCGGCGCGAAAGTTACCATCACGTACCCATGCCGCGCATGACGAATACGTTCATGCTGGCCGGGGAGAGCGATCCGGACGACATTGTCCGGTCGGTGAAGAAGGGCATCTACTGCCGCAATTTCGGCGGCGGCCAGGTGAACATCACCAACGGCGATTTCGTGTTCTCGGCCACGGAGAGCTACCTGATCGAGGACGGCCGCGTCACGCGCCCGGTCCGCGGCGCGACGCTGATCGGCAACGGCCCTGAGTCGCTCAAGCAAGTCAGCATGGTCGGGCATGACCTGAAGCTCGACGAAGGCATGGGAATCTGCGGCAAGGATGGCCAGAGCGTTCCCGTGGGCGTCGGCCTGCCAACGGTCCGTCTCGACAAGATGACCGTTGGGGGAACCGCGTAAGTGGACGCAATCGCCATCGCCGCGGACGCCGCCGCCCGGGCTCGCGCGCTCGGCGCTACCGATTCCGAGGCTACCGTTTCTGAGGGGTCCGAGTTCAGCGCTGAAATCCGGCTGGGGCAAGTAGAGCAGGTAAAGGAGGCAGGATCAAGCGCGATCGGGATCCGCGTGCTGGTGGGGACCAACACCGGGTCGAGCTACACCTCTGATTTCAGCGCTGAAGGGATCGACGCCATGGTGGCACGGGCGATGGAGCTCGCGCGGATCACCACTCCGGATCCGTATGCGGGACTGCCGGATCCAATCGATCTCGGCAGCGTCGCGGGCGATCTGGCTATCTACAGTGAAGCCACGGCCGCCATGGAGGCGCCTCTCAAAATCGAGCTTGCCCGCCGTGCCGAGCGGGCTGCGCTGGACACGGACCCCCGGATCAACAACTCGGAAGGCGCCACGTTCACATCCCGTCTCAGCCTGACCGCGTTCGTCAATTCGCGCGGTTTCGAGGGCAGCTACCGCAGCAGCAGTTGCTCGCTGTCGTGCTCGCCAGTCGCGGCGGACAACGGCCGGATGGAGCGCGACTATTGGTTCTCGCTCGGCCGCGGACCCGCGCAATTGGACAGTCCGGAAGAGGTTGGACGCAAGGCCGCCGGGCGTGTCCTGCGGCGGTTGAATCCGCGCAAGGTGCCGACTCAGAAAGCCGCGGTGGTGTTTGAGCCACGCGTCGCCCGTAGCATTGCCGGACACCTGTTCGAGCTGGTGTCCGGCGATGCCATCTACCGGGGCAGTTCGATGTTTGCCGGCAAATTGGGCCAGACCGTGGCTTCCGCGAAATTGACGCTCGTCGACGACGGCACTCTCCCTGGATTGTTCGGAACCACTCCGTTTGACGACGAAGGAGTTCCCTCTCGCCGGACCACGGTCATCAGCGCCGGAGTTCTGAACAGCTTCCTGTTGAACAGCTACGCCGCGCGGAAGCTCGGCCTGAGAACCACCGGAAGCGCGAGCCGCGGAATTACCGGTAACGCATCCGTCGGCCATGGAAACCTGTTCATCGCGCCGGGCGAGGCATCCGCCGCCGACCTTCTCCGCGCCGCGGGCACTGGACTCTATGTCACAGAGTTGATGGGATTCGGCTTCAATCCGGTGACCGGAGACTACTCCCGCGGAGCGACAGGCCTGTGGATCGAAAACGGCGAGTTGGCGTATCCTGTGTCCGAGGTGACCATCGCCGCCAATTTCGCCGACATGCTGATGGCGGTGACGCCGGGCAGCGATCTCGAGTTCCTCGGTTCGGTGGCCGCGCCGGCGCTGCTGTTTCCGGAGGTTACCATCAGTGGCACGTAGCGCGGTCAAACCGCTCCTTCCGCTTCCGGCCTTGATGGTCATGCTGCTCGCCGCCGGCGCCGCGGCTGTTGGTCTCTACCTGGCACGGGCCGGATCAGGGACGGGCGCGCCCACACCGATTTCGGCGGATGCGAAGGCGTACACCCGGAATCTGAAGCTCGCCGATGTGGAGATGAAGGCCATGTCGAGCTACATGGGCCAGGATATGGTCGAAATCACAGGCAAGATCAGCAACAACGGCGACCGTCCTCTGCGCCAGGTAGACCTCAACTGCGTGTTCTACGATCCCTACAGCCAGGTGGTCTTGCGCGAGAGGGTCTCGATCGTGCGCCAGAAGGAGGGGCTGCTCCAGCCCGGGCAGACGCGGGTGTTCCGCCTGCCGTTCGATTCGATCCCCAAGTCGTGGAACAACACCATGCCGCAACTGGTGATTGCGCAGATCCTGTTCTGATGGGCCGCATCCTGCTGATCGAAGATGACGGGGACCAGCGCGAGCTGCGCCAATCGATCCTTGAATTGGCGGGCCACGAAGTGCTCACCGCGTCGACGCCGGACGAAGCGCTTTCTCTGCTCGGCCGCGAACCGGCGACGGCGCTCCTTGACCTCGGTCTGCCGGGAGAAGAAGACGGAATGCGGCTGCTCCGCCAGTTGCGCGGCTCGAACGCCGCGATGCGGATCGTCGTCGTATCCGGCTGGACCGCCAATCTGCTCGCGCGGGACGAAGCCAAACTCGCCGACCGGATCCTGCAAAAGCCGGTCCGGACGCAAGAGTTGCTGCATCTCCTGGAATAGGACATGGAACCGAGTGGACCGTTGTGGGTTGGCCGCTTCCCCACGAGCAAGGTGGCCTCAGATCTGGCTGCGCCGTTTCGCGGCAACGTGGAACGGTTCATCGCCGCGCTGACCGCCGCCGGAGCCCATGTGGCGATCGAGGCGACTCTGCGGCCTCCGGAGCGCGCCTACATGATGCACTACGCCTACCGGATAGCCAAAGAGGGCCTCGATCCCGCCAGGATCCCTGTCAAGCCCGGTGTCAGCATCCAGTGGCTGCATCGCAACAGCGCCAACGGACCGGACATTGCCGCTTCGCGGACCGCAGCGTTGAAGATGGTCGAGGCATTTGGGATCGTCCATCGTCCCGCGCTCCAGTCCAGGCACTCCGAAGGAAAGGCGATCGACATGATCGTCCGATGGACCGGCGGCCTCCGGGTCCGCGACGCGAACGGCGTGGAACAGTTGATTACGTCCTTACCGCGAGATGGCAGCCGCAACGTAGATCTCCACCGGGTGGGCGCGAGCTATGGCGTGCTGAAGCTGGTGTCCGATCCGCCTCACTGGTCGCTTGACGGACATTGACAATGCTGGTGGAAGTCAGAGCGCGTCAAGGCCGGACGGTGACGCGGGCGGGGAGCTTCCCGCCGGCCCGCTGGTAGTCGTCCCGGAGCTGCCCCCAGATCTTCTCAGCGACATCGGCGCTGGCGCCCCGGAACTTTCCTCCGAAGCTTTCCTTTGTCGTCGACCAGACCACATCGTTGTTCTTGAGTACCAAGCGTACTGAGGCGATCGCTTCATGCTTGCGCTCCTCGATCCGTGTGGACTCGGTTTGGCCCACCCCCGCCGAAGCGTACCGGCCTGTGCGGTCCGCTTCGCCGCGTCCTGGCCGCGTGGACGCACTAACGCGGCCCTGGATGCTGTCCGTGGACGAAAACCGGTCGGTGAACACCAAGTCCTCGGCGCTGCCCTTCAGGATCGCGTCAGCCCTGTCCGGATCCTCGGTCACTCCGAACACGCCGCCGCGCTGAATCGCGGTGATGATCATGTCGCGCACATGGGCCGCCACGTCTCCACCCACCAGCCGCTCAACGAAGATCTTACGGATTTTTAGAAGGGGAGAGGCTTCGGCCTGGGCCAGACCGGCGACAGCGATCGAGAGCAGGTTCTTCCGCCGGGTCATCCCCGGCCTGCCTTCCGGGCCTCGTCGTCCTGGTATTCGATCCGGAGTCCGGTGCGGGCTTCGAGGCTCGCCAGCGTCGCGCGCACGTGAGACTTGTCCAGACGGAGGACCATCGCCTGCTGGACGCCGTCCTCGTCCTTGTATCCAATCGTCAGGTAGTGACGGCGTGACTTGCTCAACAGGAACAGCGGCGATACGACGACGGCCAGCACGATCCTGCGGCTCGCGTTCTGACCGTACTCGAGGAGATTGACCTGGCTGTAGTGCACGCTGATTGCGCCCTTGGGGGTTTCAAACGAGAAGCTGGGAACCCCGGTCTTCAGCCTCCCTGACGCTCCCGACTGAAGCTGGACCACCGTACCACCCGAATACTCCGCTCTGGTGATGGTCTCCGCGTAGACGCAGACAGCACACGCGGCGAGTGCGAGAACAAAATTCAAGGAAAAATACCTCCGCATAGATATAGTGTGTTTGGGGCCGGAAAAATCTCATCGTCGCCGCTAAGGAATTGTTAAGAAATAACATTTCCACA
>VFZX01000401.1 GCA_016871015.1 Acidobacteriota bacterium | reverse complement strand
TCTATGAGTACGAAGTGCCCGTGTCGACCTCGCCCGCAGGAGAAGTGCTCGACCTGGTGAAGGAGTTCGGCAAGGTGCGCACGTGCGGACGCGGCGGGCCGATCGATGAGACGTGGCTGGTCGGCGCGGCCGTTGGTGTGGCCGCAGCCGGTTCCATCGCTGTCGTGCGTCTGCCGTCGATGACGACGCTGTTCGCGGTCGAGTACATTTACAACCAGGCCGGCAAGCTCCGCTCGATGACCGGCGGACAGGCGAACATGCCGCTCGTGGTCTGGCAAGGCGGCGGCGGGCGCACGCGCGGCAGCGCGGGACAACACACGGAAGTGGGCCAGGAAGCGATCTATGCGAATCTGCCGGGGGTCAAGGTGGTGGTCCCCAGCAACGCCTATGACGCCAAGGGGCTGCTGATCTCCGCGGTCCGCGATCCCGATCCGGTGATCTATTACGACTACTCGGAAGTGAAGGCCGGCGAGCAGCCGGACGTTCCCGACGACGCCTACGAAGTTCCGCTGGGCAAGGGGATCGTGCGGCAGGCGGGCAAGGACTTGACGCTGGTCGCTTGGGCTCCAGCCACGGTGGATGTGAAGCGCGCGCTTCCGATGATCGCCCAGGAGGGCATCAGCGTCGAGTACATCGATCCGCGCTCGTTGAAGCCGCTGGACCTCGACCTGATCGCGGCATCGGTGCGGAAAACGCGCCGGCTGCTGGTGGTCGAGCACGGCCACTACACGAACAGCTTCGGCTCGCACGTGATCGCGGAAGTGGTGCAGGCGGTGCCGGGAATCCGCGCGAAGAAGATCGCGTTTCCCGATGTGCCGGGTCCGGGCGCGGCGGGGATGATGTCGTGGCTGAGGCCGGACGCACCGAAGATCTATGATGCCGCTCTCCACATGATGAGAGCCTGATGGATCTGTGCCCGCGCTGTGAGGCGCAGATGTCCGCGGCGGTAGTGAAGACCGCGATCTGGCGCGAGGAAAAGCTGTACGTGGTGGAGGACATTCCGGCTCAGGTGTGCGGCGGGTGCATGGAGCAGTATTATTCCGAGGATGTCACCGAGGCGCTGCGGCGGATGACCGGAGCCGGATTCGAGGGTGAGCAGCCAGTGCGCGAAATCGCCGTCGCGGTGTACTCGCTGAACGGGCTGAATTTGGAGGAGAACTGATGATTGTCGTGATTCTGATTATGGTGCTGCTGTCGGCCTGCGCCACCGCGCCCGCGCCCGCCCCGGCGCCTGCGCCGGAAAAGAAGGCGGCTGAGCCCTTCCGGCTCACGAGCGTGTTTCCGGCGGGGCCCGGACAGGAGAAAGTGCTCAGCACCTGCGGCTCTTGCCATGCCGTTGGGTGTGCGGCGCTGGGCAAGCGGACCGCCGCCAACTGGGACAACGTGAAGAAGAGCCACAAGGACAAAATGACCCAGATCAACGCCGCCGATCTCGACGCGATGTTCGGCTATCTCGCGTCGAATTTCAATGACTCGAAGCCGGAACCGGTATTCCCGCCCGAGTTGCTGGCACAGGGATGCACGCCCTTCTGATCGCCGCGCTGCTCGCCGCGGCGGCGTGCTCGAAGCCCCAGCCCCAGCCACAGGCCAAAAAGGAGCCTGCGCCCGATGCCAGTGTGAAAGTGAATCTCGACGAGATCTTTCCCAAGGGTCCGGGGCGCGAGCTTGTGCTATCCAACTGCACCACCTGCCACACGTTTGTCCCGATCGTGATCCTCCAGATGAGCCAGGAGGCCTGGGAGCGCAACAGCCGCGACCATCGCGAGCGTGTGAAGGCGCTGAGTGACGCCGACTTCAAGGTCCTCTACGAATATCTGGCCGCGAACTTCAATCCTTCGAAGCCGCCGCCGAAGCTGCCCAACGAATTGATGCAGACCTGGACTACGTATTAGTCCACCACCACCCACAGGTGCGTTGTGGCATTCAGCCGGTTGACCCGGACGACGTAGCTGCCCGGCTTGGCGAAGCTGTGCCGGATCACCGCATAGCCGTCCTTGGCCAATTGCTTCACGTTTCCGTCGGATTTTGTCGTCTGCGCGCTGGACCCGTCGCCGAAGTCCCACTTTTCCTCGCCGTCCGTGGTGCCGAAGGTCCGGACCTTGAACGTGATCTCCTGGCCGGCGCGGATCCCTTGGGTGGGATGGAACGCCGCGTGAATGGTCGGCGGATCTTGGGAAGCGTCGGACGCCGCGAGCACGTTGACGGTCGCGAAGTCGTAGGCGGTGCGCCCCCGCGAATCCGTCACCTTGAGGATCTCGCTGTAGGTTCCGGGCTGGCTGTAGGTCCGCTGCAGCCGCGCGCCGGACTCGCGCACTCCGCTGCTCAGGGTCCAGTCATACCGTGTGATCTTGCCCGCCGCGCTCCACGACTTCGATCCGTCGAGCACCACCGGCTCGCCCACCACCGCCATCCGGTGCGGACGGGCGACCGCCACCACCGCCGGCTTCTGCTCGCTGGCCACCGCCTCCCAGAGGAACGCGTAGCCCTCTTGTGTGCCCCACTTGCCTGACGGCTGGCGGCTCACCGCTTCGAAGTGGAGATGCGCCCAGCCGCCGCTGCCGCCCTCCTTGCCGAGCAGTCCGAGCGGATCTCCTTTGCGCACCCGTCCACCAAGCTTGACCGAATCGTGGAAGGAATACAGGTGGCTGTAGCGGTAATACCAGCCGCGGGAATCGAGCAGGTAGATCACGTCGTAGCGCTTGTTGACCGGAGTCCCCGTGGCGTGTTCCGGCACCACGTCGTTGCCGAGCGACACCACTTGTGCGTCCGTGGCCGCGATCACCTCGGTCAAGGCTTCGGCACCGCCCTGGTCAAGCCCGGCGTGGTAGTAGATGCGCCGCGATGTGGTCCGCTCGCCGCGGTCGACATAGGTGGGCTCGTTCGACATCTGCGTGTGAGTGGCGAGCCAGCGCTGCTTGAGCGGGAATCCGAACTCGCCGGGCTGCATCCAGGGAGATCGCGCGGGCCACACGCGCAGCCTTGCCTGCTTGTCGAGGCCCCAGTGGTCGGTGGTGCTGTTGGCCATGAGCCCCCGCGTCACCGTGCAGTCGGCTTGTACCGCGCCGACCGCTTTCGGAAGCTCATAGTTGCCGCACACCAGTTCGCCGCGCTTGCCGTTCACTGCCACCACCACACGCGACTCGCGCACCGCCTTGCGAACCGGGTCGGCCTTCTCATCCAGGCTCACCAGCCGGATCGAGAGCGGACGGCCGGAGCCAAGCGCAACCTCAGCCTGCTCGCCCACATTCAGATCGAGCGTCTTGAACAACGGCTCCGCGGCGTCCGTGGTGAGTCCCGTGGCGAGCAGCAGCACCAGCCACTTCCAGCGGACCGTGCGGGCAAGCAGGTCGAGGTGTCCCCGGATGGCCTGTCCGATGCTCATCTTCGATGCTCCATGCGCACGGGTACCGAGCGGCATGGGCGCTTCGACGACCTCATATCCCGCCAGGATGCTCTTGACGAGGATCTCAGTCACCGCCGGAAATCCGTTTGATTCAAACCGCACGCGGTCCAGCAGTTCGCGCTTGTAGGCGCGGAAGATTGAGCTGAAGGTGTAGATTCGCTTGCCAAGCACAATTCTGTATAACACGGAGACGCCCCGGCTCAACGCCTGCCGCAGCCAGGAGACACCGCCGGCCCGCACCGAGGGATGCCAGGGCGATGCGGTCACGGCTCCAGCGACGCCGAGCATCGACACCAGTTCCGGCATGCGCTCGGGTGGATAGGTGCAGTCGCAATCGATCGTGCAGACGACCGGCGCGCATGTGGCCGCAAAACCGGTGCGAAGCGCCGCGCCGAGTCCGCGGTTTTCGGGATGGTCCACGCGGCGCGCCCACGCCCGCTTCGGGACTTCGCGGTCGAGCAGGCTGGCGGTCGCATCCTGGCTGCCGTCGTTCACGAACAGGACTTCCCAGCCGGGCAGCGTGGGCATCATCGCATCCAGCCGCGAGAGCAGCGGCGGGAGGCTCGCCTCTTCGTTGTAGCAGGGGACCACCACGGCCACTGCCGGGACAGGCGCAGGCTCGGCGGTCATAATGACAGAAGGCTCATCGGATGCACCGGATTCTCTTCATTGTGTTCTCGCTCCTCTATCTCTCGGCAACTTTGACTTCCGCCTTCACCAAGGAGCTGTGGTTCGATGAGATCGTCAGCGTCTACGTGGACCGGCTGCCGGCAATGCGCGACGTGTGGGCGGCGCTGGCGTCTTCAGCCGATGCCATGCCGCCGCTGTTTCACCTGTTCACGCGCGCCTGCCGGGCGGTGATCGCCAATGAAGCGATGGCGGCGAGGCTGCCGGCAACCGTTGGGTATTGGGTCATGTGCCTGAGCGTGTGGCTGTTCTTGCGCCACCGGATGAGTCCGGTCTATGCATGGATGGGGCTGGTTCCGGCACTGCTTCCCACTCCGTTCTATTTCGCGACCGAGGGCCGGGCATATGGAGTCGCGGTGGGATTCTCCGGTCTAGCGCTGCTCTGCTGGCAACGGCGGAAGCTGGTCCTGTTCGTGCTGATGCTGGCTGCTGCCGTGTCGAGCCACTATTACGCGGTGTTCCTGGTGATTCCGTTCGGATTGGCGGAGCTGGCTCTCTGGCGCAAGGATGCGCCGCGCTGGGCCTGGATCGCAGCCTTGGCCACGCCGGTGATTCCGATTGCGGTGCACCTTCCGCTGATCCGTGCGGCTGATGTCTATCGCGCCGATGCTTGGGCGGCACCGAGGGTGAGCCTGGCGGTCACCTACTACCTCGACTTTGTCGCTGGAATCGGCCCGGCTATCGTATTCGGACTTGCCGTGGCCGGTCTTGCGGGCATCGTGATGCGGAGCCAGCCCGCTGACGAGCCTGGGCTGATGTTCGAGGAGCGGGCGCTTGCCGCCGGCTTCCTGGTCATCCCCCTGGCCGTGCTTGCCTCCAGCCTGTTGGTGACGCACACCTACTTTCCACGCTACGCAATGCCCTCCACGATCGGATTCATGCTGGCGGCGGCGGAGGCATTGCGGGCGTCGCGCATGCCAACCTCGGTGGTCCTGTGCGGCGTGATGCTGGCTGTCCTTGGAGCGCAGAAGCTCGAAGAGGTCCGGGCGAACTGGAACCAGTTGCCGACAGCAGCCGATGTTGCCGCGGCGCTCGATGCGGGTCCGGGTCCAGCCGTAATCGAGGAGCCAGTCACCTTCCTCAAGGCGCACTACTATGCTCCGGGTGAGGGGCGCGCGCGGCTGACGTCTCTGGCCGATCCGGTGGCTGCCATCCGCGAAGTCAAGCTGGGCAACCCAGACCTCGGCCTGCTTCAACTGCGGAGCGTGGCTCCGGTCACCGCCGTGCCACCCGAGGAGTTCTTTGCGGAGAACCGCCGTTTTCAGCTTCTGGTCAATCCCACCCGGCCGGGCTGGGTACTGCAAGAATTGCGGAAGAGAGGGGCGGCCCTGGAGGTGCGCCGCCGCCTCCCGTCCTTCTGGGTCCTTCAGGTGTCGTTTCCGGACAGCAAGTCAGACGCCAGCCAGTAGCGGGACCCGAAGACGTTCGGAGGCGGTCTGAATTCTCTTGGCGATGAACTCGACGTGCTCCGCGGTGTAGTGCTCGTTCCACGGCAACACCAGCACCCGCTCCAGTCCCTGGATGGTGCCGGGGTAGCTGGACCGCTTGTAGCTGGGGATCTTGAGATCGGCCAGCACTTGGCATTCAAAGGCCGGCTTGACGACATACCGGGGAACGCAGAACACCCCGGAGTCCTTGAGTTCCTTTGCCAGCGCGTCGGTACCGCCGTTGATGATGCCAGGATCCACAATGAGCGGATACTTCCAGTAAACATGCGTGCAGCCGGGCAGGGGTCTCGGAAGAATCAATCCGGGGACGTCTCCGAGCAGGTGGTCGAGGTAGGCTGCCATCCATTGACGCCTGTCGACCACGCTCTCTACCTTTCCAAGCTGCGCGCGCGCCACCGCCCCTTGAAGCTCGGTCATGCGGTAGTTGAGGGCCAGGAAGTAGTGGTCCGGCCTTGGATCACCGTATCCCCAGGCCTTGTCGCTGAACAACCGGACCGTGCGGGCATAGACCGGATCGTCTGTGATCACCATGCCGCCCTCACCGGTGGTCATGTGTTTGCCCTGCTGCATGCTGAAGCAGCCCATGTCGCCAATCGTGCCCGTGAGGCGTCCTGCCTGCCGGGCAAGGTAGGATTGGGCGCAGTCCTCGATCACCGGAATCCTCTTGGCGATTGCCACCTCGCGGATTCCTTCAATGTCGCAAGGATTGCCGAACAGATGCGTCGCGATGATCGCCCGGGTCCGCGAACTGATCCGTTCCCTGACCGACTCCATGGTCACGTTCAGTGAAACCGGATCCACGTCGGCGAAGATTGGTACGGCGCGCTGGTACAGGATCGGTGTGATCGCACCCATGTCGGTGACGGTGGTCGAGATCACTTCGTCACCCGGGCTCAGGTCAACGGCCGCGAGAGCGCAATGAATCGCCGCGGTCCCACTGGTCACGGCGCGGCAGGAAGAGACGCCGTACTTGGCCGCGAACTCCTGCTCGAACTGCTTGACCTGCGTCCCTTTGACGCAGTTCAATACACCGGAATCCAGTACTTGCTTGAGATACTCCAGCTCCGTACCGCGGAAATCGCGTCCCGAGGCGTCGGCATCGGAAGGAAGGGTCATAGCCTCACTCTACCCCTCTGACCGAGTTAGGGGAATCGGCGGAACGCCTTAGCTCAGCCCCAGATTGCTGCCTTATTTTTGCCCCGCGGGCGTGGTCTCTCATCGGCACCACTTGATGCGTTTGGGCCAGCCGGTCCAGCATCCAGCCCGTGAATTCGAGCTTCCGCCGGGCTGGGAGGTCCATTGCCGGGAAGAACTTCAACTCGGGGAGACTGTCGTCGCAGCCGAGAAAGTCCAGGGGATGAAGGAGCAGCGAGGGCTCCACACCGGTCCAGCGGCACAATGCCAGCCCGGACAGGAAATAAGCTCTTGCCACTGCCTCCGAATACTTGCTTAGCCCAAGTTCGTCACTGGACCATCGATTTCAGCGATTTTCGAGGTTTCAGTCAAGACAAGCGCCGTGTTTTCAGTACGCGTGTCCGGAGAACACGATGTAGT
>VFZX01000400.1 GCA_016871015.1 Acidobacteriota bacterium | reverse complement strand
ATCCGGAATATCGAGGTATTGACAATCGCGCGGAGAAGGTGTAAGGTGAAGATCGAGCCGCACCCGCCCTTGATAAGTGTCAAGCAAGAATCCAGGCTAAAGTGTCAAGGATGTGTCCGGTCGCGCACCCGCGCCGCGGCATCGATGCTCCCAACCAACCAGATGAACCTGGGCGCCGCTTTGGGCGAGCTACGCCAGGTGATCCCCTAGCGCCGCCAGGAACTGCTCGGGCGCTAAGGCCTCGCCGTCGTTCATGCGGCTCAACAGTCCGTCGATGATGGCCTTGGCGTCGTCCTTGCGCAGGTCCCGGATGAACCCGTCGGTGTAGTGCTCGCCAGCCATGGCCCGGTTGATCTCACTGGCCTTGTTGTGATCCTGCAGCTCGGTGAAGTAGACCACCCGGAACTGGTTCCCGTAGACCGTCTCCCGGTACACCTCGAACATCGTCTTCTCGGACTCAAACGCCATTCTTGTCAGGGTAGCGCTAGTTCGTCCGTACTGGCAAGGCAAAAGGAGCCGACACGCGCCCATCCACGGCGACCGTCAACTGCTGCGTACCAGCCTGCGTCAGCTCGTCCAGCAGGAACTGGACCGTATGGCCGCCCGGCGACGCGGCCACCGAGGCCACCGTCTGCCCAAGCCCGTTCACTTGTACGCTGACCCGGTTCAGCGCAAGATCACCCTCGGGCGTCCCAGTCATCGACACCACGATCAACTGTCCTGGCCGTGCCGGACGCTGCGCATCCACAGGCGCGCCACCGGACTGGATCCCGGCGATCGCCGGAGGCGCCGCGTCCACCACCATCGCCAGTGACGCCGACTCGCTGCCAACCGCCACGCGCAACACCGCAGGACCCGGCGGCACGCCCACCGGAACCCGGAACAACAACGTCCCCCCGGACCAGCCCGTCACCACTGCCGGACGGTCGCTGACCAGCACCTGGATCGACGCCGCGGGCACGTCTCCCGCTGGTGTCAGCAGCCGTACCGAACCTACCGCCCCGGCCGCGATCTCCGTCCGCTCGTTTGCCACGTCCACCACTGGACCCCGAAGCTGAATCTGCCTCGGATTGGCGGGCGCGATCGAGAAGCCACCCGGCAGCACCGCGGTGCGCAGTCCGTTCACTACGGTCACCGGAACCGTGCCCGGCGACGTGTTCGGGGCCACCCAGACATTGGCCAGCAGCCGGTTGGTTCCCACGTTCCACATGCGGAGCACTTGGATGGTGGAGGACCCGAATCCGGCCGACACTTGTCCCGCTTGAAATCCCGCGTTGGCTCCCGTGATCTCGACCAGCGCCTCGGTGCCCGCAGCCACCTGTGCGGGCGACACCGTGAAGTTCCAGTCACCCGTCGCGTCGAAATCAAAAGTGGACGGCGCGGTCTGCACGAACTGCGAGCTCTGTCCATCCGGATTGATCACGCTCACCACGGCGCGGTGCCCCGGCGGCGCCGGCGGAGGCGTAACCACGAGGAGAGTCTCAGACGCCTGCCGGATCGCCGCCAGAACTTCGTCAAAAAGCACTTGGGTCTCGAGGCCGAAACCAGACCCAAACAGCGAAGCGGTCCGGGCTCCGGTCGCGTCGAGCCCGGAAGTGATCACGCCGATCGATGGCGCAGGACCCCGTACCACACGAATCCCAGCCGGCACCACGTGCGTTTCACCATCCGTGGTGAACGTCAGGTGCCGCGGGCCTTCGCCTGCCGAAAAGCTGAATTGAAAATCGATCTGCGTGAACCGCGGATCCACCGGATACGCCTTCACTCCGTTCGGCGCAACGCTGACCGACTGTCCGAGCACCGCCACCGTGCTGCGCGGCGTGAGTCCGAATCCCGCGGCCACGGCGAATGAAGCTCCTCCCACGGGTGCAAGGAAGGCGGGCTGGACCGCCACGGGTCCGGGAAAGCTGTAGGTCAGCACGCCATATACCGGCAGCGTGTCGCGCCGGTTCACCGCGAAGTTGATGCCGTCGGCCGCGCCACCCGGAAATACCTGCACCGGACTCGCGCGGTCGAACGTCCGCCCGCCCGGATAGAACGTGGTCTCAAACAAGCCAGTCGCCGGAACCGCGCGCGCCGAGAAATCGAGCGGAGGAAGAATCCCGCCCGGATGCGCCTCTCCGCCAATCCGCGGCGGCAGCGCGTGGGTGTACACATAATAGGATCCTGCGGGAATTCCTTCGATCCGGTAGGTCCCGTCCGGATTGGTCAGCGCGCCAATCGCGGCTCCATCGAGCGAAATCGCAACCACCGAAGCCAGGGCGACGCCCGCTCCCCCACTCGTCACGCGTCCCGCGATCACGCCGGAGCCAGCCAGTCCCCCGCGGACCGGATACAGCAAGCTCAGCCCGACGATATCGTCGATCGCCAGTGGACGCGCCTTGGTCGTGGCGCGGGCCGCCTCGGTGGCCATCACGCCGGAGGTAAACGAGTGCTGCAACCCGAGCGCGTGTCCGAACTCATGCGTCACGGTGAGAAAAAAGTCTTGGGTCCAGGAAGGCGTCCGGTTGAGATCCCGATTCAGCACCACCGTGGACTTGGTGATCGGCACGAATGGCGGCGCTCCCGGCGTGACCGATGCCACGGCTTCGGTTCCCACGGTTGCCGACGTCATCGCCCGCAATCCGGGAGGAATCTCGCCGAACACCACCTCGATCACTGGACCGTCGTGTTGCGTCCCCGGCGTGAAGTAGCCGCCAAACGCGAGCTCGACATCTGCGGAATCCACCTGGTTCCAGGCACGTGCCGCTGCCCGGATCTGGCTCGTCACCGCGGCGAAGCTGTCACCGGCGGCGAGCCCGGGAGCTTGATCGGCGATCAGGAACGGCACCCTGCGGTCCTGCAGCGCGGCGACATCGAATTTCTCGGCCACCGGAATCCACGGCGCCGACCGTGTCAGGTAGTGGACGAAGAAGTAGTACCCGTTCGCCGCAGGCTGGAGCTGGAGCAGCGTCGCCGCCGCCGTGATGCTCACCCAACCCGCTGCGCGCCTCATCACCGCACCTACTTCTCCGCCACTTCCAGACGCCGCTTCACAAATTCGCGCAAGGCGAAAAGCGGCATGTTGACGCCGGTGTCGGGCACCGGCTGATTGTTGGAATCCACCATCGGCTCGCGGATGGCGTTGCGTGAAACCACCGCTTTGCCCGCCGGATCCAGTTGGACATCCATGAGTCCTTGCGACAGTCCGATGATCTGCGCGACACCGGACTTTCCGCGCCACAGAAAAAACACGTGCTCCGAGCCCGCGGCCAACTGGGGCGCGCCGGAGAAGGTTTGCCGGAATCCGTTCGCCGTCCCGCCGGGAACCAGGATTTCGACCTGCGCCGCGGCGGCGCCCTTCCAGCGCTCGATCACTTGGATGCTGACTCGGGTGTAGACCACCGATCCCTGCGGAGCGGCGCTCACCGCCGTCACCCGGCCGCGCACGATCTCGTTCGACTGGGTGGTCATCTGGTCCAGCGTGAGACGCTCGAGGGTGGTGGAGAATCCGGCCAGGGCCCACAGGCCGATACAAGCCACTGGCCGGATTTGCACCATTTGTCTCCTCGGAGTGCACGGTGTGGGCCATCCCATCACCGTTCAAAATCAACTACTTGTGGACCGGCTCCCTCGCCTGGGTGTGTCGTTGGGACACACCCGGCCACAACCCTATTGTAATCCGGCGGGTCTGCGTCTACCCAGTCCCGGAAATGGTAGAATCTCGTCAAGATGAACACCCGCCGATCGTTCTTCATTAATACGCTCACCACGGCATCCGCCCTGGCCGCCGCGAAATCCGCCAACATTGAGACCCGGTTCGCAAAAAAGGACTGGCGGGGGATCACCCGCGAGGACCTGCCCACTCCCAGCATGGTGCTCGACCTCGATCTGTTCGAGAAGAACCTGAGCCACATGGCATCAAGCTGCAAGGCCACCGGACTCAGCTTCCGCGGACACGTGAAGATCCACAAGTCGACCGACATCGCCAAGCGCCAGGTGGCGTTGGGCGCGATCGGCGTGACCGTGGCCACGGAAGCCGAAGCCGAGCTGATGAGCGCCTCGGGAATCAGGGGCGTGCTCCTCACCCGCCAGCCCGCAGGCAAGGAAAAGACCACGCGCGTGGTCGAGCTGACCAAACGCGACCCGAGTTTCATTACCATCGTCGACGATCCGTGGATGGCCGAGCAGTTGGATCAGGCCGCCGCGGCAGCGCGCACCAAGGTCAATACCATCGTCGACATCAATGCGGGACTCAAGCGGGCCGGTATCGAGCCCGGCCAAAAGGCGCTGGCCCTGGCCCAGGACGTCTCGCGCCGCAAGAATCTCAACTTCCTCGGCTTGATGGCCTACTCGGGCGGCGCCTCCCACACCAAAGGTTGGGAGACGCGCCGGGTCCAGTCGATGGCCGACATCAAGGGGATGCTCGAAACCGCCGAGCTGTGCAAGAAGGCCGGGATCCCGGTCCAGATCCGCACCGGTGGCTCGACCGGCACCTACAACATCGATCCGGGATACCTCACCGAGCTGCAAGCCGGATCCTACATGTTCATGGACACCGGCTACATCAAGATCGGCTCGAAGGCGGGGAACGAAATCTACGACGACTTCGCCCAGTCGCTGACCATCCTCACCACGATCATCGTGCGGCAGCATCCGGGGACGGCCACCATTGACTGCGGAGTGAAGGGCATGCTCAAGCCCACCGATACGGTGAAGGGCCGCCCCGACGTGAAGGTTGAAAATCAGGGCGCCGAGTACGGAATTCTGGTGTGGAAGGACGGCGACCGGGACTACAGGCTCGGCGACAAGGTGGAACTCTACCCGACGCACCTGGATTCAACCACCAACGTCTACGACCGTTATTACATCGCCAAGGGTGACCGGATTGTCGACGCCTGGCCGGTGATGGGCCGCGCTGGTGCGGCGCAGCGTTAGTCTCCTGGCCGCCGCGCTTGTGGCGGCCGCCCAAGCTCCGGATAAAGGGCCACAAGTCGACGCCATCTTCGCCGGGTTCACCCGGGATACGCCCGGCTGCGCGGTTGGCGTGTCGCTCAACGGTGAGGTGGTCCTGCGGGCTGGCTACGGAATGGCGGACCTCGAACGCAGCGTCCCCATCACGCCCGACTCAGTATTCGAAAGCGGATCCGTCGCCAAGCAATTCACCGCCGCGGCGCTGATACTGCTGGAGCAGCAAGGCAAGCTCTCCCTCGACGACCCGATGCGGAAACATCTCCCCGAGCTTCCGGAATACGGCGCGCCACTGACGATCCGCCACGTGATTCACCACACCAGCGGACTCCGCGAGTGGCGCCCGCTTGCCCTGTTTTCAGGATTCCCGGAAGGGACGCGCGTTTACAACAACACTGACCTGCTTGCCTTCGCATCGCACCAGAAGGGACTGAATTTCACTCCCGGCACCAACTACACGTACAGCAATACCGGATTCAACATCGCGGCGATCCTGGTGGAACGCGTGTTGGGTGGCAAGACGTTCCAGCAGTACACCAAGGAAGCGATCTTTGATCCGCTCGAGATGCGCGACACCCGTTGGCGCGACAATTTCCGTGCCGTTATCCCGCGCCGCGCCGTCGCCTACGAGCAGTCCGGCGGGGTGTGGGTCCAGGAGATGCCGATCGAAAACATCATCGGCGCGGGCGGCATGCTCACCACCGTTTCGGACCTGTTGCGGTGGAACGGGAACTTCACGCATGCCCGCGTCGGCGGGCCGGATTTCGTGCGGAAGCAGCAGATTCCAGCCAAGCTGGCTTCCGGCCGGAGGATTCGCTATGCCGCGGGCCTGAACATCGGCTCGGTGGGCGGAGTCCGGGAAGTCGCCCACGGCGGCGCGACGGGAGGATACCGTACCTGGCTGGGGCGCTATCCGGACAAAGGCGTATCCGTAGCCGTGCTGTGTAACTCCGCCGGCGCCAACACTGCGGTGCTCGGGCGCAGGACCGCCCAGCTCTGGACCGGAGCCACGCCTTCGCCCGCGGCGTCCAATCCGCCGCCAGGTTCCGCGCACGCAGCGGCGAATGCCGGAATCTACCGGCGGATTCGCGACAACACGGTGTCGAAGATCGAGTGGAAGAACGGCCGTCTCATGTTGGCCGGAAGTCCGGATCAGTTGACCTGCGACTTGGCCCAGACTGTCCGCTGCGCGGCTTCAGGAGACGACGCCGCGGTCTATGAAAAGGTCGAACCGGTGACGCCGGACGCAGCCGCCCTCGCCGCCTATGTTGGCGAGTACCAGAGCAGTGAAGTAAGCGGTGTGATCCAGATCTCGGTTCAGGGCGGCGCACTGCGCATGGAGGTAGGCCCGGCTCCGGCTGCCCGGCTGGAGCCGTCGTTCCGTGATGCGTTCCGGTTGCGCGACGGATCTTCGATCCGCTTCTGGCGCGGGGACTCGGGGACTGTTACTGGCCTGAGCGCCGGCAGCGACCGCGTGTGGGACCTCCGCTTCACACGGGTCCGGTGATGGGGGGCAGTCAATAAATTAGCTTCAGTCCGAACTGGAGAATCCGCGGCGGGCCCGCCGACCGCCACGTCCCGAACGTCGCGTTGTTCACCACGTTGTCAAACTGGTTGAACTGCGTGTGGTTCATCGCGTTGAACAGCTCGGTCCGGAACTCGATCCGCCGCCCTTCACCGAAGAAGAAGTCCTTGTTGACCGCCACATCCCAGTTGTTCTGCGGCGCGTCCCGGATGATGTTGCGGCCGGAGTTTCCAAAAGTCCCTCGCGTCGGGAGCGCGAATGCTCTCGGGTCGAACCGCAGCCGCGCTGGCCCGCCCGGCTTGAATCCGGAGGGGAAAGGATTGCCAACCAGGTCCGCCCTCTGGCCCCCGCCTCCCACGTTCGCGATATCTCCGGCGGTCAGCACGGACCACGGGTTGCCGCTTTGGAACTGCGTGATGCCGCTCAACTGCCATCCGCCGGCAACGGCGCCCAGAACTCCTGCTCGCGGACCCGGCACGTCCCACACATAGCTCGCTACAAACCGGTTGCGCGACCGGACACATCCTTGACACTTTAGCCTGGATTCTTGCTTGACACTTATCAAGGGCGGGTGCGGCTCGATCTTCACCTTACACCTTCTCCGCGCGATTGTCAACACCTCGAT
>VFZX01000399.1 GCA_016871015.1 Acidobacteriota bacterium | reverse complement strand
TCGGGTCAACGGTGCGGGTGGTGGAGGCAAAGGTTGCGAGGTGGGAGAACACTGAACCGCCTCGAGTGTCAGCAGGCTCGGCTACCGGTAAGCCGAGACCGGCTTCGGGACGACGCCGAGTTTCTGGTAGTTGAAACCGCTTTCGCGCGGCTGATAGGTGCCGACAATATCCACACTTCGTGTCCGGCTGATGGCGGATTCCTTGCCCATGCCCCAATAGGCGGCGTTGATGATCATGCGGCGCAGGCCGGCGGACTGGAGATCGTGCGCGCTGCCCATGGTGGTGTGAAAAACGCGGGCCTGCTTGCCGTCGCTGGTCTGCCAGTGCTTGAACCAGGCGACAGGCAGCGGTTCCAGTTCCGTATTCGGCGGATCGTCATGCTTGCGGCCCATGAGCGGCTGACCCCAGACCAGCGCCGTGCAATTGGTCGGCAGGCTCGTCCCCTCTTTGTAGGTGCGGTACACGTCCGACTTCCCCCAGATGTCGCTCACACCGATCAGGATGGGGTGATCCTTCTGCTCCGGCACGATGGTCCCGCGGGTGGAATCCGCCTGCCAGCGTCCATGGTGGCCCAGGAACGTTCCGCCGAGCACGTCCTCGCCCCAGCGGACCTGCTTGCCGTTGATCTTGTAGGGCAGAGAGGCGTGAAAGCCGTGATTGCCCGTCCGGATGGACATGAACGGTTTGCCGGAATCGATATACTTCACGATGAGCTCGCGTTCCGCCATGGGCAGCGTGAGCAACCGGGGAAAGAAAATGACGAAGTCGGCCGAGGCGAGATGCTCCAGGCCGGGAATGTGATGCTCTTTTAGCGGCTTACCTTTCTCGGGATAGACCGGCATCGTCGGATCGACTTCGCCTTTGTCATTCACCGCGAACAGCACGGTGCAGTCGAAGCCGTGATGTGTGCTGAGAACCTTCGCCATCATCGGCATGGACTCTTCGCTGCGATACTCCTGGTCGGCGGCGATGAGAACGATGCGCTTGCCTTTGCCCGGACCGTCGCCGCCGGGGTAGGTCAGCCATTGCGGGCTGTCTGCGGCGTGGGTCAGGGCGCCGGGGACAATGAGGGCAACGAGGGCGATGAGCCGGTAAAGTTGTGGTCGCATGATTCTTGAGTCGTCAGTCCTTCGGAATTTCGTTCACCGTGTAATAGGCTTTCTTGTGCAGCAGTCGCTGGCCATCGGGCGTCGTGATCGGGCTGAAATCGAAATCGTGGATGTGGTCTTCGGTGATCTTCTCCAGATGAACCATCACGGACAACCCATCCGCTGAAGGAACAGCACGAGTCACATTCGCCGTGGTCTGGTCCACCTCGGGACTGCCGTAACCGGCGTGGTAGCTGTGCGTGTAGGTGGTGATGTTGTAGGACTCCGCCTTCGAGGCGACTTGTTTGTTGATGGGCTGGGTGAACGTGATGAGGAAGCCGTCCTTCTTGATGTTGATCTCTTTGATCTCGAAGGGCACGACGCCATTCCAATCGATGCGCTGGATGGCGAACGGTTCCGTTCCGCGCACGGGCCATTGCCGGCTGGTGGTGAAGCCGCCGGCGAACAGTTGTCCCTTGGGCGAGAATTCCACGTTCATGATCCCGGTGGCCAGCCCTTCGCGGAAGGGATAACACGCGCCCTGCCACACGCCGTTGATCTGCTCGGTCGTCGCGCGCACGATCAGGCTCAGGCTGTAGTCGCCGAGGAAGAGCTGGTTCTCGAACGGACCGAACTTGCCGCCCGTTTGGTCGAGTTTGAAGCCGGAGATGGAGCGCCCCATCTTGATGTAGGGAAATTTCACGGCCGGCGGGACCAGTTCCTTGACGCGCTTCTTTTCCACGCCCATCCGCGAGCCGCTCTTGGGTTCGACTTCGGGCGCCTTCATGCCGGGCGCGAACGGATACCAATTGTAACTCGCCGGATGTCCGAGGAAACCTCCTTCCTGGAGATGCTTGAGCGAACAGCATCCGTTCCACGGCCCCTGGCTCTCGGTCACGAACATCGCGCCCGCGGCATTCGCGCCCACCCCGCCTGGGCTGCGCAGCCCGCTGCACACGGGAATCATCTTTCCCTGCGGCGTGACCTTCACCGCCCAGCCGCGGAAGAGATTGTGCGACTCGTAGGAACTGCTCAGGCCCAGCGCCACCCAAATGTTGCCGTCCGGATCGTGCTTGGAGCCAAAGGCGAACTCGTGGTACTCGGCAAAGCCCCAGTCGCTGGTCAGCGTGTCGTAGCGATCCGCGACATCGTCGCCGTTGGCGTCGGAGATGCGGGTGACTTCGCCCCAGGTGGTGGCCGTCATCGCGCCGTTTCGCCACGAGAGCGCGAAGATTTCATCCTGGCCGCTGGCGAACAGGTGGTAATCCGGCGTCGGCGGCGTCTCGAACGCGCCCTTGATGAAATAGATGTCGCCGCGCCGCGTGCCGACCGCGAGCCGGCCGTCGGGAAGAACCTCAAAACTGCCCAGCCGCATCGGCACTCCGGCGGGAATCGGGATGTTGACGATGGGATAATACTTCGCCTCCTCCGCGGCGGTGCCCCACATGGCTCCGAGATCTTCCGCAGCGTGGAGCGACGGAATGAGAGACAGGGCCAGGAGTGAGAGAAGCCGGGGAAATGCACCACAGAGGCGGGATGAGCGCAGAGATTTTTCTGAGAATGAAATGTCATCTCTTCTCTGCGCTTTTCCCGCCTCTGCGGTGTACGTCTGCGGTGTAATTCTTTGGTGCTGCGTCATCGGGTGAGGCGGCGGATGCCGCGGCTGAGGGTTGGAGCGTTGAAGTTTAGCAGGAGACCGTAGGGCCAGTTGCCTTGCCGAAGGCGGGCGAGCAGCCGTGCCTCGTGCAATGGGCTCAATTCCGCAACGCTAAGACAGTCGACAGGCACGGAGTTGCCGACGAGCAGTGAAACTTCCGAGGACTGACCGAGAGCCTGGCTGTCACAGACGAGAGGAATCAAATGCCGCCGCGTGAATGGAATTTTCCTCTGGCCGAGTTCGTGGCAGAGGCATTCCTCGTAGGCGCTTCGCAGCAATCCCGGTCCAAGATTGCGGTGGACTTCGATGGCTCCGTTCAGGATCTCCCCCGATAATTCATCGAAGCCAGCCGGAACCGGATCGACGCTGTGCGGAGAAATGGTGGTCGTCGTCTGCACTTTCCGCCGCACGCCGTCCTTCAACACCGCAACTTCAAAGTTGACGAGCAGTCCGAGCGGATGCCCGCCAAGTCGCATGTAGGTGAGCAGTTGCGCATCGTGAATCGGGAGCACCACTTCAACGGCTTTCAATTCGAGTGGCAGCCGGTTCTCCACGAGAACGTCCAGTCGAAACCCGCAGTCCAGCAACACACCTTTGTAGTTCAGCGGAAGCGGCACCTGACACTGGTGGGCGATTCCCTCCGCTGTCAGTCGGGCGGAAAGCGCCGCTTCGTAGGCCGCCTCGTTCACACCCGGTCCCAGTTGACGATGCACCGCTATCGCTGCGCCGATGACCGCCCCAGTCAACTGATTGTCATGGTCAACATTCATTGGAAATTGGCACCGCAGAGACGGGAAAGGCGCAGAGAGATTTGATGGCGCAGACTTGAATTGCTTCTCTGCGTCCTTCTCGTCTCTGCGGTGCAATCTCTGTGATTTACCATTGGTATTCCAGGGTAAGAGTGGAGCGACCTTTCGGCACGGTCAGAGAAATCAAGACCTCGCCGTTGTCGCCTTCGCGGACGATTCCTTTGTGATCGCTGGTGACGCGCAGTTGGAGTTTATCAATTCCGAAACTTCGGTCTGACTGGGTTGCGATCTTCTTTCCGACCGCCGCGCGGAAATAGAACGGCGATTGCTCAGTGGCGGTCTCGAACCGGAGCGTCCTCTTGAAGTAACCCTTGCCGTCCCGGTCACGCACGTCCTCGAAGAAATCTTCCACCGCGATGTCTCCGTAGTGGTAAAGCAGCGTTGGCCGGCGCGCGGCATCCAGGTGATAGCCGCGGAACTGGTAGCCGTGATCCTGCGGGAAGGCATGGTTGGATTTGCCTTTGTAGGGCCACGGATCGTCGAGCGATTTCAGCCGGTGGAATGGAATGCCGGCCGGAAACGAGATCTGATCCGTCCCGCGCGGCCGGAAAGAGCCCGAGTCCACGCTGGCGAATTCGCCCTTCCAGAGCTGGCGCAGCGCCATCTCGCCGGCATCGAACGCCAGATTGATGCGTTCGGGATAACCGACGCCGATGCCGCGAAACCCGACGGGACTATTGCCGCGGCAAATTTCGGTCACGTCGCCGACGCGCACCTCGTTCGACTGACGGGACAAGCCCAGCGGCTTCTTCGCCCGCTCTCCGTCCTCCAGATAGGTCCAGATCGCTTCGATCTGCTGGCCGGCGTCGCCAGCAAGGATGTTCTTCAGCGCCGAGTCACCGTCTGGCCAGTAGGTCGGCATGATCACATGCGGGTGGAAGCGGGAGGGTTGCCGGAGGTAGAGATGAAACCAGTTCTTCTTCAAGCGCCCGCTCACTTGCGCGAGATCGACTGCGCTCATTTCACCGGATTTCTGTCCGCTGAATTCGTGGCAGGCAATGCAGCTCAGTCCCGTGGCGCCAATCATCTGGTGACCGGCTTTCTTGAATTCTGGCACGTTCGCGACCTTGGGAATGACCGCCGGTTCCAGCGCGTCAACCTTGCCAAACAGATCTACCAGGTGGCCGACGTTTGCTTCACCGAACTGCGGCATGGCGGCGTCCACGTAGGCTCGCTGGCGCTTCCCGCGCAGCAGCACGTCGGCAAGCCAATTGGTCGTCAGCTTCGCGCCAACGTGAGTCAGCGGCGGCGGGAGACGCCCTTGATCGCCGAGTGACGGCTGCGTCGTGGTGAAGAGTGGGTCGCGCTCAGGCGTGATTCCTCCAAGGCCCTCGCGCGCGTGGCAGGCGATGCAGTTGAACGTGACGAGCGTCTTGTTGATCTGCTGCTGGTCGTCGAGTTTGGGCTGCTCGGCCCGGGGCAGCGCCTGTGTGATCCAATTGCGCTGTTCCCCATTCAGCCGGAAGCGCGGCCACGAGCCGGCGGTGTCGCTCAAGCATCCGCGGCCGGGAGCGAGCTTCGCAAAAGCCACGCTGGGTTGGGCCGGAACCTTGAGGTCGTCATGGCAACTGGCGCAGCCGAGTTTCCCGAACTGTTCGCGTCCGCGTGCGGCGAGTTGGGCATCCACTTTGAGGGGCTCAAACGCCGGAATGGGTTCCTTGGAAATCGAAAGCATTGAGGAGGGAATCGGCCCGCGCGCGAACTGCGGACCTTCCATTTCGAGGGAGAACTTAGCCTCACGGCCGGTGTGGAAATAAGTGACCTGGATTGAGTGCCAGCCAGCGTCGAGTTCCGTTGTTTCTTGGAGTTGCTTCCCGCCGCGGCGGTCGCTGGGCTCCTGCTCGATGACTGGCTTGCCATCGATGATCAGCGAGCCTCCGTTCAGTTTCAGGAAGAATGTGTAACGGCCCTTGGCAGGGAGGTTCACCCAGCCGTCGTAGCGAATCGCCGTGTGTTGCTGCAGCTTGCCGAAGTTTTCCAAAGCGAAATCCTTCACGTGCCCCGCTCGTTCGGCAGTGACTTTATCGCTCGCCAGTCCCTCCCAAACGTCGCCTCGATACAGCGTGTAGTTCAGGTTCCCCGGCACCCGCGTGTCCTGCAGCAGGTAATTGGCGATGCGCTCGAGTTCCCGAGCGGGCAGACGCAGGTCCGGCATGCGGCCTGAGGGCCGGCTGGCTTGCGGTTGGCGCAGGAACTCGACCAGACTCTTGAAACTGTATTTCTTGTCCAACGCTCCGAGCGGAACAGAGGTGCTGGCGAGCAACTCTGTTCCCTTGTCGTCGCGAGGCGAATGACAGGCCGCGCATCCGCGGGAATGAAACAGTCGCTTCCCGTGCTGCGCCGCCACGGCATCGGGCGGCTGCAACGAAAAGTCGTTCGGCTTCAGCGACAGCAAGAACTGCGTGAGCTCCGCAGCCGCTTGTTTCTTCTCCTCTGCGCCCAGCGACGACAGCACGTCCGGCATCGTGGTGCCGGGCTTGGTCGCGTGGGGATTGAGAATGAACGACTGCAGATAACTCGGGTTCACTCGCGAACCGACTTCCGCCAGCCGGGGGGCTTTCTTTGAACGCGCTTTGAACGAAGTGTCGCCGGCATGACAAGCCGCGCAGTTCAACTCCTCGATCAACACCTGTCCCTTCAACTCCGGATCGATCTGGCTGGAAGCCACACCGGCCACGATCGCCTCCGCGTATCCAGCCGAAGCGGCACCGAAGTGGAGCATGACGCCGAGGGCGAACCGCGAGAGAATCCCCGTCACACGGAGCCTTGCGGTGCCCCGCGATGCAGCAGAGCTGAGTTGGATAAACCGCATGAAGGTCATTCGAATCTCGAGTCGTAGTGCCTGGAGGCCCGGCTCGCCGCGAGCACGGGCCGACCAGTAGTTTTCATGGCGCGAATCTATCCTGTCGCCTCCTCCCGCGTCTTGCATAATAATTTCGCTCCGACGTGAAAACTCGCACAACCAAGCATGCCTTCGCGGCGCAATGCCCCATCAGCGGTGTGCGGCAATTTCCACATCGCAAAAGGTCAGCGCGGCGAGGCCGTTGGCCCCGAGCAGAAGCGTGTCCTGACTCCATCTGGCCTCCTTGAGGTAGGTGATGGTTCTCTCCTGCGCCGTCTCCCGCAGCTTCAGCGTGAGAGTGCAGGGGCCAATTTGCGTTTTGGAGAATTCACAAGCAGAGATTCGAGCGGTGTTCTTTGCGCAGCAAGGGGTTTTTCCATTCCCAGGTTGGTCGGTTTCTTTCATGGCTTCCGATACGCCCGTAGAATCTTGATCGGCGGGTCGAGGGTTTCTGTCTTGTAATCGCCGTCCGCTCCAGTGTGCGACTGGTGGATCTTCTTCACCACGTCCCAGCCATCCGCCACCCGGCCAAAAACCGCAAAGCCGTGGCCGTCGGGATTGCGCTTGCCGCCGAAATCCATCTCCGGCTGATCACCGATGACGATTGAGAAGGATGCCTGCCCGGTGTCGGGTTCATTGCGTGCCATGGAGAGTGCGCCGTTCACGTTCCGCAATCCGGTCACGCTGGTCCGCTCCATGGGAATGGGCGGGAACATTTGGCCTTCGCGCGC
Organism: Acidobacteriota bacterium; assembly: GCA_016871015.1. Classification (GTDB taxonomy): domain Bacteria; phylum Acidobacteriota; class Terriglobia; order Bryobacterales; family Bryobacteraceae; genus SYLY01. Next base: position 2 of record VFZX01000399.1, on the reverse strand, counting down.
GG
>VFZX01000398.1 GCA_016871015.1 Acidobacteriota bacterium | reverse complement strand
TCTACACTACATCGTGTTCTCCGGACACGCGTACTGAAAACACGGCGCTTGTCTTGACTGAAACCTCGAAAATCGCTGAAATCGATGGTCCAGTGACGAACTTGGGCTAGTCGCAGTGGCACAGGCAAACTCCGCGGAAACGATCGTGGCATTCGAACCGGGCGAAATGGGCCGCGCGCGAATTTCATTGCAGCGGCTGGGTGCGCGCGTGATCAACGAGTACAACGCCGTCTCAACGGGCGTTTACCGGATTCCGGCGCCGGCCATGGAGCAGGTCCGCCGGACGCGCGGAGTCCGGTCCGTCACTCCCAATCAGGTTGTGGAGGCGGCCGCGCTCGACTTCGCGTGGGAAACAACGGGCGCGCAGCAGGCGGCTTCTCAGAACCTGACCGGAAACGGGATTGGAGTGGCTGTCATCGACAGCGGGATCTTCGACCACGCCGACTTGACTGGCAAGCAAATGGGCAACTCGAGGGTTCATTATGTTCAGGACTTCATCGGCGGCGACGGAAAAGACCAGTATGGACACGGCACCCATGTGGCGGGGATCATCGCTGGAAACGGCAAGGAGTCGAACGGGAACGGCTACACGTACCGGTTTGGCGGGGCCGCGCCCAACGTACGCCTGTTGAACCTGAGAGTCCTTGACCACAACGGGAAGGGCACCGATGCGGCGGTAATCGCGGCGATCAACCGGGCGATCCAACTGAAGCCGGTCTACAATATCCGCGTGATCAATCTCTCGGTCGGACGCCCGTTCACGGCCAGCTACAAGAACGACCCGTTGTGCCTGGCTGTCGAGGCCGCATGGAAGGCGGGAATCGTCATGGTCGTGGCGGCGGGAAACCACGGCCGCGACAATACCTTCGGCAATCAGGGATACGGCACGATCACCGCTCCCGGCAACTCGCCCTGGGTGATCACGGTGGGCGCGACGAACACGAACCACACGGCTTCGCGGTCCGATGACCGGATTACCAGCTACAGCTCAAAAGGCCCGACCGCGATCGACCGGGTGGTGAAGCCGGACCTGGTTGCCCCTGGCAACCGGCTGATCTCGCTTCTCGCCGGAAACACGACCATCTACAATTCCACCAACGTCAACCGGGTGCCATTTTCCGTGTACAAGGTTGGAGGAGGTTCAAGCCTATCGGACAAGTACTACCGCCTGAGCGGGACAAGCATGGCGGCCCCCCAGGTCACTGCCGCGGTTGCCCTGATGCTCCAAAAATATCCTTCGCTGACACCGGACACGGTGAAGGCCCGGCTCATGAAGACCGCGACCAAGAGTTTTCCGGCGAGCAGCACGTCGGTGGATCCCGTGACCGGCGTCACCTACGTGTCCTACCACGACATCTTTACCGTCGGCGCTGGCTACCTGGACATCGCGGCGGCGCTCGCCAACACCGACGTGGCGAACCTGCCCGCGCTTTCCCCGGCGGTAACGATTGGAGCCAACGGCGCGGCGGCGATCGTCTCGGGAACGAATCTTCTGTGGGGGAGCAACATCCTCTGGGGCACGAATCTCGTCTGGGGCAGCAATATGGTCTGGGGCACCAACTTCGTGTGGGGGACCAACCTCCTCTGGGGCACGAATCTCATCTGGGGCACCGGCGTCCCCGAGGCGAGCAGCACCAGCCTGTTGGTCAACGGTGACCAGTAAGAAGCGGACGGGCCGCGGCGGAGCCTATAAGCAGCAGGGACGCGGACTCATCAGCGCCACCGGTGAAATGCCGCGGTCCTGCTTGAAATAGCCCTCCGCGGTGAGCGTGCGGTAGACCTGTCCCGCGACACCGGATGCCACCGGCCCGTTAATCGGCTTGCCTCCCGTGAGAAGCACCGCGATCGCGACCCGGTTCCGCTCCGACTCGTTGAACGAGCCAAACCAGCCGAGGTGTGTGGGCGACCACTGATCCGTGCAGGTTCCGGTCTTGCCAAGGACATTCTCTTCCTGGCTCCAGCTTGCGCGGCGGGCGGTTCCCCAATCCACGGCCCCGTCCAAGCCGGGCTTGACCTCGGGGATCAGAGTGGCGACATCCAGCTTCCGCTTGACCCGCGGCACAAAGCGGTCCACCTCCTCCTGGGACTGCGGATACTGCAAATAGTGCAGTGTACCGCCGTTGGCAATCGCAGCCATTGCCGAAGCAAGCTGTAGCGGCGTGAGCTTGATGCCCTCCCCAAAGCTCGACATCATCCCGACTCCGCCATTCGCCGGAGGCGCCTTCGGGAGGGAACCCGGACGTTCGCCGTCGAGATTCAGCGCCGCCCGCTCTCCCAGCCCGAACAGCCGGGCGTAGTAGGACACCCGGTCGAAGCCGAGACGTTGTCCCAGGATCGCGAAGTAGGGGTTGTCCGACTTGGCCAGCGCCTCCGTCAGGTTGTACTCCGTTCGGGAGTTGATGCGGACCACGGTTTCACGCTCGATGAGCCCTTCGTTCAACCCTCCCAGGCCGACGAAGGTCTTGATCGTCGAGCACGGTGTGAACCCGGGCTTGTAGGCGAGCTTCTGGTTCACGACCGTCAACACGCGGCCGGTTCCCGCATCCACCACCACCACCGAACCGTTCAATGGCCCGAGAGCCTCCACGGCCGCCTTGCGCACCACCAGGTCGTCGCCGTCGATGCCGTCGCCCTCGGTCGAATCCGCATAGGTGGGCTCCTTCCACGGATTCACCACGGCCCGCCGCACCGGTTTCCGGCGGGCCGACCCAGTCTTCTTCGCCACCGCCTTCTGCTTGGAAGACGGACCTGTCACGCGCGCACCGAACGACGGAGCCGCAAGGATCAAAAACGTCAATAGGATGGCCAGCAGGGTAGGCATAGTCGGGTTGCGAAAATTCTGGAGCGCGCAACAAGCCGCTACTTTTCGCATCGGCCAAAGGCAGCGGGAAAAGTAGCAGCTTCACCCGTCTGGCAGGGCGAGCAAACTTCCCTAGTATAGCGCGGGCCGGTTCTAACCGCATCAGGGGATCCCCGAGGAGCACGTTCATCCAACTGAGTGCCGGGACCGACGTCCAATAGCTCTCCGCCAGCGTCCGCCCCGAGTGGTAGGCGGGAAACAGGTAGTCCGGCCGTGGAGCGTACGTCAGAAACGGCTCGGCGACATGTCCGGTCACCGCCGATGCCCCTTCCTCCAGATAATCCGGCGCCATGCTCTGCGGACTCCGTGCGAAGTACCCCTGCCGGTCCGCCCATGTGCCGATGTTCCAGTTCGCTGGAGGACGCTCCAGCGTCCGCAGATTGGTGGACACGAATTCGGTGACCACCGCGCCGGGAAGGAAGCGGAATGAGGACCACCGCTTCTTGCGCGCCTTGTCGTTTGAGCCCCATGAGGCGTATCCGATAACGTCCTTCTCGCCGTACAAGACCTCGGTGGTGGAATCGATCTTCACCCGCGCACGGGGAAGTTGCGCAGCCGCCGAGACCAGCCATCCGTCCGCCATGTTGCCTGGTGGCGGCTCGTGCAGGTCAAACACGAAGGTCCCGCGATTGGAAGCAGCGATTGACCGGTCGATCATCTTCTTCACGCCCGCAACGTCGTAGGCAGCCAGCCGGGCAACCAGGTACATCGGAAAGGGGCGCTGATCGAAAGTGGACTGGACCTTGCCGAAAAACGGATTCGGATGGTTTCCCTTCAATGAGGCGGGCCGCTTGAAGCTCGCCGCCAGCTCGGAGTCGACCGATGCCCGCTCGGACTCCGGACCGTCGTTGAGAGACGGAGTCCCCTCGACGGCTAGCGGCACGCCTTGGGTCGTCACCAGCACCAGAATCGGATCCGCACCCGGCGGCCGTGCCGCGATGCAGCGGCGGACGGGAGCTTCGATTTCCTTCTCGTAAACCGCACGGGCAACCCACTCCGTCAGCGGCGCCCCGATCGTGCAATGGTTGGCAGCCGGGATCCGGCGGGCCCGCGTGTAGTAGCTGGCGATTTCGCTCGAGGCGGCCGAGTTCCGGTTCACCACCACGAGCAGGTTCCCTGGACCCAAGGCCCAGACCGGCAGCGGAAGTGCCAGCAGCCACCGCACTGCGCTACTTCAGAGTCTTCAGGTACTCGACGATTGCCTCGGCGTCCTGCTGGCTCATCTTGTACGTCGGCATCGGTGGACCGGCCAGGGTGCCTTTGGGTGTCAGTCCGGTGGTGAGGTACTTGACCAGAGCCTTTTCCCCGCCCCAACGGGTCCAAAGGCGGCCGGAGGGGGTGATGTCGGGCGAGGTCTTGTGCCAGTCCTTGATCGGCTCGATGGGGGCGTACTCCATGACCTTGCCCTTCATGAGCTTGGCGCGGTCCAAGGCGCCTTTTTCATCGTTGGGAGTGTGGCAGCCGGTGCACTTGGCCACCTCCTCCGACAGGTAGCGGCCGTACTCCACTTTCGCGGCCGGAGCCGGATTCGGCGATTGGGCCGATCCGAGTACAGCAAAAGCCAACAACAGACCGATAGAACCATTGAGAGAGCGCATGCAGTTCCGATGTTATAATTCCATACACTGGAACTGCAAGCCTGCCTCCCGGCGGCTCGCCCCGGACCGGGGCCGATGCGATGGACCTCGACCAGCTTCATACGTTTCTCGAAATTGTGCGGTTGAAAAGCTTTTCAAAAGCCGCCCAGACGTGTTTCCGCACCCAGCCAGCGATCAGCGCCCAGGTCCGGCAACTGGAGCAGGAACTGAACACGACCCTGTTCGACCGGCTGGGAACGCGGATTGCGTTGACCCCCGCCGGGCGCATTTTCGCCGAGTACGCCGAACAGATGCTCGAGCTGCGCAAGCAGGCCAAGAACGCAATCAACGAGCTCGACCGGGTGCCGCGGGGGGAACTGGTGATCGCCGCCAACGAGGCGACGTGCATTTATCTGCTTCCAGGCGTGTTCTCGGAATACAAAGAGCTGTTCCCGAACATTCAGCTACAGGTGGAACGGACCTACGGAAACCGGATCGCCGAAGCGGTGGCCGAGAATCAAGCCGACTTCGGAATCGCCCAGCTTCCGGTCACCGACCGGCGGCTGAGCGCCGTACGTTTCTCAACGGACGATATCCGGTTGCTGGCCCCACCCGGGCACCCGTTGGCGAAAAAGGATGTGATCCTCCCACGCGACCTGCTGGGCCACCAGATCCTGATGCCGAAGTCCGGGACAACCCGGTCGCGGCTCGGCGCGTGGCTGGATGTCGTCGAGCCCGACCTCCACATCTCAATGGAACTCGATGCCACCGAGATGATCAAGCGGTTCGTCATGGCCGGCCTTGGAGTATCGTTTCTCGCTTCATCGCATTGTGCCGAAGAGACTCGTGCTGGAACGTTGGCCGCGGTTCCGCTGGGACCGGAACCAATGGTCCGGTCCGTGGGTCTGATATATAGGAAGGACAAGGCGCTGTCGAAAGCCGCGCTCGGTTTCATTCAGGTGGTCCTCGACCACGCCGAAGAGACGCAGCTGCCGGCCGCCGCCAATCAAGTGTAATCGAATGGAACGGCTGATTCACAAGACCTCCACCGTAATCGTCGCCGCGGGCGACGGGACTTCCGTGTTCCGCTCGGTCGGCGAAGTTCCCCCTGAGTTGCGCCGGCGGCTCGTGAAGGCGACTTCAAGCCCGGAAGCCGTCACCATTTTGATTGCGGATGAAAACGGGCGCAAGGAGATCCTGCGCTCCCTCCAGGTGGAGCCCGGTGCCCCGGCCCGGAGCAAGGACCGCTGGGAATGGCGTCATTGGGCCGAGATGGCCCTGGTGGCGGGGATCGGGATCTGCCTGTGGGCACTAAGCTATTGGAACTAGCCCTAGGTCCGGTCAGAGTCTAGAGTGATTTTGGAGATCGCCTTGGCTACGGGCAAGGGAAGGGGCTTCCGATCACTTGCATGAATGGAACGCCGCACCGAAAAACGAGTCGCCGCCAATCAGCCCGTCGAGTTGAAGCTGCTCGGTGAGACTCCCGCCGGCACCCGCCGGATCCAGGCATCCATGACCAACTTTTCGGGGCGTGGAATGCAGTTGTATACGGATGAGCCGGTGGCTCTTGACACGGCGGTCGAAGTCGACTTGCGTCTCGACGGCCGGGACGCGATGGTGCTGGGCGAGGTCAAGTACTGCGCAAGGGAAGGAGACCGGTTCTCGGTCGGGCTCCATTTGGAACACTCTTTGCTCGATTTGACCAGTCTCGGCCGCCTGGTCCATCAGCTCCTGTCTGAAGACAGGCGCGCGGCACGCGAACGGGTCACCGCCGGGCGCACGTAGTAGAATTTCGGGGTGTTGATCACCCGCCGAAGTCTCCTTTCCGGGGCGGCCGCGCAAGCCGCTTCCCCCAAGCGTCCAAACGTACTCTTTCTCCTCGCGGACGACCAGCGGTGGGACACGATCGCCGCGCTCGGCAACTCCGCGATCCGGACGCCGAATCTCGACCGCCTGGTAGGCCGCGGAACCGCCTTCCGCCGCGCGTTCATCATGGGCGGAAATCAGGGTGCCGTGTGCATGCCCAGCCGGGCCGCGCTGATGACCGGACGCCCGTACCTCAAGCTCCCGCGCGACCTGACCGCACCCGCCGGAGGCCGGATGGGCGAGTGTCCGTATCCCACCCTGCCGGAAACGTTCGGCAAGGCGGGCTACTCGACGTTTGGGACCGGCAAATGGCACAACGGCGAACGTCTCTACGCGCGGAGCTTCAAGCACGGCGCGCAGATCTTCTATGGCGGGATGTCGGACCATGACAGGGTCCCGGTAGCGCAGTTTGATCCCTCCGGCCGGTATCCACGGGAGTCGCGAACGGTTGGCTCGAAGTTCTCGAGCGAACTGTTCACGGATGCCGCGCTCGCGTTCCTGGAACAACACAAGGGCCCGGATCCGTTCTTCGCCTACGTCGCCTACACCGCTCCTCACGATCCGCGCACGGCACCCGAAGAGTTCAACCGCATGTATCCGCCAGACCGGATCAAGCTCCCACCGAACTTCCTTCCCGAGCATCCGTTCGACAACGGCGACCTGAAGCTGCGCGACGAACAGTTGGCGCCGTGGCCGCGAACGCCAGACCCGTCTTCTACAGTTGGCAGCGGAGAGTCGCGGCAGGTCGTTGATTCTATTGGGAGCGGGATGCGTCGTCGCGAAATCCTAGTGACACGCGTGCGTCACGATATCCAACATGTCTCATTGAATTC
>VFZX01000397.1 GCA_016871015.1 Acidobacteriota bacterium | reverse complement strand
ACACCCACGACATGCTCACACTGAACCGCTCGGCCGTCTCCTCAACCGTATCCCCATCTTGACGCGCCGCAATCACCCGCCTACGCAGGTCAATTCCTAAGGCCCTAGCCATTCTCAGTTGGATCACCGGGTGGACCTCCACGGTCCATACCGCCAACAGCCAAGGGGAGAATCACAATGACACAATGCGATTTTGCAAATCGAACCCAGGAAGTTGTTGAAAACACAGGGAGCGCCTCCCCGGCCATGCCCCTCGATTCCGCCGCCCCCCCTTGCCCGCAGTGAACCACCGTCCATCCGGGGTGGAGGCGGCGCTCTCCACCGCGGTATACTGGCGCAAACCCCCATGCTCTACGCCGCCGTTCTCGCCCTGGTGGTCCTGGTGCTGTTAGGCGTCACCATCCAAAAGACACTGGGCATCCGCAGCCGCAAGGACTTCATGCTCGCCGGGCAGAAGCTCCCCTGGACGGTGCTGGTGTTCACCCTGCTCTCCTCCTGGATCGGCGCGGGCAGCCTGTTCGCCGGCGGCGAGAACGCCTACCGCAACGGATTCTCCGCCCTCTGGCAGCCCGCCGGCGGCTGGTGCGGACTCGTGGTCATCGCCCTCATCGCCGCCAAGGCCCGGCGCTTTGCCCAGTTCACCGTGCCCGACCTGCTCGAGAGCCGCTACAACGTCGTCGCCCGCGTCATGGGCACCATCGCCATCGTCCTCTCTTACACGGTGATCACGTCCTATCAATTCAAAGGCGGAGGCGATATCCTCCATCTCATCTTCCCCGAGCTCAGCCGGACCAACGGCATGTACATCATCGCCGGATTCGTGATCCTGTTCACCGCTGCCGCCGGCATGGCCTCGGTCGCCTACCTCGACGTCGTGATCGGGTGCCTCGTGACCGGCATCGTCATCATCGCCGTCCCGCTGCTGCTCAACGGAGTCGGTGGGTGGACTCACGTCACCACCGCGCTGCCTGCCGATCACTTCACGCTCTTTGGACCACAAACCGTCTCGGAGGCCTTCGGGAAGCTGTTGCCAACCATGCTGCTCCTCATCGGCAACCAGGGCATGTACCAGAAGTTCTTCTCCGCCCGCAGCGAGCGCGACGCCAACCGCGCCGTCGCCGGCTGGATCGTGGGGACCCTGCTGCTCGAGACGCTGCTGGTGACCGTCTCCGTGATCGGATCCTCGAAGTTCCGCATCGACAATCCGCGCGAGATCCTGCCCACTTCGGCCAAGCTCGGACTGCCTCCCCTGGTCGGCGCGCTGCTGCTCGGTGGTATCTTCGCCAAGGTAATCTCCACGGCAAATAATTATCTCTTCTCACCCGCTACTAATATTATTCACGATATTTACTTGCGCTTCATCGAGCCCGACGCGCCGGAAAAGAAGAGCCTTACGATTTCCCGCGCCGTGATCCTCGTCCTTGGACTGTTCGCGCTGCTCCAGGCCTCCCACTTCGAGTCGATCCTCCAGGCAGCGCTCTACGCCTATACCATCTACGGCGCCGCCGTCACCCCCGCCGTCCTTGCGGTCTTCTTCTGGCGCCGCGCTACCACCCAGGGCGCCATCACCTCGATCGTTCTTGGAACCGTCGTCACCATCGGCTGGCAGCTCGCCGCGATCAGCAGCCTGGACGCTGTCTACCCCGCCGTCGCCGCCTCGCTCACCGGACTCATCGGTGTCAGCCTGCTCACACCGCCTCCCGACCCAGCTAAAGTGGAGAAGTTCTTCGCCTGACCATGGACCTATCCGCGATTCAATCCGCCCTGCGCGACGCCAATCTCGACGGCTGGCTGTTCTACGACCATCACGAGCGCGACCCGCTTGCTTACCGGATCCTCGGATTCAAACCGGTCCGGCACGTCACGCGCCGCTGGTACTACCTGATTCCCGCCACGGGTGAACCCGCCGGTCTGGTCCACCGGATCGAGGCGGGCATGCTCGACCCGCTCCCCGGCGTCAAGACCGCCTACGCGAGCTGGCAGCTTCAACAACAGGGACTCGAGAACCTCCTCCGCGGATGCCGCCGCGTCGCCATGCAGTATTCGCCGGCGAACTCCGTTCCCTATGTCGACTTAGTGGATGGCGGTACCATCGAGCGGATCCGTGCGATGGGAATTGAGGTCGTGAGCTCGGCCGGGCTGATCCAATACTTCGAAGCCCGCTGGTCAGACGCGCAGCTTGAATCGCACCTCGAAGCCGGACGGCGTGTGGACCGCGTGCGCCATGGTGCGTTCGCGGAGATCGCGGCCCGGCTGCGTGCCGGCGTCCCGTGCACCGAGTTCGATATCAAGAACTGGATCCTCAGCTCGTTCGAGCGCGAGGGCCTGTTCACCGATCACGGCCCGATCGTCGGTGTGAATGAGAACGCGGCCAATCCGCACTATGAACCTACCGCCGCGGTGCACAAGGAGATCCGCCGGGGCGCCATGGTCCTGCTCGATATGTGGGCGCGGCTGGCCGATGTGCCCGGCAGCGTCTACTACGACATCACCTGGACCGGGCACACGCTGGACCCGGTTCCGGAGCAATTCGCCAACGTCTTCGGCGTGGTGGTCGGCGCCCGTGACGCAGCGATCGAGCGTGTGCAATTGGCGGTGGCCGCTGGCCAGCCGCTGGCCGGATTCGAGGTCGACGACGCGGCCCGCGGCTACATCCGCGAGCGCGGATTCGGCGATGCCTTTGTCCACCGCACCGGACACAGCATCGGGCGCGACGTCCATGGAACGGGCGCCAACATGGACAACCTCGAAACCCACGACGAACGTCCGGTCATCGCCCGCACCTGCTTCTCGATCGAGCCTGGAATCTATCTCGACTCCATCGGGATCCGCAGTGAGGTGAACATGTACGTCGGGGAGGATCGCGCCATTGTCACGGGTGAGATTCAGCGAGAGCCGGTCCGCATTGTCTAGGCTCATTCTTCCCGCGCTCGGCTCGCTCGCGGCCTTGCTGCAGGGCCAGGTCCGCGACGTGGCCTTGCGCCACAACACGGCCGTCTTCGAGATGCGCCGCGGCGGAATGGAGATCGAGTTCTTGAGCAACTCGACGTTCCGTGTGCAGCGTTGCGAATCGAGCGCTTGCCCCACGCTCCCAGGTGTGCAGACCAGGATCGCGGTCACGGTCAAGAAGACGGCGCGCGCGATTGAGCTGGCCGGTGAATACGTGACGATCAAGGTCGAGCGCGAGCGCGGACTCCTCAACGTAACGACGTCGTACCGCGAGGCGCTGTTCGAGGAGATCCCTGGCACCGGGATCCTCGAATGGAACCCCAAGCCAACCGAGCGGCTCTATGGGCTCGGCATCCGCCCGGGCCAGGATCTGAACCTGCGCGGCGCTGTGCACCAGACGAACCGTGCGCTGCTGATCTCCAATTCGGGATTTGGGCTCTTCGTGCCTGGCACGGGTCCATTCGAATTCGACCTTCGCACGCGCGTCCGGATTAGCGGTGGATCTCCGTCGCGCCGGGAGTTCCTCGTGTACTACGGCCCTCTGGCCAAGTCGATCCTTGAGGAGCACCGCGGCAACTCCGGCGGGATCGGCACGGTGACCCTTCGCGACACCGGCATTCATCCCGCTGCCCCGGCATTCGCGACAGCAGCCAAGGCCCGGGATCCACGTGATGCCGCCGCGCAGTTGGCGCAAGGGTCCTACTCCGCGGTCGTGGCGCCGGTGTTTGGCGTGTCAGCGCCGCTTCGCCCGCTGGCGCCGTGGCTGCCCGTGATACACCAGTCCCGACCGGACCCGGACATCGCCTCGATGCGCCAGCGCTGGTCGCACTATCTGCTGACCTATTATTGGGAGGCCCGCGATCTCGGAGTGCCCGTCGCGCGCGCCCTCGGATTCGAGTACACCAAGGACGAGGAGGCGTGCAAGATCCAGGATCAGTACCAGTTGGGCGACGAGGTGATGGTTGCCGCGGGTCCGCGTGCGTACCTGCCTCGCGGCATCTGGACCGACCTGAACACCAACGTCGCCCATCCCGGCCGGCGGTTCCTGGACATCCCGGGCGTGACCGTCTATGCCCGCAACGGCTCGATCCTGCCGCTGCTGTCCGGCAAGGTGATGGAGTTGCACTACTTCCCCCGCCTGGGCGGCGAGTTCTTCATCGCCGAGGAGGGCCCCAAGACGTACAGCAAAGCACATGCCGGACCTGCGGGCGAGTTCCTGCGGCTGGAAATGGAGCCCGTAATCACCCGCGATTACGAGTGGATCGTCCACAATGTGACCGACTTCACGGAAGTCACTCCGAAGGGTGTCCAGCTCGAACCGGGCGCCGCGCGCTACGACGCCGGCCGCCGCAATCTCCACATTCGCTTCCATGCCGCCGCGGGATCGGACGCCATTCTCAACGTCATGCTGAAGACCCCGCTGTAGCCTCGCCCGCCTCCGGAGGCCATTGAGGTACGCCAACAGGCGACACTCCCTTTGTTGTCAGCTAATTGCGCTTGCCCGGCCGGGCGATCGGCCGCATCATCGCAACATGCTTTTCAAACACTCGTTTGTCAGACTGATCACACTGTCGATGACCCTCGCGGCCGGCGTATTCGCCCAGCCCGGATTCACCGTCCGCGACCTTCGCGGGACCTACGCGTTCAGCTTCCAGGGAACTCTGGTCCGCATCGCAACCAACACTCCCATTCCGGTAGCCGCTGTCGGAGTCTTTACTCTAGACGGCGAAGGGAAGGTCACCAAAGGCACCCGGATCCTGAACGTCGCCGGCCAGGTGGTGCGCGAAACCGCCACGGGCACGTATACGATCAATTCCGAGGGCGTCGGCACGGCCACCTTTACTGTCATTCCCATTGACGGCGAACCGCAGGTGGTTCCGCCTACCCGGGAAGTCTTCCACTTTACAATGACCAACCGCCGGACCGGCGCCGCGATCAGCGGTTCGATCTTAGCCGCCAATGGCCAGGACATCGGGCTGATCTCGATCGTGAAGTCGGACTTCGTGCGCCAGGAGGAGCCCTGATCCCGGGGTGAAACCAATATTGAAGGGAGAAACCTCGCAATGATTTCGATGAGAAAAGCGATTTCCGCCGTATCTTGGGCACCCCGGCGGCTGGATGTGTTTTGCGTCGGCATCGACAATTCGATGTATCATAACTGGCACGACGAGGGCGTTTGGAAACACTGGGAGCCCCTCGGCGGTCAGTTCCGCAGCGCACCGGCCGGTAGCCTGGGGATCTGGTCGGCTGGACATCTTCGCCGTAGGTACCGATGGCAGAATGTACCACAAGTGGTTTCAAGACGGATGGGGGCCTTGGGAGGACCTCGGAGACCGGCAGTTTGCCGGATCTCCTGGAGCCGTCGCCTGGGGACCCGGCCGTCTGGACGTATTTGCCACCGATGCCAGAGGGGAACTGCTTCATCTTTGGTTTGATGGCACCTGGCGAAGCTGGGAGGTGCTGGACCGGGGATTACTGAGCGAACCCGCCGCTGGTTCTTGGGGACCGGTCAGACTGGATATCTTCGCTGCTACCCAAGGCAATCAGATTCGCCACGTGGGTTTCGACGGCGACTGGAAGAAGGAGCAGGCCCGGGGAACCAACTTTCCCTACAGACCCGCAGCCGTCTCCTGGGCTCCGAACCGGATCGATCTATTCGCGGTGAGCGGCGCGGGCATCCTAAGCCACAGTGCGCATGACGGTCGGGCTTGGTCCGGTGGCACCGCGTGGGGCCGCTGCGCTTCATCTCCAGCGGTTCGGGCTTGGGGGCCAGGTCACCTGGATATCTTCGTCGTTGATCCCGAAGGCGCGATGCAGCACGTCGAATGGAACGGCGCCGTCTGGAGACCGCTTCACCCAAACTTCGAAACGATCAGCGAGGGAATCGTGTTCCACAGCGAGCCGGAGTCTGCTTCCTGGGGCGCCAACAGAATCGACGTCTTCTGTCTGGACTCCAACAACCACCTCCGGACCAAGTTCCAGGAGGGAGGGAATTGGCAGCCCGGTCAGCTAGGATGGTTCGACCTGGGAGGCGGTCCTGCCGGCCGGTTCCGGTTCTGAACTGCGTGCCCACGGCTTAACGGTAGTTCTCGATCATCATAATGTCCTGGCCCACCGGCTTGGTCAGCGGCACGCTCAACAACCGCTCGTCGGGACTGACCGCGAGCCCCAGCAGTGTCGGGTGGGGGAGCGCCACGACGAGGCGCTCCCGGCCCGTGGACGCGTCCCAAAACCAAATCTGCCGGCGGCGCAGAGTGTACACCCCGGATCGTCCCACCGCGTAAAACCTGCCGATCTGATCCGATATCTGTTCATCGTCCGGCGCACCGGTCAACGCCCGCCGCCACAGGGAGGTAACCGAGTTGTTGTTCCTGGTGTAATAGAGCCACTTCGCGTCAAAAGACTCGGTGGCGAGATATCCCCCATCCTTCGTCACCTGCGCCGGGCCGCCCCCCTCCGCGGCCGCCCGCCACACCTCGAAGCGCCCGCTTCGGTTCGAGGCGAAATAGATCCAGCGTCCGTCCCGTGACCAGAACGGAAACGACTCGTCGGCCGGACCTCCCAGGAACAGCCGCGGCTTACTGCCGTCGTCAACGTCCACCATGTACAAATCGAAATTCCCCGCGTGGTTCGACCCCAGTACCAATCGGCGGCTGTCCGGCGACCATGACGACGGGCCCGCCATAGACGACTCGAAGTGTGTCACCTGCCGGCACGATCGGGCCGAGCCCACTTCGCACACCCAAACGTTCGGATATCCCGCCCGTGCCGATGTGTGCGCCACCATCCGCCCATCGGGAGAAAACACCGGCGCTGCTTCCTGGCGCGATGACGGAGCGAACTCGTACTCTCCGCCCGCGGACGTTCCGGGAGACGCAAGTGGGACGAACCAAAGGTCGGAATTGGGGCGGTTTATCGTGAAAGCAAGCCGCCGGGTGCGCGCCGAGTAAGTGGGTTGAAGCGCCGCAGTGCCTCCGGGGACTGGAAGCGGCTCGCCCCCCTGGTCCACGTTCAGTCGCAGGAGTTGCATCTCGCCGAAACGGTAACCGTAGTAGACAATGTCCTGGTTGTTGACCCAGAAAGGAGCCGCATTAACCTAAATCCGGCAGTTGGAAGCGGCTGGAAGGGGCACTGGAGCAGGCGGATCGAGGGGGATCTTGGCGAATTGCTGGAAGATCGAGCGCAAGATGCGGCACCATCGTTGATAAGCAGTCA
>VFZX01000396.1 GCA_016871015.1 Acidobacteriota bacterium | reverse complement strand
AAGAAAATCACGCCGAGTCCTCTGCTTCGCGGCCGCGCGGGTCACAAGGGATCGTGTGGGCAACGATCTCCGCGATGGAGCCCGCTCCACACTGCAGCCGCTTCGCTGCCCGCTTCAATCCATGCACAAGGGATCGCACCGAACTCCAATCGTCAGACTCAGAAAGCGAGGGACGCAAATCCCCGGTAGAACAAACTCGCGCCCAGCCAAATCAGCCAGACCGAGAGCGCCGTTCGAAGGGCGCGGCCCGGCACGATTCTGGTTAGGCAGGCCCCAAAGATTACACCGGGAATGCCACCCACCAGGAGCGATCGCAACACGGAACCATCGACGCTACCCTGACTCAAGTGCATGGCTCCGCCGGACAGCGAGAGCGCCAAGCCGAACAGCAGGTCGGTCCCGACAATCTCCGAGGCGCGCAGGGTCGTCCAGTGCATGAGGGCCAGGGAACCCAAGGCCCCGGCTCCGGCGCTCGAGAAGCCGACTTCGACACCGATGGGAAAGCTGACAAACGGGAGGCGCCAAACCTTGTTCGCGCCGGCGAGCCCGTTGCGCCGGCGCAGGAAGGTGGCGGCGGCCGACGGGATGATTGTGAGGCCGAGCAGGATGAGCATTAGCCCCTCCAGGCCGCGGGACGACATGTGCGTCATGATGAGCGATCCAACGACAGCGCCGGGAACTCCGCCCACGAGCAGCAAAGCCAGCACGCGGTAGTTGACGTCGCAGCGAAGGATGAACATGGGCGCGGCGAAGAGCTTAACCACCGCGACGAAAACGAGGGCGGTGCCCACGGCTTGGGGCGCCGACATCCCCAGAAACAGCAAGAGCACGGGAGCGGTGAGCACGCCGCCACCGACGCCCGTGAGTCCAATGATCACCGCGATGAAGAATCCGGCCAGGGCAGTCATAGGCGCGCAGTAACTCCGATAACGCCCTCTTGCTCGAGGTGCGCCACTAGGGCGTCAAGCGCGGCGTCCTCGTCGTTGGGAAGAGGCAGGGCGTCCAAGTCCCGGGCCCTATGATCTGCGATTTCGGGCGCGATGAGAATGAGACCGGCGTTCCAAGCGACGCTCACATCCGGGACCGGCCTGCCGCTCGCAAAGACCCAGCATCCCTGGTCGAAGAGGCGGCGTTCCAGGCGAAGGGCGAGAGCCCGGTTGGACAGTGCCAGGAGGGCCGGCGAGTGGCCGCTGCGCAGGCGACGGTCCGAGGCGGTCACCGGGCCTTCGGGCACCGTACCTTCGACCGCGGAAAGGATCATGCCCGCGGCAACGGTGGCGTTGGAGATGGCGTCGATGAGGATGAACGACCCCGTGGATCGGTTCAGGCGGTACGGGTCGAACAGGAGGATCCGGCTGGCTTCGATGCGGACCATGCCGATGTCGTTGAGGGCGAGGCTGCCTGAGGGCGCATGGTCCATGTCCTGCAGAACGAGCTTTCCGTGGATCGCCGAGACGCGCGCGGTAACCTGCTGTGTGGCCAGTTTGATGAGCAGCGAGCGGTCCGGGACGAGTGCGTCCTCCGCCATCCAGACCAGATGCGCATCGAATGCCCGGGCAGCCAGGGGCCGCGCGTGGGGGTGGACAAGGATGTCGCCCCGGCTGATGTCACGCTCGTCGTCCAGCGTGACGGTCACCGACATCGGAGTTGAAGCCGAATCAAGGTCGCCGTCGAACGTGGTGATCGACGCGATGCGGCTGGTTTTGGCCGAGGGCAGAACCAGGACGGGATCGCCCTTCCGCATGGTGCCGCTGGCGATCTGGCCGGCGTAACCACGGAAGTGCAGGCCGGGCCGGTTGACGTACTGCACCGGGAAACGCAGTTCGCCATGCGAGCGCTGTTCGTCGGTTGGAACCGATTCGAGGTGCTCCAGCAAGGTTGGCCCCGTGTACCAACGCATCGCCTGACCGCGACGCGCGACGTTGACTCCTTCGAGGGCGCTGACGGGGATCGGCAGGATGTCGTCGAAGCCCAGCGATTCGGCGAAATCCAGGAACGCGGCCCGCACATTCTCGAAGGTGGACCAACTGTAGCCCACCAAGTCCATCTTGTTGACAGCGAGCACGACCCGCGGGATTCCAAGCAGGCTGGCGATGGCCGCGTGCCGGCGAGTCTGGGGAAGAACTCCGAGGCGCGCATCAACCAGGATGATCGCGAGGGCGGCGGTGGAGGCCCCGGTGGCCATGTTGCGCGTGTATTGCTCATGGCCGGGGGTATCGGCGATGATGAACTTCCGCCGGGGTGTCGAGAAATAGCGGTAGGCGACGTCGATGGTGATGCCCTGCTCACGTTCGGCTCGCAAGCCGTCGGTGAGCAGGGAGAAATCGATGCCCCCGGAACTCCGGTTGACGCGGCTGTTGCGGATGGATGCCAACTGGTCTTCGTAGACCCCGCGGGCATCATACAGCAAGCGTCCGATGAGCGTGGATTTTCCGTCATCCACGGAACCGGCGGTGAAGAAGCGCAGCAACTCCTTGCTGGTTTCCCGTTCGAGGAACTCTTCGATTCGGAGCGCTTCGTCCTGGGCGAAAAGCATGGCTAGAAGTACCCCTCCCGTTTCTTCAACTCCATCGAGCCCTCCTGGTCATGGTCGATGACGCGGTTCTCGCGTTCGGACCGGCGGAAGGTGAGCAACTCTTCGATGATCCCGGGCACCGAATCGGCGGTGGACCGGATGGCACCTGTGCAGGGCGTACATCCCAGGCTCCGCATCCGGCACATGACGAGCTGAGGCTTTTCGCCGGGCAGCAGGGGAATGACACCGTGCTCGGGAGGAATCAGCGCGCCGTCGCGCACGATCATCTCGCGGCGCTTGGCGAAATAGAGCGGCACCACGGGGATCTTTTCGAGATGGATATAGTGCCACACGTCGATTTCCGTCCAGTTCGACAGCGGAAACACGCGGATCGACTGGCCCTTGTCAATGCGGGAATTGTAGAGGCTCCACAGTTCCGGACGTTGGTTCTTGGGATCCCATTGGCCGAGCCGGTCCCGGAACGAATAGATTCGCTCCTTGGCTCTGGATTTTTCTTCGTCCCGCCGCGCGCCACCAAAGGCCGCGTCGAATCCGCCCTGGCTCAGGCCGTCGAGCAGCGCCGTCGTCTTGAGAAGGCCGCAACACTTCGCGGTTCCCAGGCTGATCGGGTTCGCCCCGGCGTCGCGGGCTCCGCGGTTGGTGTGGACGCGCAGATCGGCTCCGATCGACCTCGGGTACCAGTCGCGAAACTCGATCATCTCGCGGAACTTGTATGTCGTGTCGATGTGCAGAAGGGGAAAGGGGATGCGCGCGGGGTAGAAAGCCTTCTGGGCAAGGCGCAGCATCACGGAGGAATCCTTGCCGACGGAGTAGAGCATGACCGGCTTGGAGAATTCGGCGACCACCTCGCGGAAGATATGGATTGACTCCGCCTCCAGGGCGCGGAGGTGCGGAAGCCTGCGGATGGAGTTGCCATGCACCATGGAATCATTCACCCAATGCCGCCGCCGCCCGGCTTAAGCCATTCCTCTGGGTTCGGAGTTTCCATCGCCAGCGAACCAGCCCGAGTGAACCAAGCGCCGCCGTGACGAGCGTTATGGTGCCGGCGTGCCGCCACACAAGCGGGGTCTGGGCATAGAACTGCAGAGCGCCGGGGTGCAAGGGGATGTTTGAGTTCGCCTTCGCTCCGGCAGCGACGATACTGGCGCCGGGTCCCGCGGCACTACCGGCAGACATGGCGCTCAAGAGTTCCGCGCGGCGCTCCATCATGACCTCGGTCACGCCGTATACAACCCGCTCGTCCTCATCAGTCCGCGCAACAAGCACCGCCGGTTGCGAGTTGGCGACAAGGGTGGTGATCCTTCGTGTTTTCGGCCCCGGCGGGAGATCCGTTGGAGTAATCGCCAGCCCAACCACGCCCTTCTCCAGCCATCCGGTTTTGCCCGCCGCGCCGTCCATTGCAAGCACCGTCATCCGGATTCGCGGATGGTGGCGTTCGGTGACCACCCGCAATGCCCGCGCCAGCCGGAGGCTCTCCTCCATGGAGGGACTCACCGCGACGATGGCATGCCGCTCCCGCAGGTCCTCGTAGGTAGCCCAGCCCGCAAGTCCCAGCAACACCGCGCTGGCGGCAACGAGCAGGGCCAGGACAGCGTCGCTAACGATCCACCTCCGCACGAACCGCCCGGCGGACGCGGTCCGGCGGTTCATGAACCGCATACCAAGTAGCACTAGGGCCATCGGTATTGCGACAAGGAGCAGGCTTGGCAGCAAAGAGATCATCGCGTCGACCTATGGTTCAGATTGCCGGCTGCGCCGTCGAATGTCTCAGGGAGCCATTACCGATCCGGAACATACAAGCCGCCGTAGCGAGGCCCGACGGTGGGAGCCCGTTCGCTTGCGTTGGGCAATTGTTCATGAACCCTCCACGTGATTGATTCACCCTTTACAATTCCTTGGGTGCTGAAGCCCGCGGCTGACGCGTTGGAAAAGCGGCGTGGCGAGGTGAGGCCGGCGACCCGGTTGAGCCTGTTGGCAATCATATTGTGATAGGCGTTGGGGACCTCATTCTGCGCATCGCCGGTTCCGTACCGGATCAAAAGAGTCTCGCCGCGATGGTTTGTGTCGTGATCAGTCATCATGCGATGAGCTTCTCTCGGGAAGAATGGCTGCCGGCGTCCGGCTGAGGGGGCCCTGTGATTCCGAAAGCGCGCTTTTCGGCCAGCAACGGACGCAACGTGTTGTGGAGCGCGAAGGGCACGGACACCTGATAAAGGACCATGCTAAGCGGAAGCCCCCATCCCAGCAGGAAAACGCCGCCGAGGATCGCGTAACAAGGCCACGATGCGGCCCGGAAATTGACGCGCATGTTCGCCGCGAACTGGTCGGCCAGCGCGAAGACTTGGGGCAACTGCCGCAGGTCGCCGTCCATGAGCACGAGCTGCGCCGTGTCGGTTGCGATCGTGGCGGCGCCCCTTAGCGAGACCGAAACCTGGGCGCTCTTGAGCGCAATGGAGTCGTTGATGCCGTCGCCCACAAAACAGACTTTGCGCCCCATGTCCTGCAGTTGCGTAACCAGCCGTGCCTTCCCGTCTGGCAGCACGGCCGCAAAGTAACCGTCCATTCCCAGCTCTTCCGCCAGCCCCCGTGTTGGCGTCTCGTGGTCGCCCGAGACGATGTAGAGCTTTATCCGGCGGGTCCGCAGCTCCCTCACTACGGCGCGCGCTTCGGGCCGGATCGTCGGCCGCAGCACAATCGCCCCGGCCAGCGCCTCGTTCACGGCTACCATCACGAGGGAGTCCCCTTGGGCGTGGACTTTGTCCTGCAACGCTTCAATTTCCGGCGGGAGAACAGCTCCGTGGATCCCAACGTAACGCGCGCTGCCGATCCGCACGTCGCGCCCGTCGACGTGGATCTTGATCCCCAGGCCGATCTCGTACGCGATATCGTCGACCGAACCAGCCCCGATGCCGCGCGCTGCGGCGGCGTCACGGATCGCGCGGGCGATGGGATGGCTCTGTTTCGACTCCGCGGTCGCAGCCAAGGCCAACACTTCCTCCTCGCTGTGGCCAGCGCAGGCGTGGATGGCTTGCACATGGGGCTGCTCCAGCGTCAGGGTTCCGGTCTTGTCAAACAGCACCGTGTCTACTTCGCGTAGCGATTCCAGCGAGCGGCCATCCTTGATCAAGATGCCGGAGCGGGCCGCCAGATGAAGATAACTCAACATGCTAATCGGCCCGTAGAGGAGCATTCGGTATCCGGGCGCGACTTGCAGGATCGCCAATGATCCGCTCAGGCCCAGCAATGGAACAGTGACGCCGCTTAGCAGCAGGAAGGGGAGCGCGATCTTGTCATTGTATGCGGTTGCGCGCGACACCAACCCCTCCTTGAAATTGGCCGTGTCCGTAAGTATGCGACCGATCTCCGCGGCCGTCGTGGCTTCGCCCGCTTTCTCAACCTGGACACAGATGTTTCCCGCGACCACCATTGTCGCTGCCAGCACGCGCTCGCCGGGCCCCTTCTCAGCCGCGTGTGCTTCCCCGGTCAAGGTATGTTGATCGAGCGACGCATATCCTTTCACGATAATGCCGTCAACGGGCACCATCTGTCCGGCGTAGAGTTGAATGCGGTCGCCCACCTTTACCCGGTCCAGGGGCACCTCCACTTCCACGCCGTCAACAAGCATCCAAACCATGCGCGTCTGGCGGGCAAACAGGTCGATAATGTCTTGTTTGGAGTGGTCCTCCGTCTTGATGGCCAGCCATCGGACAAATACCAACGCCCAACCACCCAGAAGCAACGTATAAAAATAACCGCCCGCCAGCGCCCCGATGACCAGGGCGGAGGAGAGGGCTTCGCCGGGAACCCGCTTCTCGTCCCGCAAACGACGGTAGGCGCATTGGAATTCGTTGATGATCATCGGGGACAGGCAGGCCACTCCGGCATACACCAGGGGAGAAAAGACCAGGCCAGCCGCTGCCAGCCCCACCCCAAGCGAAACCAGCTTCAACTGCGCCAAAGTCTCTTGCTCCGCCTCGCTGCGTTGGGTTGGCGAGAGAAAGATGCCGGCAATCAGGCTGACTCGCGGATTGTGCATCAGCCGGTCGCGCAAATCCTGGATCACTCGCAGGGGAAGGGCAGAGGCGTGCTCCGTACTCCCAGGCTGAATGGCAGGCGCAGGAGTGGGTTCACAGGTGTCAACCTGCCGCAGCCGCATTTGCAGGTAGTTGCTGAAGCGGAAGGGCGGCGCAGGTGGCTGGGCCGTCAGGGCGCTGATTTCGGCGCCAAGGCGCGACACCATCCCGGAGATCGTTGCGGCCATCGCCATCACACCCCAGCTTCGTAGTACTGCACGGCGAACCAGTCCTTTTTATCCGCCCAACTTCGCACCAACCGCCAGCCCGCGGCTGGCGCGACGAAAACATTCCCGTGGTGGGAGGCGGGATTCGTGTAGTGGTTCATGATGTTCCGCAGTCTGGGCGTCTGGCCTGGCGGTCGCGTACTTGCCGCGAAAGTGTCCCGGATGCGCTACCGCTTTGTTCCAAGTGTTCCTCGTGTTCGACTTCGCCCAGCACTTCCTCAATGAAGGCTAGGAGCCTGTCCGAGAATTCCCGAACATCGTGGGAACGGATAGAACAAAACCAGTACATAATGTTTTATGCCCAAGGGGTACCGCGCCTACAACCCGGACC
>VFZX01000395.1 GCA_016871015.1 Acidobacteriota bacterium | reverse complement strand
CAGTCGCCGCAAGACCGAGGTCGTCCTCCGGCTCCTCCGCGGGGAGACCCTCGACGCACTCAGCCGGGAGCTCGGCGTCACCACCGGACGTCTCGCCGAATGGCGTGACGAGGCCCTCGCCGCCATGCAGGCCGGACTCCAGTCACGCGAGCCCGACCACCGCGACGGCTTCATCCACGACCTCAAGGCCAAGGTCGGCGACCAGGCCATGCAGATCGAGCTCCTCCAACGCAAGATCGACATGCTGGAGGACGGCCTCCGCCCTCCGCCGCGGAGGTCGTCGCCCGATCGTTGAAGTTTGAGCCGCGCGACGTCACCCTCCGCGAACCGGACCTACGGCATCCAACGCGTCTGCCTCGCGTGGCGGATCTCCCGCGCCACCGTCTAGCGGTTCAAGGCCGCGATCGAGAACGGACCCACAACCCATGCCAAACGCGGTCCCAAAGGCTTCCTCGACGACGGGGAACTCCTCGCCCAGATCCGCGCCGTGCTCGGCTCCACCCTCTTCGTCGGCGAGGGTCACCGCAAGGTCTGGGCGCGGCTCCGCCACGAGCGCGGCATCCGCACCTCCATGCGACGCGTCCTCCGGATCATGCGGGAGAACCGCCTCCTCGCCTGCGACCGGCCGGTCGGCGTCCGCGGGCCGGATACCCACGATCGCACCATCACGACCGAGACCCCCGACCGGATGTGGGCCATCGACGCCACCGGATGCCTCACCGCCGAGGGCAACGCCACCGTCTTCGTCGTCGTCGACCACTGCACCGGAGAGTGCCTCGGTGCCCGGGCCGCCCTGCGAGGAACACGCTTCGAGGCCATCGAGTGCCTCCGGCAGGCCATCCACGCCACCAAGGGGCGCTACGAGGTTGACGTCGCCCTCGGGACCAGCCTCCGGCATGACCACGGAAGCCAGTTCATCTCCCACGCCTTCCAGGACGAGCTCAAGACCGTCGGCATCGCCTCCAGCCCGTCCTTCGTCCGGCAGCCCGAAGGGAACGGATGCCCCCAACTCTGGTTGGGGCGGTTCATCCGAACCCTCAAGGAACAGCTCCTCTGGCTCCGGACCTTCGACACCGTCGAGGAACTCCACCGGGCCCTCCGGGAGTTCGCCCAACGCTTCAACCACCACTGGATCATCGGGCGGATCGGCTACCGAACGCCCGCGCAGCACCGTCGCGAACTCCTGGGGGAGGTCGCGTGAATACCCGCTTCAACTTGTCTCAGGAAATGCAGGCGGTACACACCGAACACTTCGAACCGGACGTTCCGGTCACCGACGGCCAGGCAGAGGTCGGCAAACCGGGGATGCATCTTGGTCGGCTCGACCTGTCCCAGATAGCCGACGCGAATCCCCTCATGGGGCCGCGGCCTGAAGCCTTCCAATCGCGACATATCCGCCAGCGCCGGGATCGACTCGATGGCGCATCCCCGGAGGCGGGCTTCGTGCACCGCGGCGGTTGTGAGGCTGGCATCCGTCGAGAGCACGAGCCTGTCCGGGATTCCCCCCACCGCAGCCGTCAGAACCTGCGGCAGAGAGGTTCCGGCGACGGCGCTTGTAATGACCCAGCGTGAGGCGGGCAGTTCCTGACGCAGCAGATCTTAGAGTCGGGGGTGGTTCCAGAAGTTGATGTCCACGGCATCCGCGGCCGCCACCGCGTCACGAATCGCGGCGAGATCGGGATTGATCAGGATCTCGACGCCGAAACGGCGCGCTTTGATCAGGAGCGGTGCCGACACCGGTGGGTCGAGAACAACGACCTTTTGGCGGATGCCGACGTCCGCCTTGTGCCAGGCGGCGGCAAGCGCGAGGAGGTGCCGTTCCGGACCTCCGCCGATGAATCGCGGAATGACGTGGAGGAGATTCATGGGTTGGAGTCGCGGCGACGTCTGCCGATGAATCGACGGGCGACGGTGAGCAATTCGCGGCGGTAGGCATCAACGTCCGCAGACAAACTAACGCCGCGGGCTCCCTTGAACAACACGGTGTCGTCGATCTGGAGGACTGGTTGGTCCGACTCCTGAAGCCGCACGAACCAGTCGCTGTCTGTGCCAATGGCGAGCGTTTCATCGAAGAACCCGATCGTGTCGAAAGTCTGACGCCGGACGAGGAGGGCGCCAGGGGTGAAGCCAGGAACGGGACGGCCGACTTGCCCGATCTGGGCAGCCGTGGCCTCCGTTCCCGGAAGCCGCTCGCGGACGACCCGCCCGATGACGGCCCTGGCTGTCGGATTCGTCTCCAGGGACCGCATCCTGACGGCCAGTGAATCGGTTGCCCAGCGGTCGTCACCGTCGCAGAAGGCGATCCACGGAGTCAGGCTGGCGAGGATGGCCTGGTTCCGCGCCGCGGCGAGTCCCCGCCCCTGCTGGTGGAGAACGCGAGCGCCGTGGGCGGTGGCGATGGCCACGCTGTCGTCGGTCGATCCGCCGTCGATCACCAGGATCTCACCGGTCTGCGGCAGTTGCGGGAGAATGCTCGCGAGGGCAGCCGGAAGGTGGGCGGCGGCATTACGAACGGGGACGACGACGGTGACCGCGAAGGACTCTTTCATGAAGCCTCCACTCGCCGCAACGAGAGGCCGCGGACGACCTCGAGGAGTTGGTTCAACAGTGGCGACGAAAGCCCCTGAGAGGCCAGATGCTCCAGCAGCCGGAGCGATTCCTCCGCGTGAAGAAGTGGCGCGAGATGATGGCGTGTCGCCGCGTCGATCGGCACTGCGGGATTGCTGTGCGCCAGGCATGCCAGACGCGCTGCCATCACCGGATTCCGACATCGTCCGAGGAGTTGCACCAACAACGAGGCCCGTTCGAATCCCAGATCAGGCGGGAGAGCGTCACTGTACGGACGGACCGGGCGGGCTTCGGCGGGTTGGAGGAGGGCGTTGAAGTCGTCAGCAAACAGGGTTCTGGTGGCATCTGGGCCGATGCCGGTGTTACGGGTGAGATTGACCGGCGACGTGATGGAGTAAAGGCCGACCATGGAATCGCGCAAGGAAAAGATGACGTCCCAGGCAGCGAGTTCCCCCCGGCGGAACATCCGTAGGGCGATTGACTGGTGCGCGTGGAGCAATTGATCCAGGCCGTCACGAGCGATGTCGGCCGCAGAATTCTCCGGATCCCCGGACAGATCCCGGCTCTGGATATGCCGCCACGCCCGGCTCGTACAGGCCCATCCCCAGATGCTCCCATTTCGGGCGCGGATGTGGTCCTGATCGAGTCCGCCCCACGTTCCGAGGGGATTCCGACCACAGACGATGCCTACGGTAGGATCGTCGCCGAATCGCTCCAGCATGGCTTCCGCCCAGGGCAAGAATGTCGGGTGCGGTAGGATGTCGTCTTCCAGGACGATGGCGCGGTCGGTCCTCGCAAAGGCCCAATCGAGGCCGCTGACGATGCGGCGGTCGCAGCCGAGATTGGTTTCCGAGAATTCGCGTTCGATCATGCAGGGCCAGTCGATTCCATCGAGGGCGGCCCTCGACTCGCGGCACCGCTGGATGTCGGCAGGATGCGTAACGCGGGGGCCGTCGGCGATGGCGAGGATTCGGGGCGGGCGAATTTTCCGCAGCACCTCCAGAAGCTCCCGGATCCGGTCCGGGCGGTTGAAGAGGATAACCACCACCGGAGTGTCGAAAGGCCTGCCGTGGGTCATGGGGCACCCGCGGGCGGGAGCAGCAGCTCGATGATCGCCGAAGTGACCCGTTCGAGATCCCATCCGAGCCCGAGCTCGTAAGCCGGAACCTCACGAATCAGGGCCGACGCGGTCGACAGCCAGTCGCGCGGAGAGCCTGATCCGCTGGCGATTGGCAATGCGGTGGAGCTGAGCAGTTGGATCGCCGCGCGCGGGGAGACACGGCGGGGCAGAAGGGGGCCGTCATCACCTGCCTTCACCGCGACGATCGCCACGAGCTGGGCAGATCGGCTGAATGTGATGGCATCAGGGAGCGCCACGGCCGCCTTGCCACTGGGGGTGACTCCGAGGATCGGCCAGTCGCCGGCCTCAAGCCGTCGCAGTGAATCGGCGTTGAGCTTGGCGGTTGAGTAGACGCCGTGGACCATGGGGGGAACGCTCCGGCCCGGATCTCCCGCCTCGACGACGCACAGATCGTCGCCAAGGAACTGACAGCCGGCGCGGGCGCATGCCAAGGCCGTAGTTGTCTTGCCGCGCCCACCGACGCCTATGAAGAGCACGCCACGTCCATTCCTGGCCACGGCCCCCGCATGTACCATCTGGAGGGTACGGCTGGACAACCATGCCGCGAGGGCGTAGTGGGCGGGCTGAGCGCGGAGGTCGCCGCTGGCGAGAGCGGCGGGCGAGGCGTCAAGGAGCAGCAGCGGATCTGGCCCCGGCTGGTACTGCTCGACGCTCGAGGGCCCCCGGCGGATCACGGCAAGCGAGCCGCCCCGCCCGCGGTGGGATCCCGTGGAGAGGAGGGACCAGGGAAGCACGGAAGAGGGCTCCGGGGCCGCATTGATGCGGAGCACCGGAGCTGACGGACACACTGTTTCGGCCTGTTCGATGATCCCCGTCAAAGCCGGACGGATGGCGGCAAGTTCACCTCCGCCGCAGACCGCGAGAGGGCGACCGGCAATCCGGACGACGAAGGACGAATCCACGCCTGTGGTCATCGTCTCTCTTCATGTCGATGCGGCCATCCCTTGCTCGAATCCACTTCGTGAATGGGATCCATCGAGATGATGTCGGCGATCTGGTCGTACTGCTCCAGGGCGGGAACGACGAACGCGGAGGGCCAGGAAATGGCAGGGGCGGGAGATTGAGCGGACGGTGCGTCACTGCGGAGCATTTCGGCACCTTCGAGCGCTTCGAGGAACGTCCGGGTGGGGGCTGCCGCCCTCTCCCCGTAGCGCGAGGCAACCTCGTCGACGAGGTTATCAGGGGTCACTCCGCTGCCGAGTCGCTGCCAGATCTGGGGCCCGATGCCGGTAAACAGGAAGAGGTGGCCCTTCTCAACGTCAATCAGGACCGTTTCGCCATCGATCGTGTCGTTGGGAAATCGTCCTGTGTCAGCGAAGCGGATGCTTGACATGAGCGCTCCAGATTTGCGTGTGCTCGCTTGAGTCCGAAAGAGTCAAGGAACGGCACGCGTTCCCGACGCAGTAAAACCTGTGTAGGAAGCTACTTTGAACTCGAAGCACACGCAAACAAAAATCGGCGCTTCAGGCTTTCGTGTGGGTTGAAGCGACGCTCGGGTAGAGGTCGAGTCCTCCGAGATGGAACAGGATCGCGTTGCGGAAGCGATCGCGATTGCGGTACCCGCAGGCCATCGCCTTGATCCGCTTGATGCGGGCGTTCATCGACTCCGCGGCCGCGTTGGTCGTTCGCAGCACCACCGCGTTCAGGATGCCCTCGAGGTGCTTCCGCACCATCGCGGCCGCCTTGACCATCGGGGCCAGCTTGCTTCGCGACGCAAGCGCCGCCCACGCCATCCAGCCCTTCCTCGCCCAGCCCTTGCTGGTGTAGCTCCACAGGCGCGACGCCATCTCCTTCAAGGCCCACGCACGGCCCGTTCGGACGCAGGCATCCCGAAGAAGAGACAGCAGCTTCCGGCGTTCACGACCCATCCGCCGAGGGCTCTCGAGCCAAAGGTACTTCGTCCCCGTCAGCGTCCGGTCGCCCTCCTCGAGCAGCGACCGATGCTCCTGCTTCCGGACCGTGTTCACGGCTTCGCCGAGATGACGGGCCACATGGAAGCGGTCGTAGCACACCTTCGCCTTCGGAAGCCACGTCGCCGCCGCGTTCATGTACGCCCGCCACATGTCCATCGCCACCGCTTCGACCAGATCCCGCCGCGACGCTGGAATCGCCGAGAAGTACGCATCCACAGCGTCCCGATCGCGGCCGTCGAGCACCGCAAGCACCCGGGATTCGTCGAGGTCCGTCACCACCGTCACGTACTCGTGACGCTTCTGGAACGACGTCTCGTCGAGCCCGATCCGCGTCGGGGCAGACTCCTCACGCTTCGCCAGGCCACGCTCCACCGCTCGCGACATGATCCCGTCGACCTCATCCCACGAGAGGTCGAGGCGACGGGCCACCGCCGAGAAGCTCGCCTCCTTCAGCCAATCGATCACCAGCGATTCGAACAGCGCGGTGAAGCGAGAGCCGCCGTCCGCCCACGGCACCGAGACCTGCACCACGCCGTGCTCCTCGCACGACACCCGAGGCACCTCAGCCACCAGATGCGTCTCGAACTGGCAGGTGTCCAAATGACGCCAGCGGCGGCGCCGCGTGTCGTACCCCGGACAGGGCTTGCCGCACTTCGGGCAGCACGCCTCGCCTCGGTGCGCGACCACCACCTCGACCTTGCCGGCCGGCATGTCGAGGATCACGTCGGTCACGTGCCAGGGTGCGGAAATGCCAAGGATCTTGCTGTAGAGGTCGCGGTCTCGCATCCGCCCAAGGTACGCCTCGCAACGATCCTCAGGCCGCGAGCCGAACCAATGTCACCCACACGGAAGTCGGAAGACCCCAAAAATCTCCTCGGAGGCTTGCATCGTGGCCGACGCGAAGCCGTCTATCCGTGTTCAGACCATGCGATTGCTCGTGTGCGAGCGGAGCGAGTTGGAGGGAAACACGCTCCACCGGTCCGCCAGAGAGGCCACTTCCCTCCAGCCGCCGGCTGCGGAGATGCCATCTGCGATGCGCGGGCAGCCACCACGAGATCGCCAGCCCCAGGCTGGCAAGGAGGATGGCGGTCAACCGGGCCCATCGGACCGGGATGGCTCCCCCCGCGCACGGACGGCGCTTCTTCTCAGGATGCTGCCGATCGGTCCCGATATCGAATGAATCGTTGAGGACGTAGACGCTCGAAGCGCCGAGGCTGAAGGCGACGAACCCCACCAGCGCCTTCAGCCAGGAGGCAGGGACCGAAACCTCCGGGGAGAGCAGGAGCGGGACGAACAGGAGAAGATTCTTGATCCAGTGAAGCGGGCGCATCATGGCAACGAGCGCCGACACCCGCGAGAGGGTGCCCTCCCCTACCGACGGGTTCGCCGCCACCGACACCGACGGGGCGTGCATGGTGCGATCGACGGTGTTTCTCGATGCTGGCATCACGGGGGGCCGGCGGGGGCCGGCGTGTTCATCCGCGGACGACGGGCCGAAGGCAGCGGCCCCATTCAGGAGGAGCGAATCGGGGCCCGGAAAACCCGGATTCCCCGACCACCGCACCCGATTCGACGCTCGGAAGAATAAAGGATAGCCCGGT
>VFZX01000394.1 GCA_016871015.1 Acidobacteriota bacterium | reverse complement strand
CTGACACTCCCGGATCGTCTTGAGAGCCCACGGCGAATGTAGTGTAGACTCGGCCACTGCCTAGACTGATTCTAAAGGGCTTGCCGCCTTCTTACCCCTTCAGGTGACGAACTTGGGCTAGCGCGCGCTGGTCCTGTTCCGGTGGGAGGCGGAGCAGCGAGGCGAGCCGGCCGAGGCCCGCCATCAGCGCGACCTCGGTTTCGGCGTCGAGCCAGGCGGCCACCTGGTAGCGGTCCGGATGGAGGTGCGCGTAGCGGCGGGCGAGCTGGGACTTGCCGATGCCGCCGAGTCCGTGCAGGGCGGTGATGGCGGTGACGCTGACGCCGGGGGTGGCGAGGGCGGACTCGATTTGGGCGAGGAGCTCCGGACGGTCCTGGAAATGTTCGGTGGGCCGGGGGATGTCGAAGATCTTCGCGGGAGGCGCGGGGACGCGGAGCGCAGTGAGGATTTGTTGTTGGGTCTCGAGGAGGGCTCGAAATGCGTGCTGCTCGAACGCAACCCAGCTTGCGTTGGGGGCGCCCTTCCGGGTCACGCGGTCGTGAGCGTCGCGCATTGCTTCCGGGAGATGGTCGCGAAGCAGGGTGCGCAGGGGCTCGGGCAGAGGCTCTGGGTTGTCGATGTGGAGTTGGCTGTAGACGGCCTCCCCGGCCGGGAGCCAGCGCCGGAGGGTGTCCTCCATGCGGCTCCACCAATAGGCGCGGATTTCGCTGTCCGAGTACTGGAGAAGGATGGGGTCCGCCTCGCCTGTGCTGGTGAAGAGCTTATCGGGCGGCGTGCGGATGAGATAGTCGCGCCAGGCGTTGAAATAGTGTTGCTGGCCGGGCTGAGACTTGTCCTTCAGCGCCGCCAGCGCTTGAATCGCAGCTTCCTTCATGGACCGCTCGATGTCGCTGTTGCGGTGTTCCTTGAGGCTGCGAAGGGCCGAACAAAGGAGGCTGGCCGCGGCGCTGCCCGCTAGTCCGACGGCGAAGTCTCCACCGACGCCCGCGGCGGCTGCGCCACCGGCCATGAGGGCGGCGCTTCCGAGGGGTCCGAGGCCGACGATTGAGGCGGCCCGGTAGACGATGTTGGCGGTGGTCGAGGCCACTGGTTTGAGTTAATATATCATATGGACTTGGTGGTCGATGCTTGTGGTCGTGATCCGGGTGACGCAACGCGCTATCGCGGCTGGCGCGATGATCGTTGCCTTTAACACTCGATATTCCGGGGCTCGGAGGCCAATCGAACTGCCACGATAATTGGGGGAGGCGTAGAATGAAGGTCGCCGTCGAAGTGTCAGAGCAGCTCTACGACCGTGCATCCCGCATTGCGGGTCCGCAACAGGTGACGGTAGAGGAGTTTTTCGCCGACATCTGCGAGCTGTACGTCCGGGACTGGGAGCGCCTCAAAGTGCTCGACCAGGTCCCTGATGTCGAGCCAGATGAATGCGGCCGGTTACCAGGGCAGTCCTGACCTATGCATCAACCCCAGCCTGCCACTGGCGCGGCTCCCCACCCCCGCGCCACAATTGGCAAATGCGCCTCGCAACGTGCCTCCTGCTGGCACTCCACCTCCCCGCCCAAGACTGGCCCGAATTCCGCGGACCCGGCGCCCAAGGCCACGCCACCGGCAAGGACCTCCCTGTCAACTGGAGCGAGTCCAAAAACATCCGCTGGAAAACGGCCATTCCCGGACTCGGCTGGTCCTCCCCCGCCGTCGCCGGCGGCCGCATCTGGCTCACCACCGCCGCCAGCCAGGGCGCATCGCTCCGGCTGATCGCGGCCGACGCCGCCACCGGCAAGATCACCCTCGACAAGGAGATCTTTGCCTCCGATCCGGCGAAGAAGATTCACGCCAAGGCGAGCCACGCCTCGCCCACGCCAATCGTCGACGGCCAAAGGATCTATGTCCACTTCGGATCCCAGGGAACCGCCGCCGTTGACCTCAACGGCGA
Organism: Acidobacteriota bacterium; assembly: GCA_016871015.1. GTDB lineage: Bacteria > Acidobacteriota > Terriglobia > Bryobacterales > Bryobacteraceae > SYLY01. Next base: position 5,318 of record VFZX01000394.1, on the reverse strand, counting down.
AGTTATCTGGAAGACGCGCTTCAATTACGAGCACGTCCACGGCAACGGCGGATCCCCGGCGCTGCACAACGGCGTCTTGTACCTTAATTGCGATGGTGGCGACATACAGTACGTGGTCGCGCTCGATGCCGCCACGGGGAAGCAGAAATGGCGGGTGGACCGGAAAACTTACATGGCGTTCGCAACGCCCCTGGTTCATAACGGTGAAGTAATCAGTCCCTCCGCCCATTGGACCGCGGGTTACGACCTCGAAACGGGCCGCGAAAACTGGCGCGTGACTTATGGCGACGGATTCTCAAATATCCCGCGCCCCGTGGTGGGCCACGGCATGGTGTTTCTCTCCTCCGGTTTCATGCAGCCAGTGATGCTCGGAGTCCGGCTGGGCGGCAAGGGCGACGTGACCGGCTCGCACGTCGCCTGGTCGCTCCAGCGTGGCGCGCCGCACACGCCATCGCCGATCCTCAACGGGGACGAGCTGTTCATTGTCAGCGACAAAGGCATTGCCACCTGCATCGAGGCGCGGACGGGCAAGGTCCACTGGCAGGAGCGGGTTGGCGGCAACCACTCGGCCTCGCCCACCCTGGCTGAGGGGCGCATCTACTTCCTGAGCGAAGAGGGCGAGTCCGTGGTGATCTCCGCCAGCCGCGAGTTCCGCAAGCTCGCCACCAGCAGCCTCGACGGACGGTTCCTGGCCTCGCCAGCCGTCGTGGGACGCGCGATCTACCTCCGCAGCGCCACGCATCTCTACCGGATCGAGAAGCCGTGACCCGGATCCCGATTTTCCAGGTGGACGCCTTCGCGTCGCGCCAGTTCGGCGGGAATCCGGCCGCCGTGTGTCCGCTCGATGCGTGGCTGCCGGACTCCGTCATGCAGTCCATCGCGGCCGAGAACAATCGCGCCGAGACCGCCTTCTTCGCACCCGAGGGCGGCCACTTCCGCCTCCGCTGGTTCACGCCCACGGTCGAAGTGGATCTGTGCGGGCATGCGACGCTTGCCACCGCCTTCGTCCTCTACCACTACCTGAACTTCAGCGGGCCGGAGGTGACGTTCGAGTCCCGCAGCGGACCCCTGCGCGTCACCCGGGACAGCGAACTGCTTACGCTCGACTTTCCCGCCATCACGCTCACCCGCTGCGATCCGCCCGGAGAGCTGCTCGAAGGCTTGGGGATCCAGCCGCTTGAGACCTGGGTGGGGATGGACTATTTCGTGCTCGCCGCCGATGAGGCCCAGGTGCGTGGTCTCCAGCCGCATTTGGACTCGCTGGCCCGGCTCGACCGGCGCGGCGCGATCGTCACCGCGCGTGGGGAATCCGCCGATTTCGTGTCGCGGTTCTTCGCTCCGGGTGCCGGGATTCCTGAGGATCCGGCCACCGGATCAGCCCACTGCGCGCTTGCGCCCTACTGGTCCAGGCGCCTGGGGAAATCGAGCCTCTACGCCCAGCAGCTATCCCCCCGTGGCGCAGAGCTTTGGGTCGAGGACCGGGGCTCGCGTGTGGCCATTTCGGGTAAGGCGATTCCCTACCTGGAAGGGACCATAACGGTGTTATAATATCTCCAACATGAGAGGACTCCTGCGCGCGCTCCCTCTAGCGATTTTTTCCGCAAATCTGCTGGCGGCCCCGCCGTCGGCCGAACCTAAGCAGAAGCCGTTCACTGAGGCACAGAGGAAGTGGTGGGCCTTCCAGCCCGTCACGAATCCAGCCGTCCCCGCGGTGAAGACTTCCGGCTGGGTCCGGAACGAGATTGATTCGTTCGTGCTGGCCAAGCTCGAGGAGAAGGGCATTGCGCCGAATCCGGCCGCGGACAAGGTGACCCTGCTGCGCCGCGCATACTTCACGGTGACCGGATTGCCGCCAACTCCCGAGGAAGTCCAGGCGTTCCTGTCTGATACCTCACCGGACGCGTGGGCGAAGGTCGTCAACCGCCTGCTCGAGTCCAAGCACTACGGCGAACGCTGGGGACGCCACTGGCTGGACTTGGCCCGCTACGCCGACTCTGAGGGATTCAAGGCCGACGAGACGCGCCCCAACGTGTGGCGCTATCGCGACTACGTGATCCGCTCGTTGAACGCGGACAAGCCGTACAACCGGTTCGTCCAGGAGCAGATCGCGGGCGATGAGCTGTTCCCCGGCAACGCCGACGCGCTGGTGGCCACGGGTTTCAACCGGCACTTCCCGGACGAGTCCAACGCCGCCAATATCGCGCAGCGCCGGCAGGAGCTGCTGAACGACATCACCGACGTGGTCGGGTCGACCATGATGGCGATGACTTACGGTTGCGCCCGCTGCCACGACCACAAGTTCGACCCCATCCTGCACAAGGACTACTATCGCCTGCAGGCCTTCTTCGCCAACACCCGGATCGAGGACGAGGCGCATCTGGTCAGCGCTGCCCGCCGCGCCGGCTTCGAGGCGAAGCAGAAGGTGTGGGAAGAGAAGACCGCCGGGATCCGCCAGCAGATCGACGCCGTCATCCAGCCGCGCTACAAGCAGCGGTTCGAGGAACGGATGAGCCGGTTCCCCGAAGAGATCCAGGCCGTGCTCCGGATGGAGCCCGCCAAGCGGAATCCCTTCGAGTGGCAGATGTACCAGAAGGCGAAGACGCAGGTCACCTTCACCGAAGAAGAGATCGCGGCGGCGCTCAAGGGCACGGAGAAGTCGCGCTACCTGGAACTGCGCCGGCAACTGGCGCAGTTCGACCATCTGAAGCCCGCCCCGCTTCCGATCGCGCAAACGATGATCGACGAGAGCCGCAGCGCTCCGCCGACGCACGTGCTGTCGGTGGGCAACCACGAGGCCAAGATGTACGAGGTGCAGCCGGGGTTCCTGTCGATTCTCGATCCGGCGGAAGCAGCCGTTGAGGCAGTCGAGGGGATCAACAGCACGGGGCGCCGTGCGGCGCTCGCCCGCTGGCTGTCCGGCGACAGCAATCCGCTGACAACGCGCGTCATTGTCAACCGGATCTGGCATTATCACTTCGGCCAGGGGATCGTGGGTTCGCCATCGGACTTTGGCGCGATGGGCGAGCGGCCGGCCAACCGCGAGCTGCTCGACTGGCTGACCCACACGTTCGTCCACACCGACAAGTGGTCGATGAAGGCGATGCACCGCCGGATCCTGATGTCGAACGCGTTTCAGCAGTCCTCGGCGCACCGTGAGGAGGCCGCGGAAAAGGATCCCAACAACAAGTACGTGTGGCGGTATAACCGGCGCCGGCTCGAAGGCGAAGCGATCCGCGATTCGATGCTCCACACCGCTGGCGTGCTGAACGGAAAGATGTATGGTCCGGGCGTGTTTCCGCCTCTGCCTCCGGGCATGACGACACGGGGCGGGTGGAAGAAGGACGAGGATGTCGAGGACACCCGTCGGCGCAGCGTCTACACGTTTGTCCGCCGCAACACGCGGTATCCGATGTTTGAGGCGTTCGACATGCCCGACACCCACGAGCCATGCGCGCGGCGGAACCTGACCACAAGTTCCACCCAGGCGCTCGAGCTGATGAACAGCGAGCAGGTGCTCGGATGGGCGCGGGACTTGGCCAAGCGCGCCTCGAACGACGCGGGGATGTCGCGTGAGTCCAAGATCGAGCGGGCCTACAAGCTCGCCTATTCGCGGCAGCCGTCGGCCGCCGAGACCCGGTCCGCCGCGGCGTTCCTCGACCGGCAGACGGGCATCGTCCAGGATCCACAGGTGGCGTTCACCGATTTCTGCCACATGCTTCTCAACTCAAACGAATTCGTGTTCATCAACTAAGGGGACCGGACATGATCGATCAGCTTCGGCATCACTGGCCGGTGCGGACGCGGCGGGAGTTCTTTACCCGCGCCGGGTCCGGACTGGCGGGCATCGCGCTGGCCGGACTGGTGGCGGAGGACCGGGCGCTGGCGGCCAAGTCCGCGCGCGACCCGCTGGCGGCGCGTCAGCCGCACCATAAGCCGGGAGCCAAGTCCGTGATCTGGCTGTTCATGGAAGGCGGTCCGTCCCACATCGACCTGTTTGACCCCAAGCCAAAGCTGAATGAGTTGGCCGGACAGCCGATGCCCGCCTCGTTCGGCAAGCCCATCACGGCGATGGGGACCGCGGGCAACACTCTCATGGGCTCGCCGCGGACCTGGAAGCAGTATGGCAAGAGCGGCGCCTGGGTGTCGAACTGGTATCCGCATATCGCCAATCATGTGGATGACCTGTGCATCATCCGGTCCTGCTGGGCCAACGGACTGAACCACGTCGGTTCGGTGTGCCAGATGAACACGGGCGACATCCTGGCCGGGCGTCCGTCGCTCGGTGCCTGGACCACCTACGGGCTCGGGGCGGCCAACCGGAATCTACCCACGTTTGTGATCCTAACCGATGACAAAGAGGTGATCGGCGGGCCGAAAAACTGGTCGTCCGGATTTCTGCCCGCGACGTTTCAGGGGACGCAGTTCCGGCAGGGCGACACGCCGATTCTGCACTTGAAACCGCCCAAGGGGACTTTGCCGGAGCAGCAGCGGTCGAAGCTTGACTTCCTGAAGGAGCTGAACCAGCGGTGGTCCGAGGACAAGCAGGAAGATACGGAGCTCGAAGCGCGGATCAACAGCTACGAACTCGCCTACAAGATGCAGGGCGAGGCGCCCGAGGCTGTGGACCTCTCGAAGGAAACCGAACGGACCCGCGAGCTGTATGGCATGAACGATCCGGATCTGGCGGCGTTCGGCACCAACTGCCTGCTTGCGCGGCGGCTGGTGGAGCGCGGCGTGCGGTTTGTTGAGCTCTATTGCGGGTCGGGCTCGGGCTGGGATGCGCACTCCAATATCGAGGCCAATCACGGTAAGTGGTGCCGCGTGTCGGATAAGCCGGTCGCGGGTCTGCTGACCGATCTCAAGCAGCGCGGGCTGCTCGAAGACACTCTGGTCGTTTGGGGTGGAGAGTTCGGCCGGACGCCGTTCAACGAAAAAGGCAACGGACGGGACCACAACCCGTGGGGATTCACCATGTGGATGGCGGGCGGTGGCGCGCAGGGCGGCCGCTATGTCGGCACGACGGATGAGATCGGACTGCGGGCGGTCGACCGTCCGTCGCACGTCCACGACATTCACGCGTCGATTCTCCACCTGCTGGGCCTCGATCACATCCGTCTTACTTACATGCACAACGGGCGCGCGGAGCGGCCTACGATTGTCGGCGGAAGTCTAATCAAGGAGATCTGGTCGTAGGCGGCTGGGAGATACTCCCTCCGGGCGTCACCTTATTCCATGGTCTTTGGCTGTTCCCCTGCCGATCAAGCAAGGGATGCAGCCTGAGGCTGCGCGACCGGACACATCCTTGACACTTTAGCCTG
>VFZX01000393.1 GCA_016871015.1 Acidobacteriota bacterium | reverse complement strand
AAGTTGCAATCCGCCTCCGGACTGGTATAATTGGAGAGTTGCCCGCCCGGTGATCCTCTCACCTGGAGTTCCGCATCATTTGGGAGGCGGCTGTTCCCGCTAACGGCTGCCGTTATTACCAGTTCATCAATGCCAAAACAACCAAAGAAATACGCTGCCGCCGCGCGTCAAGTCGAGCCGCGGATGTATTCCCTGGAGGAAGCGGTTCCGCTCGTCCAGAAGATCAAGTACGCCAAGTTCGATGAGACGGTTGAGGTCCACATGAAGCTCGGCGTCGACCCCAAGCATGCCGACCAGATGGTCCGCGGCACAGTGGTCCTGCCGAACGGCCTTGGTAAAGGCGTGCGCGTGCTGGTGATCGCCAGCCCGGATAAGCATCAGGAAGCCAAGGACGCGGGTGCCGATTTCGTGGGCGCCGACGACATGGTCCAGAAGATCCAGGCGGAGAACTGGCTGGATTTCGAAGCAGTGATCGCGACCCCGGACACGATGCGCGGATTGAGCCGGCTCGGCAAGATCCTGGGTCCCCGGGGCTTGATGCCCAATCCGAAGACCGGAATTGAACTGGAAGGTGACCGAGGAGCTGATCGAGGGCTGGATCTCGGTGGGCTCCACCAGGTTCATGCGCACGCTTTGATAGTTCAAGCGCACCAGGCGCGGGAAATCGAGACTGAAGCGGCTCTGGAGCCCGATCGACCGTTCGCACGGCAGTGCGGCGATCGTATGATCGATGACGACTGGGCCGGTTCCGGGCAACCTGGCCGCGGACCCGCTGAAGGTAGATGATTGCGTGCAGCCGGGCACACTGATCTGGCTCGCCGGACGGAACTCGATCCGGTCGAGCGTGGCGGTGAACTCGGTCAACGCCGCGGAGAGCGGCAAGGCGGCTAGCAACAACATCAGGCGCATTCTCCGCGATGATAGCCCTATTTTGGGGTGTAGTGGGGAGCCGGTCCTAGGGCCGATAATTTGATTGGGAAGATGTCCCTTCAATGGCTAGGCCGGGTGGCGCGTGTGATTGGCGCCAACGCCTTCGTGTATGCCTATCTCCGGGGAATGCAAGCGGTACCAGGCATTCTCGGCTCAACGGTCGTGTTGGGGCTGGTCCTGATCGTTCTGGGACTGGCAATCCGGCTAGGACGGATGGTATCCGTGACGGCTGCGGTCACAGCCGCGATCGGCTACGGGATCTGGTTCGTCGAGCCAGTGGGCAAGCCGAACATCGACACTTTTGAGGGCTGGGTGACTGTGTTTGCCCTGTTGATCGCGGCCGTGGGGGTGAGTCAGCTTGCGCTCCAGGGACGTCTGCGCGAACGCGAGGCGCTGGCGCGGCAACGGGAGACCGAGCGCCTGTATGAGCTGGGGCAGTCACTGGTGAGAACGCCTAGCTCGGAGTTATTCTCCTGGACTGTTGTGAACCAGGCGGTAACAGCGTTCTCGGCCAAGGGAGCGGCGCTGCTGCTCGAATCCGGCGAGGTGCGCCGTGCTGGAGACTCCGAGCAGATTCCGGAGTCCGTCTTGAGAGACTGCCTGCGCGCGCAGCGGCCTTACTTTGATCACGAGGGACAGCTTCAAGCGGTCCCGGTGCAGCGGGATGGGCTCCCCTACGCGGCGCTGGCCCTGCTCGGTGGCGGACTGACCGACGCTGGAATGCGGACGCTCGGCCAGATGGTGGGGAATCTGGCGGAGCGGCTGCGCATTTCCGACAGCCTGGCGCGGTCCAACATCGATCTCGAAAAGCAGAATCAAGAGGTGATCGAGCAGCGGCGGGTGGCCGAGTCGCTGCTGCTCAACATCCTTCCCGAAGAGGTCGCGCAAGAGCTGCGGCAGAGCGGCTCCGTCTCGCCCCGGTATTTCGAGGACGTGACGATCCTGTTCACCGACTTTGTCGGCTTCACGCTGTCGACCGAGCACCTGGCCGCTGAGGACGTGGTCGTTCTGCTGCACGAGTACTTCACCGCGTTCGACCGGATTTGCGAGCGCTATGGACTCGAGAAGCTGAAGACGATTGGCGACTCCTACATGTGCATCGCGGGGCTGCCGGTCCGGACTCCGTCGCATCCGGTTGACGCGGTGATGGCGGCGTTCGAAATGGTCCACGAGGTCGAGCGGCGGGCGCGCGAGCTTCCGCAAGCAGGATGGAGGGTCCGGATCGGGCTGCATTCGGGTCCGGTGGTGGCCGGGGTGGTCGGCATCAACAAGTTTGCTTTCGACATCTGGGGAGACACCGTCAACTACAGCTCGCGGATGGAGTCGAGCGGACAGCCCAACCGCATCAACATTTCCGAGCGCACCTACGGCCGTGTGAAGGACTTCTTTGAGTGCGAGCCGCGCGGCAAGGTCCTCACCAAGGACAAACGGGAAGTCGACATGTTCTTTGTCAACCGCGCGCTTCCGCGGCTGATGGAGGGAGCGGCCGGGGGCGTGCCACCAGCCTTCGAGCGCCGGTACCGGATCTACTTCCAAAAGGCCCCGCCCGCTTTTCCGGAATTCCTGCATGCCTTGGTAAACTCCGAAGGATGACCCGCCGCCAGTTCTTCGGATCAGCCGCCGCCGCGGCCGCCCAGACCTCGCCTCAGCCCAAGCCCAACGTCCTGTTCATTTCAGTCGACGACATGAACGATTGGGTCGGATGCCTTGGCGGATATCCAGGAGTCCAGACGCCGAACATTGACCGGCTCGCCCGGCGCGGAGCCCTGTTCGCCGATGCCCACTGCGCCTCGCCGCTGTGTAATCCGTCGCGGACGGCGCTGCTCACGGGCCAGGCCGCCTGGCGCACGGGGATCTACAACAACGACACGTATTGGCGGCCCAACCTCCCGGACGCCGTGACCTTGCCCATGTACTTCCGGCGCAACGGCTACCACGCGGCGGGGGCGGGCAAGGTGTTTCATCACGTCGCCGGATTCAATCCTCCGGACCAGTGGGACGATTTCCAGCTTCAGGAGTTCGACGATCCCTGGTACCGGCGGGATGAGTGGTATCCCTGGAACAAGAAGATTCCCAATCCGCCGGGCCATCCGTTCAACGGACTGGCGGATTTTCAAGGCGAGTTCGATTGGGGAGTGATTCCTGGCCGCGCGGAGTCCGCCTACGGTGATATGCGCGCCGTCGAATACGGACAGAAGTTCCTCGCACGGACTCACGATAAGCCATTCTTCCTGGCCATCGGATTGTGGCACCCGCACATCCCGATGTTCGCGCCGCAGAACTACTTTGACCTTTACCCGCCGGACAAGGTGCGGATCCCAGAGGTTCCCCCCGGCGACCTCGATGATCTGCCAACAGTGGGCAAGCAGTTCGCCGCCTTCCGCCGCGTGGAGCATGAGCGGATCGTCAAGGAAGGGAAGTGGAGGGACGCGGCGCGTGCCTATCTGGCGGCGATCAGCTTCGCGGACAAGATGATCGGCATGCTGCTCGATGCGGTGGACCGCTCTGCGCACGCCAAGAGCACCGTCATCGTGTTTTGGTCCGACAACGGCTGGCACCTGGGCGAGAAGCAGCACTGGCACAAGTCCACCCTGTGGCAGCGATCGACTCACGTGCCGATGATCATGGCCGGGCCTGGCGTCCGCGCCACGGGCAGGAAGCGGACGCAGCCGGTGACGCTGCTTGACCTCTATCCGACGCTGGTTGAGTTGTGCGGCCTCCCACAGCGCCAGGATCTCGATGGCACGAGCCTTGTGCCGTTGCTGCGGGATGCCAGGAGAAAGTGGAAGCCGGCGGTGTCAACGTACTTGCCCGGCAACCATGCGGTGATCGAGGAGCGCTGGCGCTATATCCGGTACCGCGATGGAGGCGAAGAGCTTTACGACCGCGTTGCGGATCCACACGAGTACACCAACCTGGCCGCGGACCCCAAGCTCGCTGATGTCCGTGCGCGCCTGGCGGCACACGTGCCGGAGACAAGCGCGCCACCCAAGCCTGACCGGGACCGGTTCGACTTCGACTTCAAGACGTACCAATACAGGCTGAAGGCGGCGCGCTAAATAAATTAATACCCTTCGCTTAGTATCCTGCCGCGGCGGCCTCGCCACCGAGCGGAATGCCGTTCCGGAAGGTATTGATGCAGCGCGGATGGGTGAAGACCGATGGCCCGTCCGCGACCGAATAGGTGATGTCGTCCGCCGTGGGTCCACCGGACGGATTCAGGTCGGCAAGGTGCCGGACGCGCTTGGCGATCTCGTGGTCGGCGCAGGAAGTGTCGCCGCTGATGCCGAGCCCACCGACGATCTTGCCGCCGCTGTAGATGGGCACGCCGCCGAAGAAGAAGATCAGTCCGCCCGCGAACTTGCCGTTGCTCTTGTTCTGGTCGCTGGGAGCGGCGAGTTGTTCAGAGTTGAACAGATTCGACTGGCCCAGGCTCCACAGCGAATGTCCCGGTTGAGTAAACGTGTACAGCCGCGCTGTCGAAAGGTTGAAAGTGTCCAGGCTGAAGGCGTTCGCCGTGTAGGCCTTTGCCTTGGCGATCGCGTGGCTGCCTGGCCAGACCTGCGTGGGGTCATCCTGCGAGCTTGCAACGGCGCAAACCTCGCCATCGCGATTAACGACAGCAGCCCACATGCGCGTGCCGCCGAAGAGTCCGCCCACCATGCCTCCGATGGCGGGATCGGTGAGTCCCGGCGCAGCTTTCAAATGGGCACGCAGTTGGGCCGCGGTCGGCACACTGGCACACTTGTTGGGAGCGTTGCCTCCCTGTTGCGCAAGGGCGCATGAGAGGGCCAGGGTCCCGAGAACAAAAAATTTCATAACCATTCTCCTAAGGATTGTTTTGGTCCGCCGAAGCGGGCTAGTGACTACGGTGTGAGATTTTGCGCAAACGTTGCAGGCGGCTGCAACAAAATTACGAACGTACGAGCGGTGCGCCTACCGGAATGGCCTGGACGTGGGCCATGCGCCAGATGATCACGCGGTCCGGCGGCACGGACGGTCCCCCCTCGTTCGGAAAGACGAAGGCATGGGCGCTGGCGAAGCTTCGCGCCTCACCGGCCAGCGTGAGGAAATCCGTGGTCTCGATGCCGTATACCGTGACGTGCGCCGAGCTCACCGGCTCGCCAAACGACAGGAGCTGGCCCTCCACCTCGACTTCGATCAGGACGCGGACGTCCAGGTTCAGCACCTTGTCACCCACGCCACGCAGGTCCGGACGCCGGCCCACGGAGATGTATTCGATGCGGTCCGGCGCGGCGGCAGTCCCGTCTGGCATCTTGATGAACGGCCGGGCTGCAAGGATCGGGCCGGCGGCCTGGATCGCCTTTTCGGCATTGTCGGTGTTTACCAGGTAAACCACCGTCTCGGCCGAGGTCCCCTCCTTGACGCCCAGCAGACGAATCTCCCAAACGTTGTTCAATGTCAGCCACGTCATTGGTTCAACCCCTGAGTATACGACGAACCGCCGCGGCCACAAACACAAGCGCCCCGAAAGACGCGTGTCCTCCGGGGGCCGTGTGAGAAACGGGCTTGCCGTCTACTTGACTTCGACGGTGGCGCCGGCTTCGGTGAACTTCTTCCGGATGTTCTCCGCTTCGTCCTTGTTGACGCCTTCCTTGATCGGCTTGGGCGCGCCGTCCACCAGGTCCTTGGCTTCTTTCAGGCCCAGGCTGGTGACCTCGCGGACCGCCTTGATGACATTGATCTTGTTGGCGCCGACAGCCGTCAGGACGACGGTAAACTCGGTCTTTTCCTCAACCACCGGAGCAGCAGCGGCGGGACCAGCCGAGGCTGGACCGGCAACCGCCACGGCCGCGGCGGCCGCCGACACTCCCAACTTTTCTTCCAACAGCTTGACGAGCTGGGAAGCTTCGAGAAGCGTCAAACCCTGAATTGAATCTGCAATCGCGTTGATGTCCGCCATGTTGTTGACTCCTACCTATAGACTTTTTTCAGCCCGATAACCGCCGGGCGCCCGCGGTGCGTATCGGGTTACGCTGAAAACTTGTTCTCCTTGCAGCCCTGATCGATGACCACCGCCAGATTCCGTCCCACGCCGTTGATGGCGGTGACCAGACGCTGTGCCGGGGCATTGATGAGGTAGAGAAGTTTGGCCAGAATCTCTTCGCGAGACGGCATGTTGGCCAGGGCGTCGATCGACTTGACGTCGAACGCGCGGCCTTCCACCATTCCAGCCTTGAACTTGAGCTTTGGATTGTCCTTTGCGTACTTGGTGAGTGCCTTGGCGAGCGCCACCGGATCGCCAGCCGTGTAGGCGATCGAGGTCATGTGGGTCAAGCCCTGCATCACGCTCTCGGCTGGTGTGCCCGCGGCGGCCTTTTCCGCCAGCGTGTTCTTCACCACCTGGTAGAGTCCGCCGGCCTCGCGCACGGTCTTGCGCAACGCGTAATCCTGCGACACGGTGAGCGCTTCGAATCCCGTCACGAACACGTGCGGAGTATTTTTGAACAACTCGTTGAGGGCGGCGACGTCAGCCTGTTTGTCCGCTTTCTTCTTCATGGCTTCCTTATACGGCCTTCTGGTTGTACGGCGTCGGATCCACCTTGACCGCCGGTCCCATCGTGGAGCAGACCGTGATGCTCTTCACGTATTTGCCCTTGGCCGCCGCAGGTTTGGCCTTCACCACGGCTCCAACCAGCGTGTTGGCGTTCTCGAGCAGCTTCGGAGTGGTGAAGCTCGCCTTGCCTACCGGGGCGTGGATCACGCCGGTCTTGTCAACGCGGAACTCCACCTTGCCGGCCTTGGTCTCTCGCACCGCCTTGCCGATGTCGGTGGTTACCGTTCCGGTCTTCGGATTGGGCATCAAGCCCCGGGGACCCAGGATCTTGCCGAGCCGGCTCAATCCGCGCATCATGTCCGGGGTCGCGATCACTGCTTCGAAATCCAGCCAGTTCTCCGCCTGGATCTTCTGGACCATGTCGTCAGCGCCCACGAAATCGGCGCCCGCGTCCTTGGCTTCCTGATGCTTATCCGGGCTGGCGATCACCAGCACGCGCACGCCTTTGCCCAGGCCGTTCGGCAGGACCACTGTGCCGCGGACCATCTGGTCGGCATGCTTGGGGTCGACGCCGAGCTTCATGTGGACCTCAACCGTCTCATCGAACTTGGCGTACTTGATCTTCTGGACGAGCGGAACCGCTTCCTCCAGGGAATACATCCGCGGCTCGACTTGACGCGCGGCGGCAGCGTATTTCTTTGGTTGTTTTGGCATTGATGAACTGGTAATAACGGCAGCCGTTAGCGGGAACAGCCGCCTCCCAAATGATGCGGAACTCCAGGTGAGAGGATCACCGGGCGGGCAACTCTCCAATTATACCAGTCCGGAGGCGGATTGCAACTT
>VFZX01000392.1 GCA_016871015.1 Acidobacteriota bacterium | reverse complement strand
TCCTCAACCGTCTCCCCATCTTGACGCGCCGCAATCACCCGCCTACGCAGGTCAATTCCTAAGGCCCTAGCCATTCTCAGTTGGCGGATTCGCGTGGAGCCTCTTTATTATACGTGAAAATGCTATAGCCGCCGGAAGCGGCTTTAATCCAATAGAAAAATTGGATTACCCCGATAGAAAGGTTTAGTTCGACGCGAACGGGGTTGGCGTTGGATGATGGTGGCGTGCTGCTCGGCAAGCATAAATTTCACCAGGAGAATGTGTCTCGATGAGACCCCAATACGCTCTTGGGCTCTGCTTGCCTGTGGCCCTGTCTACCCAGGCGCAACCCGACAAGATCGCCGCCCTCGAAGAAGCGGTGAAATCGGCCCAGTCAGCCGGTGACAATGCATGGATGTTGACCAGCGCCGCGCTGGTCCTGTTGATGACCGGACCCGGTCTCGCCCTGTTCTACAGCGGACTCGTCCGGAAGAAAAACGTGCTCGCCACGATGATGCAGAGCTTTGTCCTCATGGCTCTCGTCACAGTGCTGTGGGCTTTGGTTGGATACAGTTTGGCGTTCGGCGAAGGCAGCCCCTATCTGGGCGATCTCCGCTACCTGTTCCTTGCTGGCGTCGAGAGTGCCCCGAACGGGGACTACGCCGCCACGATTCCCCACCAGACCTACATGGTCTACCAGCTCATGTTCGCGATCATTACTCCCGCCCTGATCTGTGGTGCGTTTGCCGAACGCATGAAGTTCAGCGCGATGGTAATCTTCTCTGCGCTCTGGCTGCTGGTGGTCTACTGTCCGATGGCGCACATGGTATGGGGCAAAGGGGGATTGCTCAACGCATTTCTCGGTGGGAAACTGCCTTGCTTTGACTTCGCTGGAGGAACCGTGGTGCACATCACTTCGGGTGTCTCGGCCCTGGTCTGCGCCCTGTACATGGGGAAGAGGAACGGATACGAGAGCGAGCCCATGCGGCCGCACAGCCTGGTGTTGAGCTTTATCGGAGCCTGCCTGCTGTGGGTCGGCTGGTTCGGTTTCAACGCCGGCAGCGCTGTCGCCGCATCGTCGCTGGCCACGAGCGCATTCGTCGCCACCCATTTCGCCGCCGCCACCGCCACACTCGGATGGCTCGCGATCGAATGGCTCCGCACGGGTAAGCCCAGCGTGCTGGGCGGAATCTCCGGTGCCGTCGCCGGACTCGTGGCGATCACCCCCGCTTCGGGCTTCGTCAAGCCCTTCCACGCGATTTTGATTGGACTGGCAGCGGGTATCCTCTGCTACGTCATGGTTGCGATGGTCAAGTCGAAGATGGGATACGACGACTCCCTCGACGCGTTCGGCGTCCACGGAGTCGGCGGAACTCTCGGCGCCATCCTGACCGGCGTGTTCGCCACCAACGCGGTCAACAACGGTCTCAAGGACGCCGCGGGCAAGCCTCTGCCCCTCGGGCTGGTGGATGGCAACGGCGGACAAATGATCAATCAGTTGGCGGGCAGCGCGATTGCCTGGCTGCTGGCAATCGTGGGCACACTGGTGATTCTCAAGATCTGCGATGTCCTGGTCGGGGTCCGCGTCAGCGGAGAGGATGAAACGCAGGGTCTGGACTTGAGCCAGCACGGCGAAGAAGGCTACAACCTGGAGGCATAGGACAATGAAAAAGATCGAAGCCATTATCCAACCCTTCAAGCTCGAAGAAGTCAAGGAGGCCATGAAGTCAATCGGCGTGGACGGCATGACGGTGACCGAAGTCCGGGGCCACGGCCGCCAAAAAGGACATAAAGAGGTGTACCGCGGCCGCGAGTATCAGGTGGATCTGTTGCCAAAGGTTAAGCTGGAGTTGGTCGTTGCCGATGGCCGGGTGGGTGAAGTGATCAAGGCTCTCAGTGGTGCCGCCCGCACCGGCAAGATCGGCGACGGCAAGATCTTTGTTTCGGACGTGATGGAGGCGATCCGGATCCGCAATGATGATAGAGGAGAAACTGCACTCTAGCCCGATGGAAGAAGTACGCGCCGCGAGCGAGGAGATTCGCGCCCGGTTCCTTGAAACCGGAGATTCGGCAGGGGCGCTCGCGTCCCGGACCTCGCTCGCCGACGCGATGATCGCGCAGGCGCACCAGGAGTTCCTGGCGCCTGCGTTTCCCGATGGATTGGCGTTGATGGCGGTGGGCGGATACGGCCGCCGGGAACTGTTTCCGCACTCCGACGTCGATGTCCTCATACTGGTTGAGGGCGGGCCCCCGGTTGGCAAGGCCAAAGAGGCGCTGGCGCGTTTTCTACAGACGATCTGGGACTCCAGCCTCCGGCTCAGCCACTCGGTCCACACGGTCCGCGACTGCATCGAGCTCCACGAACAGAACATCGAGCTGAACGTCAGCCTTCTCGACCAGCGGTTTCTTACTGGCGACGCGGCGCTGTACGCCGAATTGAAGTCCAAGCTTCCGCGTTTCTACCAATCCCAAAAGGACTCCCTCGCCCGCCACCTGTGCCGCCTCACCCAGGAACGGCACCACAAGTTCCATGCCACCATCCACCACCTGGAACCGAATATCAAGGAGGCACCCGGTGGCCTGCGCGACCTGCATCTGATCGGCTGGCTCGGCAAGCTGACAGGCGCCCAGCCGGGCGAGGATCTGGCTTCCGCCCGCGAGTACCTGTTCGCACTGCGTTGCCTGCTTCACCTGCAGTCGAATCGCGACAACAACCTGTTGAACTTTGACTTCCAGGAGGAGTTCGCCTCCCGCGCATTCCTGGGCGTCAGCGGACCCGCGCCGCTGATGCGCGCCTACTTCCGTTCCGCCCGTCGGATCCACCGGTCAGCGCTCCGTCTGATGGATTCAGTCCAGGCCAAAAGCAATTCGCTGCTCGCCAATTTCCGCGAGTGGCGGTCGCGGCTGTCCAACGCCGAGTTCACCGTCTCCAAGGACAGGGTTTTGTTCCGGAACTCCCAGCAGCTTGAGAAGGACCCGGAACTGGCGCTGCGCATGTTCCACCTGGTGGCCCGGCACAGCGTGCCGCTGCATCCGGAAACCGAGCGGAAGGTCCAGGAGAATCTTCCGGTCCTGTCGAAACACTACGGCCAGCCACGGCCCGTGTGGGAGGCAGTCCACGACATCACGACCCAGTCCGGCGCGGCGTTTGCACTCCGGACGATGCATGAGTGCGGCCTGCTCGGCGCAATCTTCCCGGAATGGGCCGGCGTCGAATGCTACGTGATTCGCGATTTCAACCACCGCTACACGGTCGACGAGCACACCCTCATCGCGATTGAAGCACTCGACGAGTTGGCCCGGACCACGGATCCGGCGCGGCAGCGGTTCGCCGGCCTGTTGTCGGAAGTCGACGACTTGGCTGCTCTCCGCCTGGCGCTCGTATTCCACGACACCGGCAAGGGCGAGGAATCCGAGAGCCACTGTATTGAGTCCGCGCGGCTCGCCGGAATCGCGGCGGACCGGATCGGGATGCCCGAACTCAGCCGCCGCATGATGCTCACTCTGATCGAGCGCCACCTGGACTTGTCGGGCGCCATGAACCGCGACCTGCAGGACCCGGCCACCGCGCGGTGGCTAGGTGAGCGGCTGGAAACGATCGAAGTCCTCAAGAGTTTGACCCTGCTGACGTACGCCGACATCAGCGCGGTGAATCCTTCGGCGATGTCTCCGTGGCGTCTGGATCAGCTCTGGCGCGTCTACCGGACCGCCCAGAAGGAGCTGACGCGGGAGCTGCTCACCGAAAAAATCGTCTCCTCCACGCCGGAACGGGAGGCGTTCCTCAAAGGCTTGCCGAAGCGGTACCTGCGAATCCACACCGAAGCCGAGATCCAGCAGCATCTCCGCCTCGAGGAGCAGCGCCGGGAGACAAGTTTGGTCGTGGATGTCCGGAAGCACAACGGCACCTACCACCTGACGGTCCTGGCCAAGGACAGGCTGTTTCTGTTCGCCTCCGTCGCCGGAGCGCTTGCCAGCTTCGGGATGAACATCCTCAAAGCGGAGGCCTTCTGCAACCAGCAGGGGACCGTGCTCGACACCTTCGCGTTCTCCGATCCCCAGCACACCCTCGAACTGAATCCGCAGGAAATCGACCGGCTCCGGCTGACCCTGGAGCGGGTGATCTCCGGACGGGCCGATGTCAAGAGCCTGCTGAAAAACCGCCCGCGCCCGTCCGCGCCGAGCAAGGGAAGCCGGATCGAACCCAGCGTCTCCATCGATGATGAGGCCTCGGATTCGGCGACGCTCATTGAGGTCGTGGCGCAGGACCGGCCGGGGCTGCTCAACGATCTATCCTCCGCCCTGTCAGAAGCGGGCTGCAACATCGAATTGGTCCTGATCGACACCGAGGCGCACAAAGCGATCGACGTCTTCTACGTCACGGCGAACGGGAGGAAGCTCGATCCGGCGAAGGCGGAAACGCTCGAAGCCCGGTTGGTGGCTGCCTGCGCGTCAAGTTGAGGACAGGCGTCCCAAGTTAACGTAGCGCGCGCCAAGACCGGGGGTGTTAGGCTAATTGTCGTGATGCTGAACACGAATCGCCCGGCTCTGGCCCTCACCCTCGCCGCGTTGGCGCCCGGCTTGCTCGCGGAAACTCTCCGGTACCCCTCCACCCGCAAAGTGGACCACACGGATACCTACTTCGGCCACACGGTCGAAGATCCCTACCGGTGGCTGGAGGACGAGAAGGCCACCGGCCGGTCCGCATGGGTCGAAGCGCAAAACAAGGTCACATTCGGCTACCTGGACCAGATTCCGTTCCGAGCCCGGCTGCGCAAGCGGCTGGACGAGCTCAACAATATCGACGTCTACTCGAGCCCGTTCCGCCACGGCCCCTACATCTTCTTCGAAAGACGTGAGGGACTGAAGAACCACTCCGTCCTGTATATCCAAAGGGAAGGTGGACAGCCGGAAGTCCTGCTTGACCCCAACACCTTCAGCCAGGACGGCACCACCGGCCTCAGCATCTTCCAACCTTCCGCCGACGCCAAGTTCGCCGTCTACGGCCGCTCCCAAGGGGGCTCGGACTGGCAGGAGCTTCGCGTGATCGATCTCGCCACCAAACAGGAACTGCCCGACCGGATCGAATGGGTGAAGAGCTCAGGCGCCTCCTGGCGCGGGCATGGATTCTACTACAGCCGGTACCCCGCGCCGCCCAAGGGCCAGGAACTCACGCAACGCAACGAACACCACCGCGTCTACTTCCATCGCGCCGGGACCCGGCAATCGGAGGACGAACTGGTGTTCGAGGACCCCGCAAATCCAGTCCGTTTTCACTATGTTGGAACAACCGAGGACGAAAAGTATGGGCTGCTCCTCATCTCCGACCGCGGCCGGAACAAGCTCGGACCCGCGGTCTGGATCCGCGACGAGTCCAAGGCTGAGAAGAAGTTCCGGCCCCTGTTTGCCGAACCCTCGGATTTCAACTATCTCGGGTTTCACCACAGCAACGGCTGGATCTACGTCCGTACCAACAATGGCGCGCCGAACTACCGGGTTGTCCGCTGCCGCCCGGACAAACCGGGAATCGAGAATTGCGAGACGGTGATTCCGGAAAAGTCCGAGCCCATGCAAAGCGCCAGCTTCGCGGGAGGCCGCATCCTGGTCCGGTACTCAAAAGACGTCACCAGCCGGGTGCTGCAGTACGCCATGGACGGCAAACTGGAGCGTGAGATCCGCCTCCCCGGCCCGGGAATGGCGTTCGGGTTTGGCGGCCGCGATGATGCCAAATCAGTCTTCTACACGTTTTCAAGCCTCCACCTGCCGGCCACCATCTACGACTACGAGATCGGCACCGGAAAAAGCACCGTGTTCCGCAAGCCGCAGACCGCCTTCAACACGGAGGCTTTCGAGACGCGCCAGCTTTTCTTCAAGAGCAAGGATGGAACCCGTGTCCCGCTCTTTGCCGCGCACAAGAAGGGATTGAAGCTCGATGGCTCCAACCCCGCGATCCTGTTCGGCTATGGCGGGTTCAACATTCCAGCTTCGCTCACGTTCTCCAACAGCCGTGTCGCGTTCCTCGAGCAGGGCGGGGTCTTCGCTGTCGCCTGCATCCGCGGCGGATCCGAGTACGGCGAAACGTGGCACCAGGCCGGGATGCGCCTGAACAAGCAGAACGTGTTCGACGACTTCATCGCCGCCGCCGAATTCCTGCAGGAGCAGGGTTACACTTCGAAAAAGAAGCTCGCGCTCCAAGGCGGCTCCAACGGCGGCCTCCTCGTGGGCGCGGTTATGAACCAGCGGCCGGACCTGTTTCACGTCGCCCTGCCCGCGGTCGGAGTCATGGATATGCTCCGGTTCCACAAGTTCACCATCGGCTGGAATTGGGTGGCCGAGTACGGATCCGCGGACGCGACCGAAGGCGAGTTTAAGAACCTCCGCGCATACTCCCCGCTCCACAACCTCAAACCCGCCAGCTATCCGGCTACGCTGGTGACAACCGCGGATCACGACGACCGGGTGGTACCAGCCCATTCGTTCAAGTACATCGCCCGGTTGCAGGAACTGCAGCGCGGTTCCAGCCCAGTACTGATCCGGATTGAGACCAAATCCGGACACGGCGCCAGCAATCTTTCGAAGCTCCTGGACACCCTTGCGGATCAGTACAGTTTCGCCCTGTACCAGATGGGAGTGACGCCGAGGTAGTAGCACTTGTAAAGGTAACGGATGCCGATGGATTCACGCCTAACCGCCCAGGTAGAATTGCATCGTGAGTGACTCGCAAAACCCCAGCCGCCGCAAGGTCCATGAAGTCGTCATCGCAGGTTTGACCACTGCCATTGGGGGCGCTCTGGCCGTTCCCGCGGGCCATTACCTTTTGGTGCCGCCCAAGTCCGGCAGCAAGGAAGAATGGACCGAAGTTGCCGACCTCGACCAGATCTCCAAGTCCGGTCCTGAGGAACTGGTCTTTCGCCGCAAGCGCAAGGACGGCTGGAAGATCCTGAACGAGAAGACAAGCGCCTGGGTCCAACGCGTCTCCGACAAGGAGGTCATTGCCTTCGCCCCCGCGTGCACCCACTTGGGCTGCGCCTACCATTGGGAGGACGGGACCAAGACCTTCGTGTGCCCGTGCCACACCTCGGCGTTCTCGCCGCAGGGCGAGGTTCTGACCGGACCAGCGCCACGCCCCCTGGACCGCTACGAGACCAAGATCGAGGACGGCAAACTGCTGCTCGGACGGATCGTCAGATCGGAGGAGCACAGCTAGGAGCCTGTCCGAGAATTCCCGAACATCGTGGGAACGGATAGAACAAAACCAGTACATAATGTTTTATGCCCAAGGGGTACCGCGCCTACAACCCGGACCAGGATCTGCTACTGCCACCGAGCT
>VFZX01000391.1 GCA_016871015.1 Acidobacteriota bacterium | reverse complement strand
CCCCAGCTTAACCGCTGTCCCCCGGTTACCCTTCGTTTGTGTCAACCGCCCACCGGCACACTTGTCAAGGATGTCTCCGGTTCGCACACCCTTCTTCCCCAGCAGCTTGCAGACCGGTGACGCCGCGCGGATCCTGGAGCGTCCCTTCGGCTTGGGCGGACATTTGCCGGACTGGTGCCGCCCGAATAGGCGCACAAGCTCCGGACGCCGGTTCCGCATCCATCATTCGAGGTACTGCGTTCATGGGCCCCCAAATCGGGGGAGGCTCTTGATAACCGCGTTTTGCTCGGGCTCAGTCTCCCGCTGGAGGTGGAGCCGTGGGCCTGCTCGCTGCCAACTGTCCCACCGAGACGTGAATCTGCGGCATCGCGCCCTGATCAAAGCTGTTGGCTACCGCCGCCGATTCAAGCGACGCCGACAACCGCTCCTTCATCATCTGCCGCCGCAGCCGCTCCTCGAACTCGCGGAGTTGCGCGTCGATCGAGGCCCGCTTCTTCTTGTTCGCCACCATGTCCTCGCGGTAGCGCTTCAGGAAGTAGCTGATCGTCTCCGTCCGGATCCTGATCGATCCCGTGGGTTTGTTCTCGTCGATGTCCTTGAAGCAGAAGTACGGCGTCCCCGAGTGCTCGACGATCTCCTCGACCACCGTGTAGATCGGCGCATCGTGGCCGCACTTGAAGCTCGATAGCTCGAGCGCCACCAGGTTCGGATGCCGCGCAATATACTTCGCCGCCCAAACTTTGCGCGACGTGTTCTCCGAATAGCTGTTCTTCCACACATCGCTGATGGCCAGAGGATCCGGAATCTCGCCCGCGCGCACCTCGTCCCCGAACAGCCGCCACACCATGTCATCGTCAATCGGCAGGGCGTCCTGAGAGAAGACGGGATAGCCGAGCTTCTGGAACTCCTCCAGGATCTCGTGGTTCACGCCCGGATCATTGTGATACGGACGCCCGAGCAGCACGATCCCGAGCTTGTCTTCGCGCTCGAGCATCTCAAGCACCTCGCGGCCCGCCCCGCGCAGAGTCACGTTGGCGAAAACGTCGAGCGCCTTATAGCCCTCACGCACCGCCCGTGCGTTTTCTTCGGCTGACAGCCCCAGGATGTCCCGGAACTCCTCCCACATCTGGCGCTCGAAGATGTCGGGTTTCGAGATGTTGACGAACGTGTCGAGGAACAGGACCCCCTTTTCCTTGAACAGGTCGCCTTCCTTCGTGAATGCCGCCTTCACCGCCGCCGGGGTGGTCGCCACCGTTGGGCAGGACCGCGATGCCTGCACGTGGGACAGATCGCTCGTCAGACAGTCGATCATCGGGAAGAAGATCATGTCGAGCGGCTTCTTCGCATGGTGCGTGTACAGCAGGTTGTGGATGTGCGGAATTCCAAGCTTGGACGGGAAGCAGGGGTCGATCGATCCCCGCTTTGCGCCCGCCTTGTACAGCTCCTCGCTCGTATAATCCGAGAACACCATGTTCTGCGGCTGGATACCCAGCGCGGCGAAGTAGCCCGTGAAAACCGGCGTCTGCGAGTACATGTTGAGCACCCGCGGCATGCCGATCCGCAGGCTCTCGCGCTTCTTCATCAGCTCCACACGCCGCTTCTGCGCCGAGGTGATCTGGATCCGGGGCGGGGCATCGGAGACGTTGGGAACATCGGGCACCCGGAACACCGACCGGGCCGCCACTTCCACCAGGTTCGGATTCGCCTTCTTCACCGCGTCGAGCGAACCCTTGATCTGGCGCATGTCGTTGATGTCTTCCACCGTGCCCTTTTCGCACGTGGCGATGATCAGCCGCTGCGCGCCGTCTGGCAGCGGAACTTTGGTCTTCTTCGGCCGGTAGGCGTTTTCGGTCAGTTGAATCGTCTTGACGTCAATGAACGTCCGCAGGCACTTGTTCTTGCAGAAGTAGCAGCGGGTCGCCTCTGAGCGCGTCGTGTTGTACTGGATTTTCTGGACCGCGTCGAGCCCGATAAAGCTCGACTGCCGCCCATTGTCCCAAAGCCTTCCCGCTTCGAGCCCCGCGCCGATGGCACCCGCCTCGCCGCAATGCTCGTGGACGATCACATCGGCCTGGACATCCTTGCCCTTGAAGCGGGACTCGATGAAGTCGACCTGCGACTTCACCGCTGCCAGGTTGTACTGCGTCCCGCCCTGCAGCAGGAACCGCCGTCCGATCGCACTGATGTTCGGAATCTGCGACACATACAGCCAGATGTTCTTCGGCAGCACGTTGCACAGCCCGGCCATGATCTCTTCGGCCTTCCAGCCCTGCCGCTGGAAGTCGACGATATCGGACTGCATGAACACCGCGCAGCCGTAGCCGAAGCTCGGATATCCCGTCGCGCCGAACGCCACGTCGGCGAATTGCTCGACTTGATAGCCAAAGCCCTGCGCGGTTGACTGCAGGAAGTAGCCGTTCCCCGCTGAGCACTGCGTGTTGAGCTTGAAGTCCTTCACGCGGCCGTTCTTGAGGATGATGATCTTGATGTCCTGGCCGCCGACGTCGCAGATAACGTCGACATCGGTGTAGAAGTGCAGCCCGGCCTGGGTGTGCGCCACGGTCTCGACCACCGCGGCGTCCGCGCCGATCACGTCCTTGAGAATGTCCTTGGCGTAGCCGGTTGTTCCCACGCCTAGCACCCGCAGGCTCGCACCCTGGTCCGTAATCTGCTGCTCGAGCTTGGCGAAGATCTCCATCGTGTCCTCGATGGGGTTGCCCTTCGAAAGCTGATATGCCTTGGCCAGGATCCGCCGCTCTTTGTCCTTAGAAATCAGGACGGCCTTGGTGGAGGTTGAACCACCGTCAATTCCAATGAAGCCCTCGACCACCTCACCAGGTTGGAACACCGTGGGAGCGAACTTCTTGTGCCGGTACTTGTCGCGGAACGAGGCCAGGTCATCGGCATTCTTCGCCAGTCCGCCGTTGCCTCCCTTCTTTTTCTTTTCCTCGTCACGGCCGATCGTGATGTACCACTCGAGCTTCTCGTAACCCTTGTAGCGCCCGACCTCGGCGTCCTCGTCCTTGCCAAACTCCACTGCCCCGAGCGCGGCGAAGTACTGGGCGTTCGAAGGGATCTTGATGAGATCCTCGGGATCCACTCCCTCGGGCAGCGGATAGTTGCGCTCGGCCCAGATCTTCGGGATATTGGACTTCCAGCAATCCTGCATCCCCTTGATGTACGTATTCGGACCGCCCAGGAGCAGCACCTCGGGGCGCAGTGTGTTGCCCCGCGTCAACACCGACAGGTTCTGCATGACGATCGCTTCGAATAGCGATGCCATCAACTCATCCGCCGGAACGCCGGACTTCTGCAAACCGTTGATGTCGGTCTCGGCAAACACGCCGCACTTGCCGGCTACCGGGTGGAGCTTCAGCCCCTTGTAGCCCATGTTGCACAGCTCTTCGGAGGGAATGCGCAGCTTGGCGTTGATCTTGTCGATTACCGCACCGGTGCCGCCCGCGCACTTGTCGTTCATCGAAGGCAGCTTCTTCTTGCGTCCGGTCTCCGGATCTTCCTTGAAGATGATGATCTTGGCGTCCTGGCCGCCCAGCTCGATTACCGATCCGCAGGCCGGATACAGCTTTTCCACCGCCAGCGACACGGCGTTCACTTCCTGGACGAACTTGGCCCCCAGGAACTTGCCAACGGTCGACCCGCCGGAGCCGGTGACGAAAATCCGGCAATCCTCGATGCGGAATCCCGGAATCTCAGTCTCGAAGCGCTTGAGGAACTCGAGGCACTTCTCCGGCTGCTTGGTGTCATGCCGCTGGTAGTCGCGCCAGAGGATCTCGTCGGTGGCCGGGTCAACCACGACAGCTTTGACGGTGGTGGAGCCTACGTCGAGGCCGATGGAAAGTTGACGGGACATGGACAGAGTATTCCTCTAAGGTAGGGTACCGCGGGGAATCTTGACTACTTCAACAAGATTGCAGGAAACGGTAGTTTAGCACGCCTGAACGGCAAGATTGGCCGCCAGGCAGCGGGGCCGGTTGCGGCCCATAAGTCCCATGTCCGGACGGGTTTGGAGAGGCGGCCATCCACAGCCCCCAGAAGAGGGCTCCGCCCGGGCAGCCCAATCTGTACAATTGAAAGTAGATGGCCGATTCTCCCCGCATTGCCGTGCTCGGCGCCGGCAACATGGGCGAGGCGCTGGTAGCGGGGATGCTGCGAACCGGAGTCACGCCCCCCAACAAGATCATCGCCACCGTCCGGACTCAACAACGCGCCGAAGCAGTTGCGCTCCGGCATGGAATCCGTGTTCTCGCTGGCGCCAACCTGGAAGCGGCGGAAAACTCGGACATCATCATCGCGGCCGTGAAGCCCGCGGTCCTGTCCCGCGTCCTCGAAGAAATCCGGTGGGGCTTGCGGGAAGGCAAGATTCTGATATCGATCGCCGCCTCAGTCCCCATCGCAGTGATCGAGAAGCTGGTCAGCCGGCCGCTACCCATCTTTCGCGCGATGCCGAACACGCCGGTGACCACCGCTGAGGGAGCCACCTGCATCGCGGCCAACCGCGCGGCGCGGCCGGAGCACGGTGCGGCGGTTGAGCGGATCTTTAAGTCCGTCGGACAGGTGTGGCATGTGGCCGAAGACGATCTCCACGCGGTAACGGCGCTGTCGGGCGCGGGACCGGCCTACATCTGCACGGTCATTGAAGCGCTGACGGCTGCCGCGCTCAAGGCTGGCCTGCCGCGCGACATCGCACCAGCCCTCGCATGCCAGACCGTACTCGGGTCCGCCAAGCTGGTCCGTGAAACCGGAACCCATCCCGCGGTCCTGCGCGACCAGGTGATCACGCCAGGGGGCGTCACCATCGCCGGTCTTCATGAGCTTGAACGCCACTCGATCCGGTCGGCATTCATTACCGCCGTGGAAGCGGCCACGGCGCGCTCGCGTGAAATCACGGACACGATCGCCGGAGCACTGGAGCAAAGCGGTGAGTAAACAGGCCTCCAACCCGCTGCTCAATCTCGGCTATCCCTTCCCGTTTGGCGAAATCACGCCCGAGCACATGGTGCCAGCCGTCAAGAAGCTGGTTCAACTCTGCAACCAGAGGCTCCGCGCGATCGCCGGCTCCCAGCAGCCACGGACCTTCGAGAATACCCTGGGAGCCCTGGACACCCTCACCCGTGAGATCGATCAGGCGATGACTGTGATCGCGCACCTGAAGGAAACGGCGAGCAGCCCGGAAATCCGCGCGGCGCATAGCCAGGCGGAACCGCTGGTGATCGCCCTTCACTCGCGGATCCTGCTGCACACGGGTCTGTGGAAAGCGCTTCAGGAGTTCGCCGCATCCCCTGACGCAGCAGCGCTCAGCGGCCCCCGGCGCCGTTATCTCAACAAAACGATGGCCGCTTTCCGCCGCAATGGAGCCGCTCTGCCATTGCACAAAAAGCGGGCGCTCCGGAAAATCGACCTGGAGCTCGGACGGGTGGCCAGCGCTTTCTCCGACAACGTGCTCGACTCGACCAACGCCTACGAGTGGGTGGTGGAAAACGAGCAGGAGTTGGCCGGACTCCCCTCATCGGCCAGGAGCATGGCTCGCGACGCCGCCGCCGCCAAGGGCATCACCGGCTGGAGGTTCACGCTTCAGGCCCCGAGCTACGAGGCGATCATGGAGCACCTGGACGACCGGAGCGTCCGCGAGCGGTTCTACCGCGCCTACCATTCGCGGGCGTCGTTGCCGCCGTTCGACAACGGCGTCAACATCGCCCGGATCATCGAGTTGCGGCGGGCCAAGGCCAGCCTGCTCGGATACGCGGACTTTGCCGAGCTGGTCATCGAAGAGCGCATGGCCAAGAGTGGCAAGGCGGCTTCGGAATTCCTCGACCGCTTGCGGGTCCAGACCGGGCCGGCGTTCCAACGCGAAAATACCGAACTGGAGGAGATCGCTCCTCATCCGGTTGAGGCCTGGGACGTTCTCTACTACGCGGAGAAACTCCGGAAGGCGCGGTTCGACCTGGACGAAGAGGCCCTGCGGCCCTACTTCCCGCTGGACCGTGTGGTGAACGGAATGTTCCAGATCGCGGGACGCCTGTTCGGCATCCGCGTCGAGGAACGGACGGGGGTTCCGGCCTGGCACCCGAGCGTCCGGTTTTACGAGATCTTCGACGGCAAGGATTTGCTCGGCGGATTCTACACAGATTGGTTTCCCCGCGAGAACAAACGGCCCGGCGCTTGGATGGACGGCATGCTCACCGGATCTCCGGTTCGGGACGGTTTCACTCCCCACCTGGGTTTGATGTGTGGCAACCTGACTCCGCCCACGGGTGGCCGTCCGGCGCTGTTGACGCACCGGGATGTCGAAACCGTGTTCCACGAGTTTGGACACCTGCTCCATCACCTGCTGAGCCGCGTCGAGCTGAGGAGCCAGTCCGGAACCGCGGTCGCCTGGGACTTCGTTGAGCTCCCTTCCCAGATCATGGAGAACTGGTGCTGGGAGCGCGAGGCGCTCGACTTGTTCGCCGCGCACTATGAGACCGGTGATCCGCTGCCTGAGGATCTGTTCCAGAGGATGCGCAAAGCGCAGACCTTCCGGGCAGCGAACCAGCAGATGCGCCAATTGTCGTTCGGAATCATGGATCTCGCACTGCACCGGTCCTATGATCCGGCGCGGGACGGCGGCATCTTGGCCTACTGCCGCCAAGTGCAGCAGGCGCTTTCCCCGGCTCCCCTGCCAGAGGACTTCGCAATGGTGAATTCCTTCTCCCACCTGTTCGGAAGCCCGGTGGGCTACGCCGCTGGCTATTACTCCTACAAATGGGCCGAGGTCCTGGACGCCGACGCCTTCAAGGTCTTTCTCAAGGCAGGAATTTTTGATGCCACCACGGGTGCGAGGTTCCGGTCAGCGATTCTTTCCCGGGGCGACAGCGAAGACCCGGCCCAGCTCTACCGCGACTTTGCTGGACGTGATCCGGACACGGCTGCGCTTCTCGAGCGCGCCGGGCTGCTTCAAACGGTGTGATCGAGGATAATCTTCCAACCCGCCGCCGTCTTCCGAAAGAGCAGCGTGAACAGCCCAGTCTTGTCGCCCCCCGCTGACTTGTCACGCTTCAGCCGGAACCTGCCAATCACAGAGGCGTAATCGGATCCGAGCATCCGGATCTCGAGCCCGGAAAACGTGAGCGTGCCCATCGCCTCTGGTGTCGGATACCGCTCCAGGTACCGCGCCAGCACCCGGTCGTAACCGCGTGACACGGTAGTGCCCACAAAAGCGGCGTCGGTTTTGTCGTAGCCCTCCATGAACTCCCGTACTTCGCCGCGGTTCCAGGCTTGCTGCTGGCGCACCAGAACCTGACGGACCGCCTCCTCGGGACTGGGAGGAGGAGTCTGTGCG
>VFZX01000390.1 GCA_016871015.1 Acidobacteriota bacterium | reverse complement strand
ACCCCCAAACCGCCTCCCGAACGCAAATGCGAATCTCCCAAGTGCGAATCTCCCCCCTACTCGCCTGATTCAAAAGGCAATCTATCGCCTGTGCGAAATTCCTGCTCGTGGCTGAAGAGTCAGGAACTGGAAGCGCTCGTGGGCGGGAGCCTCCTCAATGTAGCCGGTGCGCTGATTCTCGTGATCGGCATTGCCCTGTTCCTCGGCTATTCGTTTGGCCGCACCGGACCTCTTGGCCGGGTCCTCGCCGGACTCTCCATCAGCGGCGCCCTCCTCGGCGCAGGCGTTTATCTGGATCGCGCCCAGAAATACCGGATCTTCTCGCGCGGCATGCAGGGAGCCGGCTGGGCGGGACTCTACGTCACCACCTACGCCATGGGCGCCGTGCGCGCGGCCCAGCTCATTCACAATCCGGCGCTGGCGACCGTCCTTCTTTTCGTAGTGGGATGCGCGATGGTGGCGCATTCGTTGAGCTACCGGTCCCAGGTGACGACGGGAGTCGCCTATTTCAGCGCCTTCGCGGCACTGGCTCTTTCGGACCACGCGCAGCTCGCCGTGGTCTCATTGATTCCGCTCGCCAGCTCGCTGCTCTATCTCGCGCACCGGTTTGGCTGGCATGGGATGGCGCTGTTCGGACTGATCGCCACCTACGGGACGCTCGCCACGCGCCCGGACTCCGGTTCGCCGCTCATCGCCGCTCAGGTGCTGTTCCTCGTTTATTGGCTCTTGTTCGAGGGGTTCGATCTCCTGCGCGCGCATCGCGGAGAGGACCAGCCGCGATACACGCAGTTGGTGTTCCCGCTGAACGTGCTCTTCTTCCTCGCCATCTCCTACGTCAAGTGGAGCCGCATGGCGCCGGACCGGACGCACCTGCTCGCGGCAGGGTGCGCGCTCCTGTTCCTGGCGAGCGCCATCATCCGGACTTCGTTCCGCAGCGGCGGCAGGTACGAGGGCGCGATCACCGTGTCCGCCGTGCTGGGCGGGATCGCGATCATCGACCGGATCCCCGGCGTGTGGGCCAGCGTGGCGCTCGCATTCGAGGCCGAGCTGCTCTACCTCGCCGCGCAACGGTTCAGCCGGCCGTACCTCAGAATTCTCGGCCTGGCGGTATTCGGATTCTCGCTGTTCAAGATGCTGTTCGCCGCCTCGGCGTTCCGCCGCACGCCCATTGCGGGATACCCGGTTCACAACCTGAGTCCAGTGGCCCTGCTGCACGCGGTGCTGTTCTACTTCAACCACTACTGGCTGCCGGAGCGGCGTCACCGGTTCCTGAGCCATGCCGCCGCCGCGCTGGCCGCACTGGTCGCGGTGCTCGAAACGAACGGAGGCTGGCGCGGCGCGAGCCTGCTGATCCTGGCGGCGCTGTGGATCGAGGTTGGACTCCGCCGCTCGTTGCCCGAGCTGCGCCTTCAGGCGCTTGGACTCGGAGCGTTGGGCGTGGCCGCCTTCGCCTACGATCCGGGAATCGGACTGCAGAAGTTCGCCAGCTACCGCGTGTGGCTGCCGCTCGCCGTCTCTTCCTTCGTCTCGTTCGGAATCGCCGCGCGCGTGTTCCACGAGGGCCGCGGACTCCGCGAGATCGCCTGCGCGGCTGGCTCCGTGTTGGCAATGGCCGCCTCCTGGGTTCTGCTGCCGGACGTCTCCGTGGCGATCGCCTGGACGGCGCTTGCACTGGTCCTGGCATGGTGGCCGGAGTTCGGTGTCCACGTGCCCGCCGTGGCCGCGGCCGTGTTCGTGCGCTTGTTCCTCGCGAACTTCACCAACGGCGGGCAAACCTGGCTGCTTTCGCACAGGCTGCTGAGCACGGGTCCGGTGATCGCCGCGTTCTATCTGTTGTGGAACCGGCTCACCTGGCGTCCGCTGCCCTGGTTCGCGGCCGCCGCGATTGTGGCGCTTCTGCGATTCGAGCTGGGACGCACGTTCGCGGTTGCCGGCTGGGCCGTTGCGGCCGCCTTGCTGTGTTGGGCCGCCCGCCACTGGAGCCACCGGGATTTCCGCTGGCAGGGCCACGGGATCGCCGCGCTGACGATGGTGCGCTGCTGGGTCACGAACTTCAACGACCCGGAAAGTCTCTGGGGGCTCCCTTCGCGCCTTCTCACCGCGGGATTCGTGATCGCGGTTTTCTACCTGGGAGGCTTCAGTCTTCCCGCAACGGCTCTGCTCGCGCTGCTGCTCTACAACGAGGTCTCCGGCGGACTCCTGACCGTAGCCTGGGGAATCGAGGGCCTGCTTGTGTTGGGCGCGGGCTTCCAGCTTCGCGGCCGCGTGTTGCGGCTCTCCGGACTCGCGCTCCTGTTGCTGTGCGTGCTGAAGCTGTTCATCCACGACCTTCGGAATCTCGACACCCCGTACAGGATCCTGTCGTTCATCGCGCTCGGCCTGATCCTGCTCGGCGTCTCGTGGGTCTACACGCGGTTCCGCGAGCGGATCCATCAACTGCTGTAAGGAGCCATACGCCATGTCTGATCGAACTTCGTTGATCCTGCTCGCGGCGCTCGGAGCGGCGGGCGCGCTCGTGGCGCTGGGCCACGTGGAGCGGAACGTGAGTCTCGACTCGGTCGGCGAGATCTGGGCCGACACCCTGCGGGACATTGACCAGGCAAGCCTGCGCGCCGTGCGGATCACCGCGGCCGAGGAGATGCGCCTGGGGGCGATGCTCGCCCGGCAGTTCTCCTCGGGCTACCGTGAGGATCCCGTGGACACGGCGTATGTCAGTGCTGTCGGCACGTCTCTCGCCCGCCACGCGCGGCGGCAGGACATGCGCTACTCGTTTCACGTGATCGAGGATACCCAAATCAACGCATTCGCTTTTCCGGGAGGTCACATCTATGTCACGCGGGGCATGATGGATTTCCTGCGGACCGAAGCCGAGCTGGCGTCGGTGCTCGGCCATGAGATCTCGCACGTGGACTTGCGCCATTCGGTGAGCCGCGTCAAGTACCGGCTGCTGCTCGAGCGCGTCGACGCGGGCGGGATCGGCGAGGCCGTGGATGCGGTCCGCACGCTGACGCGGATGGCGTACGACCAGGCGCAGGAGTCCGAGGCCGATGCGCACGGAACGGTGATCGCGGCCCGGGACGGTTACGAGCCGGCGGCGGCTGAAGCGGTGCACAGAAGGCTGGCCGCCCCGGGCGCGGGAGCCCCACGCACGCCCGTGGGAGAGATCGGAAGGGCCACGGGCGGGCTGCTGTCTTCCTACTTCGAGTCGCATCCCCCGTCGGCTCAGCGGGCGGACCGGTTGGGCAAACTGGCGGGTTCGTGGAAAGGGAAGCGGCTCTACTACCGCGGCGCGAGCAACTATGCGAACCGGTCGGTGGTGCGGCGGGCAGAGGAGTGGATTCGCTACTAATAATAGTGGCCGCGCGGCGACTCCGCAGGTTCCGTGGTCGGCGGCTGTGGCGGCCCGTTGAGATCGGCTCGCCTTACTTTCGCGTTTCGTTGATCTCCATGTCCCGCTTCAGTACCTCGGTCAACAGATCCGACAGTGGAACGCCCCGTTCTTCGGCCTTCCCGGCAAAGTACGTCCAGACGCTCATCTCGATAGAGGCCGGCATCAGCACTTTCGCCCCGGGCGGGATATGGTGGAGACCACGGACGCCTTTGCCGAAGTCGATCTCGGCGGGCATGCCGTCGATTTCGTTTGGTTGATTGCTCATAAGCCCTCCTGATATGGTCGCATCTCAGTCTGCGTAGCTCTCCGAGCCGAAATCACTCGACCGTACCGGTCCACAGGTACACCACTGACAATATCGCACCGTTGGACGCCCATCCAACGGAGAACCAGCGCTCCTCAGTGGCGCTGTGTTCCAAATCGGCCACGGTGAGCAAGTTCGGATCGTGAAACACGGTGGCCGCAGGCTCAAACGTGACGCCGTGCTTTCGCGTGTTCGCAACCGCCTTGACCGGATCCCACTCGAACTGAAGCAGCCGTTCACTCATGCCTTCGCGACAACGGGCGGGGCTCCATCGGGTGGCGGTGTCACGGTCATGGCCTGCCTCCGCATTGTAAGAAATTCGCGCTTCGCGTCTTGACCCCGGAACCGCCTCCGAGTCCGAAGGAAAGGAAAGAACGAGGAGAATCAAGGAAACACTTCCTGGAGACGTTCCTTCGCCTCGTGCCCGAGATCCGCGGCCGGCTCGACCAGTTCGCCTGGAATTAAGGCACCCGGAATTACGAGTGGCCTTGCACTGCAAGGCAATCGACTGTAGAATTGCCAGGAATGATTTGGGAAGCGGTTGAACGGTTGTTCCAGAGCTGTCCTGGTGGCCGTGCCGTGGGCTGCTGTCGCGCGATACGTCCGGCCGGACCACGCCAAGACGAGAGTCCGTACGGCCTGAATCAGACCGCGAGCCGCAAAACGGGTCGTCAGGCACAGACTGCCTGCGGCGAGCTGATTACCGTATTTCAGATATTTCAGATGAAGCACCGCAACGCCCAGCCTTCTCCGGCGGCCGGCTTTGCCTCACATACGGTTACCGCGCCCAACCGCTCAGTATCCGGCGCGGCTGAGCCCAGTCAAGGGAAAGACTTAGGGGGAGGAGAGCCGGAACAGCATATCGCGGCGACGATTCGGGAGGCGAAATGAGAATCGAGAGCAACGAGGCTGCGAGCGGTATGGAGCGAAGGCAACTGCTGCGGGGCGCACTGGGCACCGCCGTTTCCGCTTCGGTTGGCGGGCCCCTGCGGGCGCAACCGCGGCGGCCGAATATCGTTCTGATCCTGGCCGATGACATGGGATTCTCCGATCTGGGATGCTACGGCTCTGAGATCTCGACGCCGAACCTCGACGGACTGGCCCGACGGGGCATCCGGTTCACACAGTTCACGAACTTCGCGCGGTGCTGCCCGACACGCGCGGCGCTGATGACCGGCCTTTATCCGCATCAGGCTGGCCTCGGCCACATGTGGTATGCGCTCGACAAGCCAGTGGAGGCCTACCAGGGCTACTTGAACCGCCGGTGCGTAACCATCGCCGAGGCGCTACGCCCAGGCGGGTACCGGACGCTGATGGCGGGCAAGTGGCACCTGGCGGGCGATCATGGGAAGCAGCGGCGCCAGGACAGGCTGCCCAGATCCCGCGGATTTGACCACTACTACGGGCATCTCGGGGGAACAGCGAACTATTTCCGGCCGAACCTGACGCCCAACGGCGTGGTTCCGCAGTTTCTGGACGACGACGAGCCAATCGATCCGGGCAGCCGTGAGGGCGAATCGTACTACACGACGGATGCCTTCACCAGCCGGGCGGTGAAGTGGATTGGCGAGTACGGACGCGAGGAGCGTCCGTTTTTCCTGTATGCGGCCTACAACGCGCCGCATTTTCCGCTGCACGCCCTGCCAGAGGACATAGCGAAGCATAGGGGTAGGTACCGGCAGGGTTGGGAGGAAATCCGCCTGGCGCGGTACCGGCGGATGCTGGATCTAGGCCTGTTCGACCGCCGCGTGAAGTTGCCGCCGCGAGACCCGCGGTCGCCGGCATGGAGCGACGTGAAGGACAAGGACGCGATGGATCTGCGGATGGCGGTCTACGCGGCGCAGATCGACCGGCTGGACCGGGGCGTGGGAGAGATTCTGCGCAAGATCCGGGAGATCGGCCAGGAAGAGAACACCCTGGTGATGTTCCTGTCGGACAATGGCGGGACGGCCGAGCATCAGGATCGGACGCCCCACATTCAACCGGGACAGCCGGGGTCGTTTCACGCCTACGGGCTGCCGTGGGCCAATGTGAGCAATACCCCGTTCGGGCGCTACAAGCACTGGGTTCACGAGGGCGGAATAGCCACGCCGATGATTGCTAGTTGGCCCGGGGTGATCAGGAAGACGAATACGATCACGCACCAGCCGGGGCACGTGATCGACATCATGGCCACGTGCCTGGCCGCCGCAGGTGTGCCGTATCCGAAAGAATATGGGGGTTCGCCGATCCAACCGCTCGAAGGCAGAAGTCTGCTGCCGGTGTTTGAAGGAAGGTCCGGCCTGCCGGAGCGGGCCGTGTTCTGGGAACACGAAGGGAACCGGGCGGTGCGGCGGGGGAAATGGAAGCTGGTGTCGTATGTGTCGAAAGCTCCGGAGGACAGGTGGGAGCTGTACGATCTGGAGGCGGACCGGACGGAGTTGAACGATTTGGCGGGTAGGAATCCTCGGGTTGCGGCCGAACTGCGTTCGCTTTATGAACATTGGGCGAAGCGGTGCGGCGTCTTGGGGCGAACCGGGCTCGAGGCGATCGTAGGTTCGGGAAGACTGGTCGAGCGCCTGTAGCGCAAAGGAGACCTGCTATGAGGTTCGAAGGAACGGCAAAGTCCGCCAGCTCCGTGCTGGCTGTGGCCATGGCAATCGCGTGGTTGGGGAATCCGCCTCTTTCTGAGGCGCAATTCACCCGTGGCGCGATCACCGGAGTTGTGAAGGACTCGAGCGGAGCGGTGGTCCCGGGGGCGGATATGGCGGTGGCGGAAGAAAGAACCGGGAGTTCGATCTCGGTGCGGTCGCTTGGGGACGGCGTGTACCTGGCGCCGCAGCTTCTGCCGGGCACATATCGCATTACGGTTCAGATGCAAGGGTTCAAGAGCGTGACGCTGAGCGGCCTTACGCTGAACGCAGGCGCCACGCTCACCCAGGACCTCGTGCTCGAGGTTGGCGCGACCACCGAATCGGTCAAAGTCTCCGCACAGACGAGCCTCGTCGAGACGACCAACGGGCAGGTGGGAACCACAGTGCAGATCAGTCACGTGCTCGAAATGCCGCTTGTAGACCGGGACGTATATAAGCTGGTGAATCTGGTGCCTGGCTCCTTCCACAACAACGACGGCCGGGTATCCATCGCCGGCGCGCGGCTGCAAACCTCGGCGTTCCTGCTGGATGGCGTCGCGAATTCGATCGGAGGTTTGCGAAACCAGAACGCAGACCTCAGCCCGCCGATCGACTCCTTGCAGGAGCTCAAGGTGGAGACCAACAATTTCGGCGCGGAGTATGGCCGGATGATGGGCGGTGTCATGAATGCGGTGACCAAGAGCGGCACCAACGAGTTTCATGGAAGCCTTTACGAATTCCTTCGCAACGATGCATTCGATGCCAGGGGCTGGGGTGTGGACCAACTGCCCCCGCTGAGGCGGAACAACTTCGGCGGAACCTTCGGCGGCCCCATTCGACAGAGCCGAACCTTCTTCTTCTTGAATGTGGACGCATTGCGGGACCATTCGGCGGCGACCCGAACCTACAGTGTTGGGCTGCCAGACTGGCGAACCGGGAACTTCTCCTCGGCAACGCGCGATGCCGGCGGCCGGGCGGAGATTGTGCCAATTTATGATCCGGCCACGGGAACAGGCGACTTCCTGAATCCCCGGGCTACCACGCCGTTTGCCGGCAACATGATCCCGGCATCTCGCCTGGACCCAGTGGCGAGCAAGGCCCTGAGTTTTCTTCCCACCCCC
>VFZX01000389.1 GCA_016871015.1 Acidobacteriota bacterium | reverse complement strand
ATTTTCTCCGAAAATGGGGCGTTCAGGAAACCAAGAAATCCGGAATATCGAGGTATTGACAATCGCGCGGAGAAGGTGTAAGGTGAAGATCGAGCCGCACCCGCCCTTGATAAGTGTCAAGCAAGAATCCAGGCTAAAGTGTCAAGGATGTGTCCGGTCGCGCATCCAGGAAAATGCGCGATATCGCGCGAGAATCCACACGGTCGGCCAATCGGTTAGCATGGAAGGGAATGACCCCGACCGAGCAGCAGGCCCCACCCTCGGGTGAGGAGATTCTGGTCCAGAACGCCAAATCCGGTGACGTCCGTGCGTTCACCGAGCTGGTCAATCGTTACAATCGTCGAATCTTCCGGCTGGCCCGGCACATCACACAGAATCAGGAAGATGCGGAAGATGTGCTGCAAGAGGTGTTTCTGAAGGCCTACACCCACCTCCACACTTTCGAGGGGAACGCGCGGTTCTACACTTGGCTGGTTCGCATTGCCGTGAACGAATCGTTGATGAAGCTCCGTAAACGAAAGACAGACAAGGAGATTTCGCTCGACGAACCGGTTTCCGCGGGTGAAGATGAGGTCACTCGCGAGATTGCGGTTTGGGATGGATCTCCTGAGGCACGTTTCTCCCAGACCGAGATCCGGCGGATTCTGGATGATGCGGTCGACACGCTGGCGCCCATCTACCGGACGGTGTTCCTGCTGCGGGATGTCGATGAGCTTTCGACGGAGGACACGGCCGAGACGCTCGGGCTGTCCATTCCGGCCGTTAAGAGCCGCCTGTTGCGTGCACGGCTCCAGCTTCGCGAGAAGCTGACGCGGGTGTTCAAGAAGAAAGAGGAGGACCTGCTTGCTTACCTGTAAGGATTTTCTCGGCTGGCTCAACGAGTATCTGGAAGATACGGCGGACGCCGAGACCCGGTCGCACCTCAACGAGCATGTCAAGGCCTGCCCAAACTGCTGGGTCGTTTTCGACACCACCAAGAAGACGATCCAGGTATTCAAGGGGATGGAGCCCCAGGAGATCCCGGACGACGTGGAAGCCCGGCTCATGGACGCGCTCGAGCGGCGGATGGCGGCGGGCGGGGCGCCACCGGCAGGTTGAACCCCGGTCGACAGCCAGATGTTTTCTGAGATAAACTAGTTCTTATCTGGAACTTCGCGCTCGGAGGAGTCCTACGAATCGAGCCTTGAAGCAAGAACCTAAAGCGCAACTACCCGACAGCCAGGAACAGGCCACTCTCTTCGAAAAGGCCATGAAGCTTTTCCATGAGAAGGACTTCGCGGCCGCCAAGGATATTTTCGGCAAGGCCGGCCGAGGGCCGCTCACCGAGATGGCTCATTCGGCCGCGATGTATCAGCGCATGTGTGAGCGGCGTCTCAGCGCCAGCCTCCATTCGCCCGAGAATCTGCACAAGGAGGCGCTGGCTCTGATGAGTCAGGGCCAACTGGATCTGGCCGAGCCTCTGCTCCGGAGCGCTATCTCTCTCAAACCGGATGCGGCGGATTACTTCTATGCGCTCGCCGTTTGCCTGGCCCAGTCCGGCCAGAACGACGAAGCCGCCGACAGCCTCCGCTCCGCGTTAAGCCGTGATCCCTCGGCGCGGCGGAGAGTCCTCCACGAACCCCACTTGGCGCATCTGACGGAACACCCAACGGTCCGCGATCTGCTCGGTCTCGAAAGGAGCTAGCCTGGCAAGCCCGCTTCAGGTATCGAGTCTGGGCCCCCTGCGGATCGTCGCGATCGGCGGGGGCACTGGGTTGTCGTCCCTGTTACGCGGACTGAAGGAATACGTCCCCCACCCGCAGCCAGGGACCGGTGAACTAGCCTCGTCGCGGCTTCCGCACATTGACGTGACGGCTGTCGTAACCGTGACCGATGACGGCGGAAGTTCCGGGGTCCTGAGGCGCGAGCAGGAGATCCTGCCCCCTGGTGACATCCGCAACTGCATGGTGGCGCTTTCCGAAGACGAGGCGCTCCTTTCCAAGCTTTTCGAGTACCGTTTCGAAGCGGGCAAGGGACTCAAAGGGCATAGCTTCGGCAATCTGTTCCTGACCGCGCTCACCCACCTGACTGGAGACTTTGCGCGCTCCGTGGCTCTGTCGTCGGAAGTGCTGGCGAGCCGCGGGCGGATCTATCCATCCACCGCTGCGGATGTGACCGTTGAGGCAGTGCTCGAGAACGGCTCGGTGGTCGAGGGCGAGACCAACATCTCCGCGAGCACCTCACCGGTCCGTGAGGTCCGCTTAAAGCCCCGCCGGGTGAAGCCGCTCAAGGAGACCCTGGACGCCATCGCGCAAGCCGACTTGATCTGCTTCGGACCGGGATCGCTGTTCACGAGCGTCATTCCGAACGTGCTCGTAGAGGGTATTCCGGAGGCGATCCGGAAGTCCGCCGCCCGGAAAGTCTATTTCGTCAACCTGATGTGGCAAGCCGGTGAAACGGTTGGATTCACCGCGGCGGACCATGTTGAGGCGCTGCACCGCCACTCCGGACCGGCGGTCACGGACACGATCGTGATCAACACGCGGCCGATCACCGGTTCCAGGCGCCGCCGGTACGCGGCC
The DNA here is from genome assembly GCA_016871015.1 of Acidobacteriota bacterium. Classification (GTDB taxonomy): domain Bacteria; phylum Acidobacteriota; class Terriglobia; order Bryobacterales; family Bryobacteraceae; genus SYLY01. Next base: position 4,868 of record VFZX01000389.1, on the reverse strand, counting down.
CAAAGGCTGAATCCGGTCCCCAACGACTATGCCCGGTTGCACGCTCTCGGAGTGCGCGTGGTCAGCCGGAACCTGCTCGCCCGCGGGGAAAAGATCCGGCACTCGCCGGAGGCGACCGCGGCGGTGGCCGTGGAGCTCGCGCAGGAAGCGCGCGCGTCCCGGCTGGGCACCCGCGCCTCACTTCTCAGCTACTGAGCCGCGGCCGCTCCGCCGAATATCCTAGGAGTAAACATGAGTACGCCGGTTTCAATCGCGATTCTTGCGGCGGGTCTCGGCACCCGCATGAAGTCCAAAAAGGCCAAGGTCCTGCACCATGCTGGCGGCATGCCGTTGGTTGAGCATGTGGTCACTGCAGCCCTGGAGATCGCCGGAGATCCCTCGCGGGTCGTCACCGTGGTTGGGCACCAGGCGGCGGCAGTCGAAGCTACCTTGTCGTCGTACGGCACAGGACACGTTCTGCAGGCAGATCAGCGCGGGACCGGACATGCTCTGGCAATGTGCCAGCCGATGCTCGAACCTGCCGGGGGGCTCGTGATGGTGCTTTACGGGGATGCTCCGCTGATCCGCGTGGAGACGCTCCGGGGTTTGCTCGAACTGCGCGAGTCCACTGGAGCGGCGTGCGTTGTGATCACCGCGGAGCTTGATGATCCCCACGGATACGGCAGGATCGTTCGATCGGACGCGGGTGATGTGGCCGCGATCGTAGAACAAAAAGCCCTGCGGGACGGCCAGGACGCCATCCGGGAAATCAACTCCGGCATCTACTGTTTCCGTGGAGACCTGTTGTGGAAGCTGCTGCCGGGGATCCGGCCGAACCCGGCATCCGGGGAGATCTACCTGACTGATATGGTAGAGGCAATCAACGCGGCGGGAGAACGGGTCGTGCCGATGTGCCTGGAAGATCCACAGGAGATCTTCGGCATCAACACTCGCGTGGAGCTGGCCGAAGCTGACCGGATTCTCCGGGAGCGCAAGACCACGGAGTTGATGCTTTCCGGTGTGACGATTGTCCGCCCGGAGACGGTGACCATCGACCGCGGAGTGAAGGTAGGGATGGACACTGTCATTGAGCCATTTGCGCAGATCCTGGGGAATACGGAGATCGGAGAGGATTGCACGATCGGTGCGGGAGCCATCATCCGCAACTGCACTATCGACAGCCAGGTGATCGTCGAGCCGTACACGCTCATGGGAACGACGCGCTTGGAGCGGGGCGTTCATGTCGGTCCATTTGCGCGCCTGAGGCAGGACAACCACGTCGAGGCCGGAGCCCATGTCGGCAATTTCGTGGAGCTGAAGAAGACCCGCTTGGGTGCCGGTTCGAAGTCGATGCACCTGGCCTATCTCGGGGATTCCGTGATCGGGGCGAAGGTGAACGTCGGGGCCGGAACAATCACCTGCAACTACGACGGCCGGAAGAAGTCGCCGACGCAGATCGGTGACGGGAGCTTCATTGGAAGCAATTCTACGCTGGTGGCGCCCCTCCAAGTGGGGGAAGGATCGTACGTCGCCGCAGGCAGCGTTGTGACCTCGGATATCCCGGAAGATACCCTCGCCTTGGGGCGCGCCCGGCAGGTCAACAAGCCGGGCTGGCCCAGCCGCCGCCGGGGACACTGACCGCGGCGTGGGAAGGCCGAAATCCCGTTCGCGCCTCTCGCACCAAAATATTTCGTTTCGTTTCAGTCCGTTAGCCTAACCGGGACCGGCCTCCGGTCTGTTCATCCGCGAAAATCACCGTGGAGGACAAGCACTTGGCTGCGAAACGAGACATGACACGAGCGGCTCTCTTGAAACTTGAGGCGGCCCGGCGGCTGGACGTGATCCAGCAGGCCACGCAACCCGAAGAGGACACGGACGTGCTCAAGCGGATGTTTGAAGCCTGGTCTCAGGACTTCGGCCCGCAGACCCACCTCGAAGCCTTCCTTTGCCGGGAGCTGGCCACCTCAGAGTGGCGGCTGGACCGGCTCCGGAGGATCGAGAACGGACTCCTGTGGTGGGCCGTCGACGACATCCGGGACCGGAATCACGAGGCGGCTAAATATGGCCAGCCTACGGGTGAGGGTGAAATGAACGAAAACGACTTCTTCACCCTCACCCTGGCGCGCGCCTTCAAGTTCCTGTGCGCGCAACAGGACTCGCTGACACGGGTGGCGCGCATCGAGGCCGCACTGGTGGCGCGGGTCTACAAGGCGCTGGGAGCGTTGAACAAATTGCGGGAACCGGTACGGAGATCCGGTTCCCGCCGAAAGGAGGAGACCGTTAAACGCTCACCACCGGAACCGGAGATTGACGAATGATCGAGTAGGAGTTCGCGCGGAGCCGCCCGAACAAGCCGGAGGAGGTGCCCCGGCCGATGACGGCGGCGTCCGCTCCCACGCGGGCGGCCGTGTCGGCAATCACCCGGGCTGGGTCGCCCGCCTCGATGACGACTTCCGCATTGACGCCCGTCCTCTCCAGCAGCGCGGTGACCTCCTTGTGCGCCTGCTGAGCGAGATAGAGCCGCCAGTCAGGATCAAAGTACTCACCCGTGTGCCCTTCGAGACTCGGTGTCGCGTGCACCAGCACCAGCTTCGCTTTCGCGTTGCCAGCTAGTTGCGCGGCCCACTGGAGGGTCTTTTCCGAGTGGCCACCAAGGTCCACTGCCACGAGAATGGTCTTGAAGTGGATCTGCTCGACCTGTGGCGCGTCCTCGAGGTGGACTCCCGTCAACACCGGGCAATCGGCGTCGTGCAGCACCTTGGCGGCCACTGAACCGAGAATGAAGCGGCGGAACGGGCCATAACCATGGGTCGGAATCACGATCAGGTCCACGCCCTCGTCATGAGCCATCCGCACGATCTCGGTAGCCGGGTCGCCTTCGAGGGTCACGCGCCGGGCGTTCAGTTTGGGCAGCTCTTTCTTCAGGAATTCGTGGCACTCGCGCTCCGCATTGGCACGGCGGTTCAGGTAGAACTCGGCCAGGGCTGCGCTGCCCGCCTCCATTGCGGCGAACTCGTACTGCGGGGGCGGCACGACATGGACCATCGTGACCTCTCCACCGGACTGTTCAGCCAGCGCCTCGGCGTACTTCGCCGCGCCCAGGGCGCGGTCGCTGAAATCCACCGGGAGCAGAATCTTTTTCATTGGCAACATTGCCAGCCTCCTTCCACTTTGGGGATGTGCACGCCGGCAGCCAATCTAGTTGCCCGCCAGTCCCAGATCGCTAAGTATTTTCGGCTCAACCTCATCCATTGCGAGAAGCTGGTGGCAGGCGTTGCAATCCTGGGACACCGTGCGTCCGTTGACGCTTTTTTGGCCGTCATGGCAGCGAAAACACCCAGGTGAGGCGGTATGGCCCAGGTGGTTGGGATACGTTCCCCAACCGATCTTCATTTCCGGGAATATGTTGCCGCGATAAATGCTTACGACCGCATCCGCCGAACCAGCCTCGCCCGGATAGTGTCGCAGCCAGGCGTCCCGCACGGCGGCCGCCCCGGCGTCCTGTGTGGGATATGACGCTGTCAGCAGCTCGACTCCCCGCGCTTTCGCCGATTTGAGCCGGACCGGGATGGTACCGCCCGCCAACGCCCAGTCCATTGCATTCGCCGCGGTGTCGAACGTGTGGCTTGGCCGGTTGTGGCACTCCAGGCACGAGGTCCCCATCTTGCCATGTACCTCGTGGATCCGCGCGACCTTCATCAACAGGACGTGCCGCGAGCGCGTGTTGGCCTCGTTGGACTCAAAGCGGTCGAGCACTTTGATGCGTTCGCCACTCAGGGTCCCGGAATGGCAGGTCTGGCAGATTTCGTTTGCCGCGCGAAGGTTGGCGGGAGGCGCGGGGATAGGCCGGTGGTAGGAACCTTTGGCCAGGGAAGCCAACTGACGGACACCTGACAGCTTGGCCTTGAAGAAGTGCTCCGCGCCGGGTCCGATGTGGCAGCGCACACATTCGACCTTCGAATGGGCGCCGCGGGCATGAGAGGTGTACTCGGGCTTCATCACGGAATGGCAGGCGAGCCCGCAGAATCCATTACTATCCATGTAGGACACCGCGCGGAATGTGAACTGGCTGGCGAGGACCATGTTCGCAGCCGTGGCCAGTCCAACAAGACGGAGCAGCCGTCCCCAGTCCGCGCGTGGCGGGTCGGGACGGCGCCTGGCGAGCCGGATGCCGATGGGGATGAGGCCGAGCCCGAGAAAGAACAGCGCCGGCAGGATCAGGTGGGAAAGGATCCCCAAATAGGGATGAGCATCACCGGCGAGGGAGGCCGGCAACAGGAACAGCCAGAAAACCGTTGCCGCCGTCACCAGGATCACGCCGGTGAGGCTCAGCCAATGATGGGAGAGATAGTGGAGAGGGCTCAGCCTCATCGCTTAGAGCGTCTTGCCGCCCGTCCACGCCGTGTACAGCAGCGCTGCGCCGATGGCGACACCACCGGCGAAGGCAACTACAGTTAACGCCTTCCCCCACTGGTCGACGAGGCCCATGCGGCTGGCGAGCGACATCTGCTCGCGTTCGGCCTGGACATCGCCGATGTGGATCGAATCATCCTCATGTAGTCCGAGAACCCAGCGGTAAACTGCCAGTCCGATCACGACCAGCGTCACCGCCGCCCAGACTAAAACGAATGGCATAAATTTCTCATACATAATGGTTTACCTCCCTTCGAAAACTACTGCTTGACGTTGCAACTGTCGAGAGCTTTCTTTTGCTCGTAGCACTTCCCGGTTTCGTTCAGATCCTTGGTGCCCATCTTGGTGTGGCAGACGGTGCATGCCTTCTTTTCCGCCTCCTCAGCAAAATCTGTGGGTAGCTGGCGGCTCGGGTAGGCAGCCAAGGTTGTGATAAAGCGAGAGTTCCATGACGCGGCAAGTGCGCAGGCCATAGG
>VFZX01000388.1 GCA_016871015.1 Acidobacteriota bacterium | reverse complement strand
CCCCTTCTTGACGCGCCGCAATCACCCGCCTACGCAGGTCAATTCCTAGGGCCCTAGCCATTCTCAGTTGGCGGATTCGCGTGGAGCTTTTTTATTATACGTGAAAATGCTCTAGAAACCCGTCTAGACAAGATCCTTCAGCGGCTCTCCCGTACGGTCCTCCAACGCATTGGCGATCTTCACCGGACGCCCGATCGGCGTGTCGTACTCTTTGGTCCAGTCGATTCCAAACGCCCTGTAGATCGTCGCGAAGATGTCGCCCATGCTGGTGACCCCGGACACCACGTTCGCGCCGTTCGAGTCGCTCTCGCCTACCACCGCTCCACCCCGGATGCCCCCGCCGCCCAACACGAGCGACCAGCAGTTTGGCCAGTGGTCCCGCCCGAGGTCGGAGTTCACAAACGGCGTCCGCCCGAACTCACCCATCGCCACGACGATCGTTGATTCGAGCAATCCGCGCTGATCCAGGTCGTCGAGCAGCGTCGAAAGAGTCCGGTCGAGCGGTGGACACAGGCGGTCGCGGTGGCCGTCGTCGTTCTTGGCGTGCGTGTCCCAGGAATTGGAGTGGAATCCCGCCGCGGTGACGAAGGTTGTACCCGCCTCGACCAGCCGCCGCGCGAGGATCGCGCTTTGCCCCACCGCGTCACGTCCGTAGGCGTCCCGGAGCTTGTCCGGCTCCTTCGACAGGTCGAACGCCTCCCGGACCTTCGGATTCAACAGCATGCTCCAGGCGCGCGCCGTGTATTGATCCATGTCCGTGTGCGCGGCGGATTCATGCAGTGCCCGGTATTGGCTGTCCACCAGCTTGAGGAACGCCTGGCGGCTCTCCACCGCCGGTCCGGCGACGCTCTTCGGCAGCGACAGATCAGCGACCGAGAAGTCCTTGCGTGAAGGATCGGGAATACACATTGGATCCCACGCACCACCCAGAAACCCAGCACGGAAATATTCTTCGTACTGCCGGCTCCGCTCCCAGCGCGGGACCAGCACGTTCGGCGGCATCTCCCCCTTGGCGCCCCTCTCCCGCGCGACAATCGAGCCGATGCTCGGAAACTGCATCGCCGCATTCGGCTCATGTCCCGTCATGGCGTAATGCGTTCCCTGCGGGTGATCGTTTCCCTTGGTGTGCATCGACCGCACAACCGAGATCTTGTCCATCCGCCGCGCCATTTTTGGCAGCAGCTCCGAAATTTGGATCCCCGGCACGTTGGTCGACACGGCCTTGAACGCGGAGTTCGGCTTCGGATCCCAAGTGTCCATCTGGCTCGGCCCGCCTTCGAGCCACATCAGGATGCACGCCCGCGCCTTCGCCTTCCGTGGCGGCGCCTGGGCCGCGGCACGAAGGAGCTGCTGTGTGTGCATACCGAGCAGGCTCAGTGAGCCGGCATGAATAAAACCGCGGCGGGTGCTGGCCATAGTGTCCCCTTAATGATTCTCCGCGAATTCACGCGATCCGAGCAACGCCCACACGAAGTCTTTCAGTGCTTCGATCCGGTCACCACGGCGCGCGATCAGCTCTTCGATTCCCGAAAGCTCTGGCGGAGACGGTGTCCGCCCAAAGGCCGCAAGGTAGAACTCCTCGACGATCTCCGCGTTCCCTTTGCCCGCCTCGATCAACCGGCGCAGCCGGCTTCCGGGGGCGGCGAGCTTTTCGTTGTAGACTCCGCCGGCCAGCACATTGAGCGCCTGTCCGAGACTCGGATTCGGATTCCGTTCCGGGATCGCCAGGCGGTTGGGCCGTCCGTACACATCGAGGAAACGCGAGAAATAGAGATCCGGCTCGCGCAACTGGATGGCGCGCGTTCCGGGCGGCGCTTCGCCCGTGGCGCGCTCGGTGTCCGTCACTCCGGTGGTAAAGATCTCCGGAACCCCGGCCACATCGCAGATCGCATCGAGCAGCACCTCCGCGTCAAGCGGCCGCGGCAGGGCGTGCGAATAGTTGGTCCGGTCCGCGCGGTTGGCGGGCAGGCCGCGGCCACTCAACTGGTAGGCGCGGGATTCCACGATCAACCGGATCGACCGGCGCAGGTCGTGGCCGTTCTCGCGAAAGTCCCGCGCCAGTTGATCCAGCAGCGCGGGGTGCGTGGGCGGATTAGTCGACCGGAAATCATCCACCGGATCCACCAAACCGCGGCCGAAAAAGTGTCCCCACATCCGGTTGACGGCCGCCTCGGAGAAGTAGGGATGCCGCACCACCCATTCCGCCAGCTCATTGCGCGCACTCTTTCGCGCCGAGTCGTCCACCGCGCGTCCGTCGAGCAGCACAGGCTTGAGTTCGGCTTTGGTGCGCGGATGGTACAGCTTGATGCTGCCATCCACGTCGCCATTCCCCATGGCCTCCTTGAGCGGATGATCAAAGATCACGTACTCGCGCCCGGTGTCGCCCATCTTGAACATCCTGCCGAAGAAGGCGGCCATGCCCCAGAACTGGTCCTGGGTCCAGGCCTCGTAGGGATGGTTGTGGCACTGCGCGCAGTCCAGCCGCCTGCCGAAAAACACGCGGACCTCTTCCGCCATCTGCTCGGCGGGCGGCGCGATCACGTCGTAGGGAAGGAAGTGCCGCGAGGGTCCGTCGTAGCCCTGCGCGGTGAGACGTTCGCGCGCCATTTGATCGTACGGCTTGTTCCGCGCGATGCTTGACCGCACCCAGTCGCCGTACATCTGGCTCCACTTCGGCTGGATGCCGTTCGAAAAAATCGCAACTCTAAACAGATCGTCGAAACGGTAGGTCCAGTAGTCAACGAACTCGGGGGACCCGATCAGCGCGTCGATCAGCTTGCGCCGCTTATCCGGATCGCTGCCCGCCACAAACTCCCGCACCCTCGCGGGCGGCGGGAGCATTCCGGTCAAGTCCAGGCACACGCGCCGGACGAATTCGGCATCCGAAGATAGCTCCGAGGGCGGGATCCGGAACTTGCGCAGCTTGTCGAAGATGTGGCCGTCGATGAAGTTCGCCCGTGGCGTGTTGGGGTAGTCCGCCACGGGCGGCCCGATCACACCGGCAGTCGCGCTCGACGCCAGACCCGCCGCACGGACCAGGACCGCGGTTTCACCCAACTTTCCGCCGCTGATCACTCCCGCCGGTGACACTGCCGCGACATCCGGATCGTTGGATACGAACAGAGCCAGCGAAGTGAAGTCGCGCGTGCCGCCGCCCGCAAGGTGCGCGGTGACGAGCAACCGGTGGGACTCACCGCTCACAAGCGTCACCACGGGCGGATGCACCTCCAACCGTTCGACACGTTCCTCAGGCGCTCCCTCCGGACCATAGGGCGCGCCCTGCCGGATCCACCCCAGGATCCTCTGATACTCAGGCGAACCCACCGCGAAGCGCCGTCCTCCGCCATGGGCCACCACACCCGCCGCTTTGCGCAGGATCAGGCTGTCCTCGGGCTTCGCAAGATTGATGCGCGGGACGCGCTCGCCCTTCACCTCGGCGCTCAGCACCTGGTAGGCGCCGCCTTTGACGATCCACTCATAATCTTCCTTCGGATGAAGCGCGCCGGCCGACAGCTTGAGTCCACCACGCCCCTTCACGCCCCCGTGGCAGTTCGCGCCGTTGCATCCGTTGCGCGTGAGGATGGTGCCGATGTCGAGTCCAAACTGGAAGTCGCGGGTCCGCGCGGAGTTGGCGATCCGGGCGGTTGCCTTGGCGGCGGCCCCCTTCCACCGCGCCGACACGGTCACTGCGCCGTCGCTCGCCGCTTTCAATTCACCGGACGCCAAGATCGACGCCTGCGGGCCGGAGACGCTCCACGCCGCTTCACCGGTGACATCGCGTACGGTGCCGTCCGGAAGGGTCGCGATGGCCAGATACTGTTGGGATGCACCCGCACCGCGCAGCACCCGGTTCGCGGGTTCGACTGTGAGGGACTGCCCCCAACAGCAGACTCCCGTCACCCAAAGAACCAGTCTCACGGATCCCTCCTTGCGACCACCATCACTGGCAGCTCCTTGCTCAACACCGGATCTCCGATGACGCCGTCCACGACCGGACGCACCACCACGCGTGCCAGGACCGGCGACTCGCCCGGAGCCGCATCCGGCGCGGCCGACAGAATCACCGTGGCCGTCTGCGGCACCGGATAGTAACGCTCACGGCGCCCGGCATTGGGGAGCGGCGGCTGTTCCACCGGGTTTTCGAGTCCGGGAACCGCCGTCACGCCAGCCGGCAAGCCTTCAACTGAAATCGACACAAACCCCTTGAAGCCCTCCTCGCGGTCCACACGGACGGTGAGCGGCTTGGACAAGCCCGCTTCCAGGTTCACCCGGTCTTCGGCCAGGGCCACCTCGCCCAGGTGCGGGATCCGCGGCCGGATGAGCACGCGATAGGCGAAATCCGGCGACCAGCAACCGCTTGTGATGTCGCGGATCTGGATCGTGTACTCGCCCACGGCGCGTAGCGTCACGGTGCTCTTGGCCTGGATCATCTTCATCATGTACAGGCCGTTGTTGTTGCGCTTGGTGTAGACGTTGGTGACCACCTCGTGGCCGTCGGGTTGCATCACGCGGACCACCGGATTGAACCTCGGCATCGTGGCCTCCGGTGTTTCGACTTCGATGGCCAAGTCCCGCGGCTCCGTGATCCGCAACCGGATCTCGTGCGCCTCGTCGGCGCGGCTGAGACGTCCCACCACGAATCCCGACTCGTTCATCACGGGGACCCGCTCCGATCCTTCGGGAACCGCCTGGTAGGTCTCGATGGCCGCGGGTGGCTTCACTGCTCCACGCCGCGCGGCCGCGGAGATCCAGTCCGGATCCAGCCGCCGGGTGAACCATCGTGCGGGCCACGCCGGGATCCCGGTGGGATGCAGGCTAGGGGGCGGCGCCTTTGCGCGCGACACGTGCAACTGGTAGACGTAGTCGGGCCCGCCCTGGCCGTGAAACGCCGCGACCCGGACGCAGTACCGTCCAGCCTGCCCGAAGGTGTGTTCAAGCCGGGCGTCGGTGGCAAGACCGGGGAAGTAGAGCGGCTCGTCATTGGCGGCGATGCGGTCGAGCCGCTCGGGGTCGAACCAGCTTGCTGACTTCGCCCAAAGGCTCACCGAGGGATCGAACCCCGGGAATCCCGACTTCACTTCGAATGTGACCGTCTCGCCCCCCTTCGCGGTGATCCAATAGGAGTCGGTCTCGCCGCGCTTTGCGAGCTTGCCGTGGACGGCCACGGGAAGCTGTGCGATTTCCGCGCCCTCGGCGGCGGTGGGCTCGGGTCCGGCGTGAATGGCAATCTGGTTGGTGACGCCTCCGGTTCCCGCGATGCGGAACGTGTGGACCCCAGGCTGCAACGCCTCAAACGAGGCCCGGACCTCAGTTTCAGCCGCCTGGATCAAGCGGGCTGATGCACCGGTACGGTCAAACAGGATCGTCCGGGCGCCGGCAAGGGTGGTCCCCCGGATCACGGCGTCGAACCGGGTGCCCACCTGCCCGCCCATCGGGCTGACGGAGGTGATCTTCGGGTCCGGCAGCGGCTTGCGGGGCTCGGCGCACTGGATGCCGAGACACACGAGTGCCGTTAGTACAGAGGCCCGGAGAAGAGACATCCGGCTTCAAGATACCACGTAACGGTTGCGCTCAACAGCGCTCACCACCGGTGCTACGCTGTGGGCAAGTATGGTGAGACTGCTCCTCCTCATCCCATTCAGCTTCGCCGCGATTGCCCAATCGCCCGCGGGCTCCATCACCGGAACGATCCTCGACAGCCAAAACGCCGCCATTCCCTCGGCTGAAGTCACGGCGCGCCATGTCGACACCAACATCAGCTACGGCGCGCGCAGCTCCAGCGGTGGAGTGTACGTGATCCCGTCGCTGCCGGTGGGACGGTACGAAGTCTCCGCGCAGGCCGCGGGATTCAAGAGTTTTCAGAGGAAGGACATCGTGCTCGGAGTGGCCCAACGGCTCCGCCTCGACATGTCCCTCACCGTCGGCGAGGTCACGGAATCGGTCACGGTCACCGGCGAAGTCGCCCGCGTCCAGACGGAGGAGTCCTCGCTCGGAACAACCGTCGAGCGCCAACGGATCGAGAACCTCCCGCTCAACGGGCGGATGGTGTTCAACCTGATGAAGGTGGTCGCGGGCGTGCAGCCGCGCGGCAGCAGCGATGGATTCGGAGATTCGAACCCCCAATCGTTCTCGCAGCTCCGCTTCAACGGCGGACCCGTATATGGAAACCAGATCTTTCTGGATGGCGGCGCCAACACCGCGCAGGTCCACGGCGAGATATCTGTCGTGCCGCTCGTGGACTCAGTGGAGGAGTTCAAGATCGAGACCAACGCCATCAAGGCTGAGTTCGGCCAGACCAATGGCGGCATCGTGAACGTGGTGACGCGCGCCGGCACGAATCAGCTTCACGGCTCCCTCTATGAATTCGTGCGCAACGACGCCTTCGACGCCCGCAACGCGTTCGCCACGCAACGCGATCCGATTTCGGGCCGTATCAAACCGATGCTGCGCTACAACCAGTTCGGCGGCACCGTGGGCGGTCCGGTATGGATTCCCAAGGTCTATCAGGGCCGGAACCGCACGTTCTTCTTCTTCGGATATGAAGAGTGGCGGCACCGCACCGCCGCGATCCGGCGCGGCACGGTTGCGACTCCGATCGAGCGCACGGGCGACTTCTCGAACACGCGCGACGCCACCGGGCGCGTGATCGCGATGTACGACCCAGCTACCACGCGCGCGAATCCGGCCGGCGCGGGATTCGTCCGGGATCTGTTCAGCGGCAACGTGATTCCCCGAAGCCGCATGGATCCGTTGTCGCTGCGCGTGCTTGAATTCCATCCGCTGCCGAATACGCGTCCCGACAACGCCTTCACGAACCTCAACAATTTCCTCGCGATTATCGGTTCACCAACCGATCAGAAGATTCCGAGCATCCGTCTGGATCACAACATTTCCTCGCGCGACCGTATCTTCGGACGCTACTCGGCGACCTTTAACAAGACCCGCAACAACGGCTTCGGATTGGACGCCGCGGATCCGTCCGCGCGCCACGACAACCGCAAGAACCACAACGCCGTCGTCAGCCACACGCACACTTTTTCGCCGGCGGTGCTGAACGAGCTCAAGGTGAGCGCGGTCCGCGCGACTCTTCCCTTCGTTCATCCCAGCTTCGATGGCGGCTGGCCGGCGAGGCTCGGATTCCCCGGCATCCTTCCGCAGGACATGTTCCCGCCGGTGGTGATCAGCGGACTGCTGTCGATCAGCAACGCTTCGAACACCTCGGGCGGCCAGCGCAATTCAAGTTCCGTGCAAGCCGCCGACAGCCTCACCTGGATCCGCGGGCGGCACACGCTCAAGGCAGGATTCGATCAGCGCTGGGTGCGGCTCAACTGGATCAACCGGCGGTTCCCCTCCGGCCGCTTCGACTTCGGCGCAGGGTTGACGTCCAATCCTCAAGCGCCCGCCGGCACGGGCTTCGGGCTAGCCACCTA
>VFZX01000387.1 GCA_016871015.1 Acidobacteriota bacterium | reverse complement strand
CGCGTTCGCTGTTCGGCGCCCACCGAGAGCCAGCGAGGCAGCCAGTCCACTTTATGTTCCTGCGCCGCGATCGAAGCCGTCCACAACAGGGCAAAGGCGCCGGCGCGGCCGCATGCCATCTTGATACTGTACCAAACATGCGCTATTTATAGGAACATCCATTTATTGGAAGTCCATCGCTTTGAAACGGGAGCCCACCATGTCCACTTGGATCCGGGTCATACTTTGCTTGTCCGCGGCGGCCGCGCTTCATGCGCAGAGCGCTTCCGGAACTTTTCTAGGATCGGTCAAGGACGCCACGGGTGCGCTGATTCCGTCGGCCTCGATCACGATCGTCAACCAGAACACAGGATTCCGCCGCGAGATCACGGCGAGTGAGACGGGGGAGTACGAAGCTCCGTACATCCCGCTGGGCAACTACACGATCACGGTGAAGGCTGCCGGGTTCCGCACGGTCGAGCGCTCGGGCCTCAACCTGCAGGTGGACCAAAAAGCGCGTGTCGACATTGTGCTCGCCGTCGGCGATGTCACGGAAACGGTGTCCGTGGTCGAAGCCGCGCCGATCGTGAAGGCCGACAGCTCCGAATTCGGCGACGTGATCCAGAAGCGCCAGGTGCAGGAGCTTCCATTGAACGGCCGCAACTATGTCCAACTGGTGCATCTCCAGCCGGGCGTGACCACAGGACAGCAGGGCGGCAACATCGAGGGCGCGGGCGCCTTCGTGCCGCGCGGGACCGGGAGCTTTAACGCCAACGGGCAGCGCGGCCAGAACAACAACTTCATGGTCGACGGAATCGACAACAACGAGAGTTGGATCAATTCGACCATCCTGCAGCCTTCGGTTGAGGCAACACAGGAGTTCAAGGTGTACGTGGCGAACCCGCCCGCCGAGTTCGGGCGCGCTTCCGGCGGCATCGTCAACGTGCAGATCCGCGCCGGGACCAATGATCTCCACGGCAGCGTCTACAACTACCTGCGCAACTCCTCGCTCGACGCGCGCGACTTCTTCCAGCGGAAGACGGCACTCAACCAGCGCCGGATTCCGGCGTTCCGGCAGAATCAATTCGGCGCGACACTCGGTGGTCCGATCCGGAAGAACAGTTGGTTTGCGTTCGGCGATTATCAGGGATTGCGGCAGGGGCGCGGCCTCAACGTCCTGTCCAACGTTCCGACTGCCGCGCAGCGCGCCGGTGACTTCGGCGGAACGGCGATCTTTGATCCGCTGACCACACAAGCCGATCCCGCCTCGCCCGGCCTGTTCACGCGCCAGCCATTCGCCAACAACCGGATTCCCGAGGCGCGGGTTCCGCGTCCGGCGCGGCTGCTCACCAACCTGTACCCGGATCCGAATGCGGGCACGGCCCAATTCTTCTTCTCCCCGAACCGCATCCAGCGCGACGACGCGTTCAACATCCGCTCGGACAAGGTTCTGGCCGCCAACAAGAACAACCTGTTCGCCCGGGTAAGCCGCGGCTACAACTTCACGGACCTTCCGGGTGCGATGCCCGCTCCCGCGAATCCGGGCTTTACCATGGGCCAGTACGCCGGCGGCGACACCGCGCAGTTGGCCGATGCGGCCGACTTCCGGCTCACCACCTGGGGCGCGACCCTCAACGACACGCACGTGTTCCGCCCGAACCTGCTGCTCGACACACGCATCGGATTCTCGCGCTTCGACTTGTTCGCGGTGCCCAAGGACATGAACATCCCTTCGGCGCAAGAGCTTGGCATCCCGGGCGTGAGCGAAGCGGTGCCGCCCTTCTCCGGCGGACTTCCGGCGATCCGGCCCAGCCTTCCTCGGCGCCAACACGCCAATCCCGTCGGTGTCGGTGAACACGAACTACCAGGTCAACGGCAACCTGACCTGGATCAAGAACCGCCACTCGGTGAAGACCGGATGGCAGACCGTGCGGCGCCACTTGAACTTCTTTGAATCGCAGGATCCGGCGCGCGGCTTCTGGAATTTCAATGGCGAGTTCACCAACAACACGCGCGGCGCGGGCGGCAACGCGATCGCTTCGCTGCTGCTGGGCTATCCAACGCAGATCTCGCGCGCGACGCTGTTCGGGTCGTTCGGATTGCGCGGATGGGAACATGCCTGGTACGTGCAGGACGACTTCAAGGTGAGCCGGCGGCTGACCCTGAATCTCGGCCTGCGGCACGAGCTGTTCCTGCCGCTGACCGAGGCTGCGGGGCGGCTGGCGAATTTCAATTTCGATCCCGCGAATCCGGCGCCGAACCTGATTCCGGCGCTGGGCGGTCCGAAGTATGCCGGACGCAAGAAGGACAACAATAATCTGGCGCCGCGCGTCGGATTCGCTTATTCGCTGACGGAGAAAGGCAAGACCGTGGTGCGCGGATCGTTCGGCATGCACTATGTGAGCGTCCACTACGCCGGACAGGGCGCGCTCGGACGCAACGTGCCGTTCATGCCGATCCAGGTGTTCGCGCCCGGATCGCTCAACGTGGGACGCAACCTGAGCCAGGGGATTCCGGTCCCGCGGTTCCAGCCGCTGAATAGCGCGGCCGAGGTGCAGGCGGCGGCCGCGGCCGGGCAGGTGGGCCAGATCCAGGCGGTGGACCGCGACACCAAGTTCTCGCGGTCACAGCAGTGGGGACTTGATGTCCAGCACGAGATCGGCGAGGGGCTGCTCGTCGATGCCGGCTATGTGGGAAGCCGGGGGCTGAACCTGTTCTCCTCCTACAACCTGAACCAGGCGCAGCCGGGTCCGGGCGCGGTGGCGGCGCGGCGTCCCTGGCAGCCGATTTCGAACATCGCGAACCTGAACTTCCTCGGCTACTTCGCGGCGTCGTCCTATCACGGGCTGCTGACGAAGGTCCAGAAGACGTTCAAGAATGGAACCACAGTGATGGCCGTGTACACGTGGGGCAAGTCGATCGACGATTCGATCTCGGGATCGAGCGGGCAGACCAACCGCCCGGGTGGATACCAGAACATCAATGACCGCCGGTCGGCGCGGGCCGAGTCGACATTCAACGTGCCGCACCGGTTCGTGCTGAGCGGAGTGTACGAGCTGCCGGTGGGCAAGTCCGGCGGAGTGGCGGGCGCGGTGCTCGGAGGCTGGCAGTTGAACTCGATCGCGACGTTCCAGAGCGGATTCGCGTTCACGCCGTCGATGGCGGCGTCGAACCTGAACAATGCGGGCGCCTACCAGTTGCCGAACCGGGTCTGCAACGGGGCGCTTCCGGATTCCGGGCGCAGCATCAGCCGGTGGTTTGATACGTCGTGCTTCGTCGCTCCTCCGGCGTTCACGTATGGGAACTCCGGGCTGAACATCCTGCGTGGGCCGGGGCTGTCGCAGGTGGACCTGGCAGTGTTGAAGAATTTCGCACTGGGGTTCAAGGAGGGCGCCGAGCTCCAGTTCCGTGCCGAAGCTTTCAACATCGCCAACCGGGCGAACTTCCGGCTGCCGAATTTCAACATTGGCGTCGCGGCTGGGGGGACGATCACGAACACGTTGACGGGGTTCGGACGGCAGGTTCAGATGGTGCTGAAACTGGAATTTTGAGGGGCCGGCCTGTGGAAAAAGTGCCAGACCGTCTCAGGTGTTCCGTTTAGTACCCGTAAACCGCTGGTACGGCATATAGATATTTTCCTTGACGAAACACTATATATTGGGTGAACATTACGACTGGCAATTCCTCCCCCGGAAGGTTCACTCAAGCATATGGGTCAGATCACAGTCGATCTCTCGACGCGCGCCTCGGAACTGAAGCGCTCGCTCCCTGTCCAGGAACGGACGGGCATCCTTTTTCCCCGATTTTTTACAGCCAAGCTGGAACCTGGCAGAACGCCGTACGACGAAATCAGATGGGAGTCCCGCGCAGCTTCCATTGGAAATGACAAAGGCGCGGTCATCTTTGAGCAGCGCGACGTCGAAATCCCCGTAGACTGGTCGCAAACGGCGACCAACATCGTCGCTTCCAAGTACTTCCACGGCCGCATGGGATCGCCGGAACGCGAACGCAGCGTTGGCCAACTGGTCCACCGTGTGGTGGATACCATCACCGAGTGGGGCCGGAAGGGCCGCTACTTCCGCGCAGGCGAAGATGCGGAAAATTTCCGCAATGAACTGGCCCACCTGATGCTGACCCAGAAGGCCTGTTTCAACTCGCCGGTCTGGTTTAATGTCGGAGTGCGGCAGGAAGCGCGGGGCTACGGCTGGTATTACGACGAGACGATCCAAGCGGTCCAGTCGCTGGAAACGGGCGCGGACCGGCCGCAGTGCTCGGCCTGCTTCATCAATTCGGTCAGCGACAAGCTGGAGTCGATCCTGAACCTCGCCAAGACCGAGGGCATGCTGTTCAAGTTCGGATCGGGCACCGGCACGAATCTGTCGGCGCTGCGCGAGGAAGACGGGGTCCTGTCGGGTGGCGGCAAGGCCTCGGGTCCGCTGAGCTTCATGAAGGGATTCGATGCGTTCGCCGGTGTGATCAAGTCGGGCGGCAAGACCCGGCGCGCGGCCAAGATGGTGATCCTCAACTCCGACCATCCGGACGTCGAGAAGTTCATCTGGTGCAAGGCGAAGGAAGAAAAGAAGGCGCACACGCTGATCGACGCGGGCTACGATTCCTCGCTTGATGGCGAAGCCTACAGCTCGATCTTTTTCCAGAACGCGAACAATTCCGTCCGCGCCACCGACGACTTCATGCGTGCGGTGACCGAGGACCGCGACTGGTGGACCCGCTCGGTGGTCAGCGGCCAGGCGGTGAAGCGCTACCGCGGGCGCGACCTGCTCCGCGGCATCGCGGAGGCCACTTGGCAGTGCGGCGATCCGGGCATGCAGTTCGACACCACGGTCAACCGCTGGCACACCTGCAAGAACACGGACCGCATCAACGCCTCCAATCCCTGCTCCGAGTACATGTTCCTCGATGATTCGGCCTGCAACCTGGCGTCGATCAACCTGATGCGCTTTGTGGGTCCGGACGGCCATTTCGATGTCGAGGCCTACCGGCATGCGGTCGACACGCTGATCGTGGCGATGGAGATCATCGTCGAGAACGCGAGCTATCCGACCGAACGGATCGCCCGCAACTCCCGCGATTTCCGGCCGCTGGGGCTGGGCTACGCGAACCTTGGCGCGCTGCTGATGAGCCAGGGCATCGCCTACGATTCGAACGAAGGGCGCAACTTCGCCGCCGGGCTCACGGCCATCATGTGCGGCCAGGCCTACTTGACCAGCGCGCGGATCGCCGAGGCTACGGGTCCGTTTCCGGGCTACGCGCTGAACGAGATCCCGTTCCTCGAAGTGATCCGGCAGCATCGCGACGCGGTGAACAACATGGATTCGCGGCTGGTGCCGCCCGCCGTGTTCGAGCACGCCAAGCGCTGCTGGCACGACGCCTACGAGAAGGGGCGGGTCCACGGGTATCGCAACGCGCAGGCGACGGTCATCGCGCCGACGGGCACCATCGGGTTCATGATGGACTGCGATACGACGGGCATCGAGCCGGATCTCGCGCTGGTGAAGCACAAGAAGCTGGTGGGCGGCGGCGTGATCCAGATCGTGAATACGCGGGTTCCGCAGACGCTGATCAAGCTCGGCTACACACCGGAGCAGGTCGACAAGATCGTCAGCCACATCGATTCCACCGGGACGATTGAGGGCGCTCCGTTCATCAAGGATCAGCACCTGCCGGTGTTTGACTGCAGCTTCCGGCCGCAGAACGGGAGCCGCTCGATCCACCACATGGGTCACGTGCGGATGATGGCGGCAGTGCAGCCGTTCATTTCCGGCGCGATTTCGAAGACCATCAATATGCCCGAGGAGTCCACGGTCGAGCAAATCATGGATGCCTACGTGGAGGCCTGGCGGCTTGGCCTGAAGGCGGTGGCCATCTACCGCGATGGATCCAAGCGTGTCCAGCCGCTGAGCGCGGGTGCGGGCAAGGCGGAGAAGAAGGCAGTGGCTGTGAGTCCCGCGCCGGTCCCTGTGCAGGTGCAAGTACAGGTGCAGGAGAAGATTGTTTACCGTCCGGTGCGGCGCAAGCTCCCCGACGAGCGGCAATCGATCACGCACAAGTTCTCGATTGCCGGCCACGAGGGCTACATCACCGTTGGGCTGTTCGAGGACGGGACGCCGGGAGAGCTGTTCATCAGCATGGCCAAGGAAGGGTCGACCATTTCCGGACTCATGGACAGCTTCGCCACCGCGATCAGCTACGGGCTGCAGTATGGGGTTCCGCTGAAATTCTACGTGGGCAAGTTCAGCCACGTCCGGTTTGAGCCGAGCGGGTGGACCGGGAACAAGACGGTGCCCTACGCGAAGTCGATCATGGATTATATCTTCCGCTGGATGGGTGCCAAGTTCCTGCCCCCGGAAGAGGCTCCGGCGCCTGAGGCGGGTGACACCCCGCAGCTCCGGCCGACCGAGGATGAGCCACAACAGAAGCTGCCGTTCGCGTCGGTGACAGCCGATGCCCCGGTGTGCTCAGAATGCGGCGGGATCATGACGCAGAACGGGTCTTGCTACAAGTGCGAGAACTGTGGCGGGACGAGCGGGTGTAGTTAGTTACTTTCCGGCGCGAAGTCCGCGCTCTGGCGGTGGGTCGCTTCCATGGCTCCCAGTTCCGCGTCACGGCGATGACCGGGTCCTCGCCGCCCGCCACTACCGGGATCACGAACGGCTGCCCATCCGCCGATACGTCGAAACTGGAATGGCGTGGAGCGCGGCCCGCGCGGTCGTGGAGATCCTGAAGAGCGGCTTCGGCGTCCCGAACACCGGCCGGTCGCCTTTGCGCAGTTCACCACCGGCGTATTCGCGGGTTTCGGCCAGGAACGTCAGAATCGGCTGATAGCTCGGCTTATCGCGGTGCCTGGGATTGTAGCCCTTGCGAGCGCCGATTTGCTGGCCGAACAAGGTATGGACCGTGGTGTCGGTATCCAATGTGATGGCACTCAATTCCACATGGGCCGCCGCCCAAACGCGCTCTCGCATCACCCGTTGCACGGAGTGTAGATTAATTTAGATTAATTAAGGCCGACTTGGTCGTCCGCGCACGCGACGGGCAAAAATCAATTTGACGCAGGCAGGCCTACGAAGATAATATCGAGGGGTTGAAGCACGCGAGATCGATGCGAGACACTGGCGGAGCATGCCCCCTGGATAGCAAGCCGCGCAGTTTACCCTGGAGTAGACGATGTCACTGACCTTTTCTGAGGAACTCATCAAGGCGGCGGTCGGGGGAGCGGTCCCCACGGTTGTGCTGGTGTTTGGAGGAAGATTCTTGCTGGACAAGTATGACATTTATAAGAAGAAGCGCGAGCAGGATTTGGATTTCGCCGCGAAGGATGTGCGAACCGGAGACATCCTTGACAAGTGTGCCGGTGGGCGGTTGACACAAACGAAGGGTAGCCGGGGGACAGCGGTTAAGCTGGGGGATGCCCTGGCGAGAGGTGAGCCGCATGGACAGC
>VFZX01000386.1 GCA_016871015.1 Acidobacteriota bacterium | reverse complement strand
AGCTCGGTGGCAGTAGCAGATCCTGGTCCGGGTTGTAGGCGCGGTACCCCTTGGGCATAAAACATTATGTACTGGTTTTGTTCTATCCGTTCCCACGATGTTCGGGAATTCTCGGACAGGCTCCTAGGCGTCGCCGTCATCCTGGGGGTGGTGCGGCGGGACCGGTATTGCGCCTTCTTCGCGGGGATGTTTCTCGTGTGGTGCGTCTATGCGTACGACCTGGTGGGGCTCTACGGCCAGGTCCTGCGGCACATCCCGATTCTCGGGGCAGGAGCGCCGAAGCGCAGTTGCGCGATCGGCGTGTTCTTCATCGCGTGTGCCGCGGCGGTGGCGGCCGAGCGGCTCAGGAGCGCTTCACACTGGTTCTTATCGCTGTGGCCCGCCGTGTTCTTCGCGCTGGTGATGAACGGTCTGTTTTGGGAGTTCCGGTTGGCGCCGCTGAACTCGGATGCCGCGCGCCGCGTCGTGGGGCCGGAGCTCGCGCTGGTTACGCTGGGGCTTTTGGCGGTAACGGCGGCGATCGCGCGGCCAAATGCCGTGATCCTGGGTCCGCTGCTGCCTCTGCTCGTCTTCAGCCAGACCGGATGGCTGTTCAAGGACTACCAGCCAACGGCAGCCGTGCGATCGGCATATCCACGGCCGGAGCGCCTGGACGGAGTGTTGAAGGCGGTGGGGAGTGAGATGACTGGAGCGTGGGATCTGCCGTCACTTTTGCCATCCCATCTCAACACGGTGTACGGAATGCGGACACCAGACAACTACGATGTGTTGGGAGTCCGTTGGTTTCACGAGCTTCAAGTTGGGCTGGCCCGTACCGCGCCGTGGGAGCAGGTGAATCGCGTCCTCGGGATCCGGTACCTGGTGAGCGCAAGCGCGGATTCGAGGCGTATTCCGGCTGCGGTCAAGGCTGGGCCGCCACGGATCGCCCCTGGCCGGATCGAGCACACGTTCCAGTCCGCGCGGGATGGGTTGAATGCGGTCCGGGTGCCTCTTGCCGCGCAGTCCGGAGGGGCGGCGTGTGAGGCGCGGATTCAACTTCTCGAAGAGGAGGCGCCGCGCCGTTCCGTGGCCAATCAGAAGGCTCCGTGCCGGGAGACGCGGGTCGATTTCCCGCCGCAGTCCGGTTCGCAATGGCGGTGGTACCGTGTTGTGATCGAGGGATCCGGGGTCACGGTGCCCGGGGCACCGGAGCCATCCGCCGAGCTTCAATCGGTCCGTCAGGTTTGGGAGGGTAACGGCGCGTGGGTGTACGAGTTCCGCAATCACCTGCCACGATTCCGGACGGTGGGAAAAGCCGAGCCGGCCACCGACGCCGAAGCGCTGAAAAAGCTGGCGGATCCAACGTTCCACGTGGAGCACCGCATTCTGCTCGCGGACTACGGTCCGGTCGGGGAGGGAGATGAGGGGGAGGCCGGCGGGGTCCAGATTGTCGAGGATACGCCAACGCGGATCCGGCTGCGGGCGGAGCGCAAGTCGCCGGGTTGGTTGACGGGGGTCCAGACGTATTTTCCGGGGTGGAAAGCGGAGGTGAACGGGGTTGAAAAGCCGGTCTACCGGGCCAACGTGGCGTTCGCTGCGGTGCCGGTCCCCCCGGGGGTATCGGATGTGGTCTTGTACTACGATCCGGCGTCGTTTAAAATCGGTGTATTTTTGAGTGTCTCCGGATTCGCAGCGTTCGCATTCATGATCTGGAGAGCAGCAGCGAAGTCAAATTGAAGCAGCGAGTTGGCCGTCCTGAGTTGATGTTCTACTTCGCTGGAATTTTCAGCGCGTGCGAACAGGAAACCAAGATAGGAGTGTCCCTCCGGGAGGGGGAGGAAATGCTGGCCCTCCTTGGCGGTGATGAATACTTCAGCATGGGTGGCGGCAGCTTCGATTCCTGAGCAGCCACGGTAGATTCCTTCGCGCGGAATCGGGATCATCATGACCCCGCTGGCGCCGGGTTCGAGCCGGGCGGGAATCACCGGATCGCCGAGCGCATGGCGCAGGATCAGCTCCTCGAGCGGCATCGCGCCTGAGAACCGCAGAGCGCGGGCGCAGAGTCCACCGATGGGGCGGGCGGCAGCCTCGAGCATCCAGACTCCTTGGCTGTTGACCCGGACTTCGGCGTGGACGGGTCCATGCCACAGTCCGAGTGACCGGGCGGCGGTGCGGACCGTTTCGAGGATCGCCTGCTGAACAGAGTCCGGCTCGCTTGAAGGGGTGATGTAGATCGTCTCTTCGAAGAAGGGGCCGTCGAGCGGATCCGGCTTGTCAAAGACCGCAAGAGCGTGGAACTCGCCTCTGGTCATCAGGCCCTCGATAGCGAACTCACGGCCTGGGATGAACTCCTCGACCAGAATCTGGTGGTCGGCTGGATCACGGAAACGGGCGATGTCCGGGGCGGCGAGGATGGCCTGGATCCGCCGGAATGCAGCGCGGAATTCGGCTGGGTTCCCGGCACGGATCACGCCGCGGCTGGCTGAGAGTCCGAGCGCTTTGAGGACACAGGGATAGGGAGCGCGGACGGAGGGCGGATCCGGCCCGTCCGCGGTGGGCGCGAGGAAATAGTGCGGCACCGGCAGGCCTCCGGCGCGGAACCGGTCGCGGGCGAGGAACTTGTTGCGGGAGGCGGCGACCGCATCCGGCGGGTGGAATGGAACGCCGTGGCGCGCTGCAGCGAGCGCGGCGAGATAGGCTGGCCTGTCCCCGACCGCGGCCACGGCGTCAAAGTGCTCTAAAGCGTGCGTCGATCCCTCGGGGTCGTCGAACCGGACCGGGATCGCGCCATCTCCCCAAGGGTTGTCGAGGACATGGCAGCGGTCGGTGGCAAGCGTGAGATGGACTCCGAGCCGCCGGGCGGCTTCGGCGAAGGCCTGGGTCTGGTAGCCGGTGGTGGCGGCTACCAGCAGGAGTTTTTTCATATCGGGGCCAACTGCCCCGCTACCGGCTCGGCTCAACAATACCAAGGCTCGGTCAGGTAGGGGATCGTGGCGCGGGATGGCAGGATGGGGACGGCCGGCGGAGCGCCGTGGGCCAGGGTCCAGATCCGGCTGAAGATCTGTTCGCGCGGCAGCCCTTGCGTCTGGGAGGCGTGGACAAGGCGGAGCACTGCGCCGGCCAAGTTGTCCATTTCGGGATCAGCGTGGGTCCAGGGGTAGACCAGCGCCGCGGAGTCGAACGGGCCCGTGCAGCGACGGATGCCGTCGAGCTCGAGGAGGCGGGAACCAGAGGTCACCAGGAGGCGGAGGGCAAGCTGGACGGGCGCGGTGTTGGGGATGAGATCGAGTCCGGCGATGGTTTCAAGAAGGTCGCGGTATCCGGCCCGCGTGGTCCAGGGCGTGAAGGGGATGAACGTCGGGGCGAGGGTGAGTCCGGCGCTGCGGCAGAGGGTGGCGGCGGTGATGAAGTCCGCCCGCGTGTGGCCTTTTTCAAGGAGCGCGAGAACGCCGTCGTCCAGGGACTCAACGGCGCTGGTGACGAACAGGCATCGCGTGCGGACGAGCGCCGGGAGCAAATCGCGGTGTTTGAGGAGGTGCTCGATTTTGATCGTGGCATCCCAGGTGAGATCCGGGAACTCGCGGTGGAGCGCTTCGGCGATGCGGGTGGCGTGGGTGGGTCCGTTGAAGAAGTCGGGATCACCGAAGGTGATGTGGGTGGCGCCGGAGGCGGCTTGCTGACGGATATCGGCGAGGACGATGTCCGCGGGCACGGCGCGGAACTTTCCCTGGTAGACGGGGACGACCGGGCAGTGGCGGCACAGGTGCTTGCATCCGCGCGAGGCCTCGGTGTAGCCGGCAGTGCGGCCGCCGAGAGTGGCATACCGGTGGAGCGGCGGGAGCCCAGTGCGGTCGGGGACTGTGAAGGGGACGCGCGGCAGTTCCGGCGGAGGTGGCCCGCCTTTGACGGCTTCGACCAGCGCGGATTCGAATTCGCCGCCAGCGATGGTATCCGCGCCGATCGAGCGGAGGTAGTCCGCGTTCAGGGCGGCGTAGAGCCCGAAGCAGGCGATGCGGGGCGTGGGTCCTGCAGCGCGAATGTGCTTGATGAGCGGCACGGCGAGGCGGGTGGCCGTGTGCATCGGAAGGTGGAAGGCGATCCAATCGGCCCCCGCGGTTTGGCCTGGCCGTAGCGGATCACGCGAGGCGTCCAGGCACAGAACCTCGTGTCCGGCGGCTTTCAGAAGCGCGGCGGGCGAGGCCAGGCCGAACGGCTGGCGTCCCATCTCATAGGTCGCCACGAGAAGTACGCGCAACTTCCATGGTACGCGGTGTTATCATCGAGGTGAAGGAGGCGACTGGGATCATGCTCCGGCGAACGATTCTCTCTTTCTTTCCGGCGGCCGTGGTTGTGGGCCAGGACGGCAAAGTGGAGTCCAAGGAGCCGCTGCCGGCTCCAATCCGCGTCTCCGTGAACGAGGTGATCGTTCCGGTTACGGTGACCGACGACAACGGGCGGTTCGTCACCGACCTCGACAAAGAACATTTCCGGGTCTTCGAAGATGGCAAGGAGCAGAAGATCATCTTCTTCAACCGCGAGCGGAACCAGCCCGTGGTGATCGGCTTCCTGCTGGACATCTCCAACGCCAGCAGGCAGCACTGGAAGACTTTCCGCGAAGCAGCGATCGACCTGGTGATGACCTTGATGCCGGGCGAAAAGAAGTACTCCGGCTACCTGATCTCGTATGGCACCGAAGCCGAGCTTCAGGTGAACACGACGACCGATTCGAACAAGCTTAAGGAGAAGATCGAGAAGATCAAGCCTGGCGGCGGCGCGGCGCTGTTTGATGCGCTTTATATGGCTTGTACGAGCCGGGATCTGGTCAAGGGCGAGCCGATCGAGCCGCGGCGGGTGATCGTCATCATCGGCGACGGGCACGATTCAGCGAGCAAACGGGGATTGCAGGAAGTGCTCGAACTGGCGCAGCGGAACCTGGTGACCATCTACGGTGTGAGCACGGTTGCGTTCGGATTTGTGTCCGACGGAGAGAAGCAGCTCATGCAACTGTGCGACGCCACGGGCGGCCGTGTGGAAGCGCCGCTGAACAAGGGACTGTACAAGGACATTTCGGGCTACCTGTCGACTCCGTCTGACGAAGGCAACTATGCGATCAAGGTGGGAACGGGCGGATACGCGTCCGAAATCGCCAAGGGGATCTTCCGCGCGATCGCCAACGTGGCGGGCGAGGTAACGACGCAGTACGTGATGCGATACGTTCCGGAGACAAACGATTCGCCGAAGATCTACCGCAAGCTCAAGATCGAGGTTGTGGGATATCCGAATCTGCGGATCCGGCACCGGGACGGGTATTATCCGTACAATCCGTAGTCGAGGTGGCCGATAGGCAAAGTGTGGGAGCGAGTTTGGAAGACAGCCGGGTGGAGGTGATGCGGCCGGGACAGTACGTGGTGCTGGCAGCCGCATTGCCGGGCCGCGCGTCCGAGGCGATCGGCGTGGGGCTGCACGATCCGGCGGAGGGGCGGCTGGAGTTCCGCTTCCGCCGGGACTGGGACGAGATCGCGGATCCGGAAGATGCGGCGGTGTTGGAGCTGCTGGCTGGCGACCTGGATGCGCGCACGCGGGAGATGGGCGCGGAAGGCATCCTGCGATGGATGGAGGATACGCTGTCGAATGCGATCCTGGTGTCGGACCGGCAGCCGGTAATGATGGGTGGATTTGAGTCCACGCTACGGATGCTGTATGGGCGGAACGTGCAGCCGCGCGTGCTCCCGTTCCGCACGCACCTGCCGGTGTATACGTGCCGGGCAGCGGCGGGACGGTGGGGCGAACAGGCAGAGGTCGAGCCCGCCGGTTGGACCGAGGCGCCCGGGGGGCTGCGGTTGACCAAGGACATGTTCGTGGCGCAGGTGGTGGGCCGTTCGATGGAACCCGTGATTCCCGATGGCGCTGAGTGCGTGTTCCGGGCGAATGTGGTGGGATCGAGGCAGGGCAAGCGCGTGCTGGTTGAGAACCTGGACGAATCGGAGGCGGGCGGGCAGCGGTACACGGTCAAACGGTATGTGAGCGAGAAGCGGGCTGAGGAGGACGGCTGGCGGCACGTGCGGATCCGGCTGGAGCCGCTGAATCCGGAGTTCGAGGCGTGGGAGCTTGAGGAGGGGCAGGAGTGCCGGGTGATTGCGGAGCTGGTGTGCGTCCTATGAGAATGCTGATTCATCCTCCGGTTGAGGAGGCGCGGCTGGAGAAGATCCGCCGGGCCGCGGGTTCGATGGAAGTGGTGAACTGTGCGGGTCCGGAGGAGGCGCTCGCGGGGATCAGGGATGCGGACGCGTTGTTTGGCAAGATGACGGCGGCGCTGCTGGAGCGCGCGGGGAAGCTGCGCTGGATCCAGTCGCCGACGGCAAGTCTCGAGCACTACATGTTCCCCGCCCTGGTGGAACATCCGGTGGTGTTGACGAACATGCGCGGGCTGTTCTCGGACGTGATCGCCGACCAGGTGATGGGTTACGTGCTGTGCTTTGCGCGCAACCTGCATGTCTACATCCGGCAACAGGCGGAGCGGCGGTGGGCGCCGTGCGGGACCGAAGCGTTCCATGTGAATCTGACCGCTGGTCCGGGAGTGGTGACCGGGGTCGACCGGGTGCACCGGCACCTGGCGGGCGCGGTGATGGGGATCGTGGGCTACGGCGCGATCGGGCAGGAGACGGGGCGGCGGGCGGAGGCGTTTGGGATGCGGGTGATTGCCGTGGATCCGGTGAATCCAGCGGCGTGGCCGCTGGAGCGGCTGGACGATCTGCTGGCGGAGAGCGACTATGTGGTGGTGGCAGCGCCGCACACGCCGCGGACGGTTCGGATGTTCGGCATCGGGCAGTTCCGGAAGATGAAACGCGAAGCCGTGTTCATCAATATCGGGCGCGGGGCGGTGGTCGACTTGAACGGGCTGGTGGAGGCTCTGCGCGAAGGGGCGGTGGCGGGCTGTGCGCTGGATGTCTATGAGACGGAGCCGCTGCCAGCGGAGCATCCGTTGTGGGGGTTCGGGAATGCGATCCTGACGCCGCACGTGGCCGGGTACGCGGTGGTGGTGCCGGAGCGGCATTTGGAGGTGTTGCTGGACAACACGGCGAGGTTTGTGGCGGGACGGGAGTTGCGGAACGTGGTCAACAAGGCGGAGTGGTTTTAGCCGCGTATCGCCCTGCAAAGCGAAAAAATCCGTGGTTGCGGCTGTAACGGAAACCGCCCGAATTGCAGCCATCGAACGAGAAGTCCGGCGCCGTTCGCCATGTCAGCGGCGGCTTATCGCTATGGTGCGAGGAGTCGATCCGGGTTGGAGATCGGTCTGCCTGGTACGTGTTCGCGGGAGTCCCGGGCCCGGCCTTGATTGAGCCTAGATTAGCCGCAATACTGTTCACTTAAGAACATTTTTGTGATATCCTGTTTTAGGGCGATTGCCTCCACAAGGAGGCGATCGCATGACAATCACAGCCGTCGAGTCTTCCACACTCGCAGCG
>VFZX01000385.1 GCA_016871015.1 Acidobacteriota bacterium | reverse complement strand
AAGCTGCCACCACTTCTCCGAAGACCTACGACACCCTAGTCGGGCGCACCACATCCCCACGGAAGGTAGCACAACAGGTTGGGGTCGGCTGAGTGAAAGGGATACCCAGTTCTACTCAATCGGTACCGGCGAGCTCTCCACTTTCCTCATCACGACCAGGGAAGGCCACATCCTGATCAATAGCGACTTCGAATCCACCGTGCCCATCTTGCGCGCCAACATCGAGAAGCTCGGATTCAAGCTCACCGACATCAAGATCATCCTCGGCAGCCATGCCCACGGCGACCACATGGAAGCCGACGCCATGCTCAAAGAGCTGACCGCCGCCAGGGTGATGGCGATGGACCGCGATGTCCCGGCCCTCCGCGAAATGACGCCCGGTGGCAAGCCGCATCCGATCGACCGCATTCTGAGCGACGGCGATGAAGTCAAGCTCGGCGGCGCGGTGCTCAAGGCCCACCTCACCGCCGGACACACCAAGGGCTGCACAACCTACAGCATGAAGACCGAAGAAGCCGGAAAGAGCTACGACGTGGTCGTCGCCTGCAGTGTCGGCTGGAACCCTGGATATGTCCTGTGGAAGAACGCCGCCTACCCCGAAATCGCGGACGACTACCGGCGGGCGTTCCGCAAGCTCCGCTCGCTGCCGTGTGACATTTTCCTCGGCGCGCACCCGAGCTTCTACGACGGCGAAACCAACTATGCCAAGCTCGGCAAGGACGGTCCCAATCCCTTCATCGACCCGGCCGGATACACCGCTCGCGGCGCTGCCCGGGTCAGGCGATCTTGCGTTTGTGCGCCGCCATACCCTGGGGATCGAAAAGGTGCTGTGGCTCGAACTTGCTGCGGGACCACTTCTTGGCCTCATCGAACCGGATCCCGATAAAGTAGCCGATCTCACGGTAGACGCAGTATCGAACCTCTCCCTCAAGGAACGTGTTGCCGTGGGTCACCCGCACCTTCGACCGGAGCGGGATCGCGTTCTCCATCTGGAGGCAGGCACCCGAGGCCGAAATGTCCTCAAGATTCCCTACTGCCCGCCGGGAACGCCCCGATTTGTCGCTCCAATGGACCTCGACCAGATCGGCGCACAACATCCGCTGTTCGGTCCGTTTCTCCCGCATACAAAGTCAATATCGGCCGCGGCCCGGCAAAGGATTAGCCCGTTTTGAATCAACGGGTTCTTCTTAAATCCGGTTAAACACCTCAATCGCCTTGGTCAACGCCTTGTACTGCTTGATGAAGGGCACCATCTTGGTCTCGCGCTCGTCGATCTCCTGGGCGCGCTTGAGGACCTCCGCCGCCCGCTCCGAAGGCACTGCCACCACGCCGTCCTCGCCGGCTACGATGATGTCGCCCGGCTTCACCTCAACTCCCGCGCACTGGACCGGAATCCCATTCGCCACAGTTGCGAAGCGCCCCACCGAACTGGACGGTACGACACTCCGGGAATAGACCGGGAGGCCGAGCGCCCGAACCTCACCCACGTCCCGGACCCCGCCGTCGATTACGATCCCCGCCATGCCACGCGACTTGGCGGCGGTTCCCATCAGCCCGCCGAGTCCCGCCACGTCGAGTCCATTCTCGATCACCAACACCCCGACTTCGCCCGGCTTGGCCGCGTCAATCATGCCCACGGAATGGCGTGCGCTCAACTGCGCCGTCGCCTGTTCCGGTGCCGCCGCACGCATCAGCGCCGTCACCGCCCGTCCCACCACCTTGCCGTCGACGCGCGGGCGCATGTCGTGTGACATGAATCCGCGGCGTCCGGTCACCTGATCCATGGCATCGGCCACCGAAGCGACGGTCGACCGCCGGAATCCCGCAATCACAGGGTCGGCGGGCGGAGCGCCAGCTTGGCGGGCAGCTTGGAACCCGAGGCCGAGAACGGCGGCGGCCACGGCGGAAAGGGCAAACAGAGTTCGGCGGGAAGAGACCATGGATGCCATTCTACGTTATAGTGGACTAGCTACGACTCATGAGAATCGTTTCGAAGTCGCCTTGCCGGGTCGACATCGCCGGGGGCACGCTCGACATCTGGCCGATCTGCCTCTACCACGACAACGCGACCACGGTGAACTTCGCCGTGAACCGCTACACGAGCTGCGTGATCCGGACCCGCGAAGACAGCCGGATTGTTCTGCGCTCACGGGATCAGAAGTCCGAAGAATCGTTTGAATCGATCGAGGCCCTGCGCGCCGCCAAGAGCTACAAATTGCCGCTGCTCGGCTGGATCCTACGGTTTTTCCAGCCTCCGATGGGCCTGGAGATCGAGTCGCACTCGGAGGCTCCTGCCGGCGCCGGGATCTCGGGATCATCGTCGTTGATGATCACCTGTGGCCAGGCGCTCAACAAGATGCTCAAGCGCGGCTATGCGATCGAAAAGCTCCGCGAGGTCGTGCAGAACATTGAGTCGCAGATCATCCGGGTGCCGACCGGGCCGCAGGACTACTATCCGGCGATGTACGGCGGTGTCAGCGCGCTCGAATTGTCGCCTGCCGGAATCAAGCGTGTGGGTCTGCCGGTGGATCTGGACGACTTCAATTCGCGTGTCGTGCTGGCCTACACCGGCGTGCCGCGCAACTCGGGGATCAACAACTGGGAAGTGATGAAGGCGCACATCAACGGGGACAAGAAGGTCCACCGGAATTTCGACCAGATCGCCGCGATCGCCGTGGCCATGCGCGGGGCGATCGAGAAGGCCGACTGGACCGAAGCCGGGCGTCTGCTGCGCGCCGACTGGAGCCACCGGCGGAAGAACATCCCCACCATCACGACGCCGCTCATCGATCTGCTTGTGAAAAAGACCGCCAAGGCTGGAGCGCTCGGCGCCAAAGTCTGCGGGGCGGGTGGCGGCGGCTGCGTGTTCTTCCTGGTCAATCCGGATGCCAAACAGCGGGTGAGTGAGGCGATCCGGGCCGAAGGCGCCGAAGTGCTCGATGTCCGGGTGGCGGAAAAGGGAGTTACGGTTGCTCAAACAGACACTCGCTAGAGTGTACAGCGCGGTCCTGAACCGCCCGGAAGGCTACGTTGATGTGGTGGAAAACAACGTGGTCAAGGGCTGGGCCTTTGATCCCTCTGCGCCCAGCCGCACGGTGGAGGTTGAACTGCTGGTGGACGGCCAGCCGGCGGGAGCCTTCGCGGCCAACCGGTTCCGCGCCGACCTCAACCAGGCCGGCAAGGGCGACGGCCACCACGGGTTTGAGATCCCGGTGCCGGGCGCCGCGCTCGACGGAAAGCCGCACCAGATCTCGGTCCGCATGGTGGGCGGCCGGATGCGGGCCGGGTCCCCCAAACGGATGGAGGGCGCCACGGCCATTGCCGCGCATGCCCAGGCGCGTCCGCACTTGGTGCGCGGAACTGCGAATCCAGGCCTGCCGCCGCCGGAACTCGCTTCGCTTCAAGTAGATCCACGCCGGCACGGAAAGGCTCTGCCTCCCATATCCGCGATCCTTGCTACCTACAACCGGGGGGCCTTCATGGAGGAGACCCTGAGGCAGCACATCGCGTGCGCGGAGGGATTGGAAGTGGAGTTCCTGGTCATCGACGACGGGTCGGCGGATGACACGCCCCAGCGGCTCGCGGCCCTCGCGCGGGAGTTTCCGCACGTGCGCTACGAGCGGGTCCCGAACGGCGGCGCGGGACAGGCGCGCAACATCGGCTGCGCGATGGCCAAGCACGATCTCATCCTGTTCCTGGGCGACGACATCCGGCCCGCGGCGCGCGACTACTATTTCCAGCACATGCGCGCGCACTGCTGGATGCCGGATCCCGAGGTGGCGATCCTTGGCAAGATCGTCTGGCCGAACACGGTCGACGAGCGGGTGAACTTCGTGATGTCGCACGTGCAGGGCGTGGGACAGGAGCAGTTCGGGTTCTTCGCGATTCTGCCGTACACCTGGCTCGACTGGAGGTTCTTCCATACCTCCAACGTCTCGTTCAAAAAGAACGTGGTCGCCGACTGGAGCAAGGAGGGCTTCAGCCGCGAGTTCCCGATCTACGGCTACGAAGACATCGAATTCGCCTACCGGGTCCACAAGAAGCTTGGCAATAAGTTCCGCATCCTTTATACGCCCGGTCCGGTGGCGACGCACCACCACAACTACACCGTGCAGCAGTTCATCGACCGCCAGATCCGCGCCGGGATGATGGCGCGCGTGTTTGTGCGTCTGCATCCGGAGGTGGCCAACGATGTCGGGATCTTACAGATCGAGTCCGCGCTCGAAACCCCGGGCGGGGTGAATGAGCCGGTGGACGAGTATCTGTCAATGATCGAAGGCATCAAGTCGTGGGCCAAGGTGATCGACCGCCACTACAATCTGGGATCGCAGAACTGGCACCACGATTTCTTGAGCTCCGTGTTCG
Organism: Acidobacteriota bacterium; assembly: GCA_016871015.1. Lineage (GTDB taxonomy): Bacteria > Acidobacteriota > Terriglobia > Bryobacterales > Bryobacteraceae > SYLY01. The sequence continues at coordinate 3,098 of VFZX01000385.1, read as the reverse complement.
AGCTGTGCTACCTGCAGGGATGCATCATGGGCTGCGGGCGTCCGGAGGCGAACTACGGCGCGGCCTACCGGTTCGTGCTCGAGCGTTTCCAGGAACGGTTCGCTTCGGCGGTAAGCTTTGAGGCGCTGGGGCGGCTCTTGCGGATTCCGGTTGTGTAGGCGATGTTCAGCGTCATCGTGCCTGTCTACAACCACGGTCCGTACCTCGCCGAGGCGCTTCTGTCCGCCGCGCGTTCGCCACTGGTCACCGAAGTACTGGTGGCTGATGACGGATCGAGGGACAGCAGCCGGCTGTGGCTGGGGATGATGCGCGCGGCGCTCGGCCCGAAGTTCCGCGATCTGACCCAGGATCCGGTAGTGAATCTGGGCGCGCACGCGCAGTTGAACCGGCTGGCGGCGGAGTGCCGGAATCCATGGGTGGCGGTGCTGAACTCAGACGACCGCTTCATCGCAGGCCGCTTCGAGCTGATCGAGCGGCAGTACAAGCAGGAGCCGTTCGATCTCGCGTTTGGCGATATCCAGATTTTCGGTGAAGATGGCGCGCGGCTGGCGGACAAGCGCGGTCCGTTCACTCCGCAATATCCGTTCCCGCGGGAGTTGGATCCGGCGCGCGTGGATGTGCTCGACCTGCTGTCGCACCAGAACTTCGTTGCCACGACCAGCAACATCGTCTTCCGCAAGCCGCTGTTTGAGAAGATCGGTGGATTCGCGGACTATCGCTATGTCCACGACTGGGACTTTGTGTTGCGCGCCGCGCTGGCCGGCCGGGTCCGCTACATTCCGCATTTCCTGACTGGATACCGGATCCATTCGAGCAACACGATCAAGGAGGACTCGGGGCGGGTCGACATTGAGGTCAAACGGCTCTTTGCGCGTTTGACGGTGGACTTCCCGGAACTGGCGCTGCGTCCCGCGTTTCAGGCGGGGATGGCGGCCAATCAGTATCTGCGGTCGCGGGCACACTGTCCGTTGGCGGTGGTGGCTCCGGCTGAAAACGCTTGGACCGGAGAGGTCCGCGCGCGGATCGCGGGCGTCGAAGTGGCGGCGTCGCTCGACCAAGTCCGCGAGGGCGACTACATCTACGCGCCGGCGGATCCGGCGCGCGTCGTGCCGCCCGAACAGTTGCAGAACGCTGTGCTCGGGCTCGCGGTTCAGGAGGCGGACTTCCTGGTGATCAGCCAGAGCCTGGCCGAGGCACCGAACGCCGGCATCGGGGACCTCGCGAACCACCTGGTCGCGCGCCACGACGTGTATCGCGCCGTGTTGGCCGGACAAACGGGTCACAAGGGGCGCTTGGTCCGGCTTCCACACGGGAAGATCGAGGCGCGGCCGCTTCCGTTGGCTACCGGGCAGACGCTCACGGTCCGGAATCCGCCGCGGGTCAACTTCCTGCTGCCGGCCGGGCGGCGGACGGACAAGCCGCTGGTGTTTGTGTTTCCCGCCCTGTTCGCCGTCGGAGGCGCTGAGCGCCAGGCGATCGATATGATGCGCGAGCTCCGGGACCGTTATGACTTCGTAGTGATTTCGACTGAGCGCCTGGCCGAATCGCAGGGCTCATTCCGTCCCGCCGCGGGGGATGCGGCGCTGGCGTTCTTTGAGCTGGCCGAGCTTGCGCCCTTTTCTCTCTACATGCCGATGCTTGAGCGCCTCAAGAAGACCTACGGTCCCTCGGCCGTCTGGATCTTGAACGGCAGCACGTGGCTCTGCGACGCGGCCTGGGAGATCCGGCGGTTGTTCGCGGATTGCGGCATCGCCGACCAGCGCTGCTACGACGACAAGGTGGGCTGGATCGAGCGCGCAGGCGAGCCGGGCGTGCAGGCGTGTGACCGGTTCATCGCCGTCAACCAGCGGATCCGGAAAGTATTTGTCGAGCGGCTGGGGATTCCCGAGTCAAAGATCGACCAGATTTACTCGCCAGTGGATCCGGCGACGCTGGGGCCGCTGGAGCTGCCGGCGCCGGAGCGGGAGGCGTTCGCGCGGAAGTACGGGTTGGATGAGGGCTACCGGTGGATCGCCTGGGTCGGACGGCTGACACAACAGAAGCGTCCGCTCGATTTCCTGGAGCTGGCGCGGAGGGTGCGCGATTCGGGCGATCCCACTCGGTTCATCATGGTGGGCGACGGAGGCATGGCGGCGCAGTGCGCGGATTTCATCTCCAAGCACAAGCTCGGCAACGTGCGGCGGCTGGATTTCTGCGCGTCGCTCTGGGAGCTGTACAGTGTGGTGGAGGGGATCATCTTCACATCAGAATATGAAGGACTGCCGATCGCGATGCTTCAGGCGCTGGCGATGGGGGTGCCGGCGCTGGCCACCGACGTGGGCGACATCGAACTGGTGCTCCTGCAGCATCGCGCCGGGGTGGTGATTCCAACGATCAACGACATGGACACATGCTTTGAGCGCTACCGCGTGTGGGCGGGCGGCTTGGACGGCTGGAAGCGCTCGGCTCGCACGGCGGCGCCGCGGGTGCGTGAACAGTTTGCTTCGCGCACGATTGCGGATCAGTACGACCGCTGCTTTCAGGCGGCCATGCGGGCCGCGGGAGTGAACCTGGGATGACGTGGACGGGCGACACCTGGTACGCGGTGAGCCAGCTTGTGCTGAAGGATTTCCGGATCCGGTACCGGAACATGTCGCTGGGGATCTTCTGGTCGCTGTTGAATCCGCTGGTGATGATGGGGGTCTACACGTTCGTTTTTACGGTGATCTTCAAGCAACAGCAGCCGTACTTTCCGGTGTGGGTGTTGTGCGGAATGATTCCGGTGAGTTTCTTTTCGATGGCCTGGGTGAGCGGGACGACGTCGTTGGTGGAGAACGCGAGCTTGATCAAGAAGATCCCGCTGCCGCGGGAGGTGGTGCCGGTGGCGAGCGTGCTGTCGAACGCGCTGCACCTGGTGATCCAGTTGAGTCTGGTGGTGGTGATGGCGATGGTTTATGGCAAGTATCCGAACCGTTACTGGCTGTGGCTGCCGCTGCGCGACCGGACACATCCTTGACACTTTAGCCTGGATTCTTGCTTGACACTTATCAAGGGCGGGTGCGGCTCGATCTTCACCTTACACCTTCTCCGCGCGATTGTCAATACCTCGATATTCCGGA
>VFZX01000384.1 GCA_016871015.1 Acidobacteriota bacterium | reverse complement strand
TGGCGGTTCGCGAGGCGCTGCGGTATCCGGGCGTTGAGCAGATCACCTTGGTCGACCTCGATGGGGAGATGACACGGCTGTTCCGCGATCACCCCGAGTTGTCCCGGCTCAACTCAGGATCGCTCCGCTCGCCCAAGGTGCGGATCGTCAACGAGGACGCCTTCATCTGGCTCGACCGCGCCAGCGGCCAGTTCGACGCGGTCCTGATCGACTTCCCGGATCCCACCAACTTCTCGCTCGGCAAGCTCTACACGACGACCTTCTACCGCGCCCTGGCCCGGCGTGTTGCCCCGAATGGACTTGTGTCCGTGCAAAGCACATCGCCGCTGTTCGCGCGCCAGAGCTACTGGTGCATCGAAGGAACCATGCGCGCCGCGGGCTGGAGCACGCATCCCTATCACGTCTATGTCCCCTCGTTCGGCGAGTGGGGATTCGTGCTCGCCACCCGGTCCGGTTACAGACCACCCACGACGCTTCCCGGGGGGCTCCGCTTTCTGACGCCGGGAGCGCTGGCGCAGATGTTCGATTTTCCCGCCGACATGGCACGTGTCCCGGTAGACGTCAACCGCCTCAATGACCAGGCCCTGGTCCGCTACTACGAACAGGAGTGGAACCAAATTTCCCGCTGAGACGGTGGTAACATGGTGTACCACGAATCAACGGAGGTAGCCATGCCAGCATTCAAGATGCCCGCGGCTGACGCCCAGTCGATGGGCAAGCAGCTCAAGAAAATGAAGCCGGTCCTTCACTCGCATGAAGCCCACGGACCGATGGTCAGCGTCCGGAAGGATGAGTACAAGGGCCACAAGATTGAGATGAAGACGACGTACGAGATCAAGATCGACGGCAAGCCCTTCAGCGGGCACATGGAGGTGTCCAACGACGGCTCGGTCCACTACCATCCGCTGCCCAACTACAGTTGGCCGTCGGCGGTGGACTTCGTGCGGCAAGTGATCGACAGCTTTCCACGCGAGTTCGCGGCGAAGAAGAGCACGAAGAAAAGTGGGAGCACCAAGAAGACCGGCAAGGGTCATTCAGGCCACGGGCACTAATGAGGGAGGACAATCAACATGGGCGTTCGTAGAAATATCGTTACCGATCAGGACTCGCGCGAGAAGTACGTCCAGGGCGTTCTGGCGCTGAAGGCCGAAGACGCCGGCGTCACCACGGCGGCCCTGGGCCTCCCCGGACCCAATCAACCGGTCTCTACATGGGACCTGTTTGTCATCTGGCACGTCGCGTCGATGAACCGCCAGACACCCGCCGGATCGGGCCGCAACGCGGCACACCGTGGCCCGGCGTTCCTGCCCTGGCACCGCTTGGATGATGATCCTGCTCGAGTTCCAGTTCCAGCGTGTGCTAGGCGACGCGAACTTCGGGATCCCGTACTGGGACTGGGCCGCCGACGGTGATCTCCCCATCGACGAGCAGCCGAACCAGGCGGTCTGGGCGGATGACTGCATGGGCGGCAGCGGAACTCCGGTGACGACTGGTCCGTTCGCGGCGGGTGGTCCGTTCCAGATCCGCATTGAGACGGGCTCCACCGGCCAGATGATTTCCGTCAACCGGCCTCTCGAGCGGGGCTTTGGGTCATTCGATCCCTTCAATCCTTTTGGTTTGCCGGCCAAGGCTAGCGTGGCCGCGGTCCTGACCCAGACCGTCTACGACCAAGCGCAGTGGAACGCGAGCTCAGGCGGGTTCCGGAACCGGGTGGAAGGCTGGGTCCCGGCGCTAACCGCGCCGCACCTGCACAATCTCGTGCACGTGTGGGTGGGTGGCGACATGGGTCCGTCGAGTTCGCCCAACGACCCGGTGTTCTACCTGAATCACTGCAACGTCGACCGCATCTGGCAGGCTTGGCTCTCCGCCGCGCCTCGCACGTATGTTCCGGCGCCGACGCAGCCCGCGAGCTTAGCGCCGCACCGGCGGAACGACACGATCCATTCGATCTTGACCGCCACCGCGCCGACGAATCAGCAGATGATGAACGTTTCGCAGTTCTACACCTACGACAACCTCAACGTGTAGCTACGCCATCACTTCCCGGACCGGGGCGCCGAAGTCAATCTCAAGGCGCTTCCGCCCCGGCACTTCCAACCGCCGCGCATCCAGGCCCAGCAGGTGCAGGACCGTTGCGTGCAGGTCTGTCACGTAGTGCCGGTGCTCCACCGCATGGAAGCCGAGCTCGTCCGTCGCGCCATGGACAGTTCCACCCTTGACGCCCGCGCCCGCCATCCAGATGCTGAAGCCGTACGGATGATGGTCGCGCCCGTTGGTGCCCTGGCATCCGGGCGTCCGGCCGAACTCGGTGCACCAAACGACGAGCGTGTCGTCGAACATGCCGCGCTGTTTCAGGTCGCGTAACAGGCCCGCCACCGGCTTGTCCGTCTGCGCGCACAGCTCCGTGTGGCCCTTCTTCAGGTTCGAGTGCGCGTCCCACTTCCCCGCCCCGCCGTTCTGGCCATGGAACACTTGCACGAACCGGACTCCGGTCTCGGCCAGTCTCCGCGCGGCCAGGCAGATTTCGCCGAACGGACGCGTGACATCCTGGTCGAGCCCGTACATCCGCCGCGTTGCCTCGCTCTCCGTGCTGAAGCGCATGACTTCGGGCACCGCCGTCTGCATCCGGAAAGCGAGCTCATACGACTTGATCCGCGCCCGCATCGCTGGATCGTCGGGGTACCGCGCCCCAGCGATTCCGTTCAGCTCATGCAACAGCTCGAACTCGCGCCGCTGCTCCTCGGGTGAGATGCTTGGGGTCGCGAACAGCAGCGGATTCTTCGCGTCGACGTTGAGCTGCACGCCGTTATGCTCCGGACCCAGGTAGGACGCGCCGTGCGCGCCCACGCCTCCGCAGCAAGTGTCGATCGGCTCGCCGAGGACCACAAACTGCGGCAGGTTGTCGTTGAGAGATCCGAGCCCGTAGTGGATCCAGGATCCGAGGGTCGGGAACTGGCCCTCGAGCGAGTGCCGTCCGGTGTGGAACTGGATCTGGGCTCCGTGGTTGTTGTCGGTGGTCCACATCGACCGGATCACGGCGATGTCGTCGATGCACTCGCCCACGTGCGGAAACCAGTCGCTCACTTCGATCCCCGATTGGCCGCGCTTCTTGTATCCCACCTGCAGCGGATAGATGAACGCATGCGTCTTGTGTAAGCCGGCGATCACTTCGCGCAGATTCTGCTTCACCAGCGGATTCGTCAGGACGCCAGCATGCGGCGTGTCGGCGAACTTCTTTCCCGCGTACTTGTTCAGCTCGGGCTTGGGATCGAACGACTCCATCTGGCTCGCGCCGCCGATCATGAACAGCCAGATGACGCGCTTAGCCTTCGGCGCGAAGTGCGGCTTGCCATCAGGCGGAGTCCACACTCCGGTCGTCGCCGCGCGGGCGATTCCGTCGCGGTGGAGCATGGCTCCAAGCGCCAGGCCCGTGAAGCCCATTCCGGCGTCGGCGAGAAAGGACCGCCTACCGGATCGTAATGAAGTCGTTGTGATTGAAGAGGACATGGACCAGGTTCTCCGGTTGTGCTTTGGCCGCCAATGGCAGCTCTTCGCCCGTTGGCGGACGCCCAAGGATGGTTTCAAACGCCGCGCGCGCGAACGCTTCTGGTTGCGGATGCGCCTCGCGGATCTTCTTTGCCAATGCGCGCGACTGATCGCGGCTCAGCTTGCTGTTGGCGAGCGCCAGCGCCTGCTGCGGAACCACGCTTTCGTTCCGCTCATAGCACTCCGCCGGACTCGCCATGTCGAAGGTTCGCAGGAACTCCATCTGCGTATCCGGCGAATGGCGGAAATAGATGCTGCGGCGGTAGACGTCGAATCCCTTGCCTTCATCAAGGTCAGGCCCCCCCATCGCCGGATCCATCACGCCTGAGACCGAAAGAATCGCGTCGCGCACGATCTCGGCCTCCATACGGCGGCTGTTCATGCGCCAGAGCGCAATATTCTCCGGATCCGTGCGGGCGCTGGGGTGGTCCCCAATGCCCGAGGTCGACGCCATCTTGTAGGTCTCCGACGTGAGCAACAGGCGGTGCAGCTTCTTCATGCTCCAGCCGGATTCCATGAACTCGACCGCCAGCCAGTCGAGCAACTCCGGGTGCGACGGGCGCTTGCCGTTCAGTCCGAAGTCGAAAACGCTCGCCACCAGCGGTTTTCCGAAGTGGCGCGCCCAGATGTGATTCACCGCCACGCGCGCCGTGAGTGGATTCGCGTTCGCCGCGATCCAGTTGGCAAGCGCCAGCCTGCGTCCCGAGCTGCGGTCGGGATATTGCTTGCCGACCGGAGTGTATCCGCCTTCGCCCGCCGGCTGGGTCAGCGCGGACTGCGCATCGTTGACGCGTTTGAACGCCGCCGTGACGGCCTTCTCATCGGCGACGCTGCCGGGCTTGGCCTTGGCGCGCGCCTCGTTGAGATCGAGCATGGCGCTGAATACTTCGGCGTCCGCCTTGAGGATCCCCGCCTCGCGCTCGGCTTTCTTGGCCGCGGCGGCCAGGTCTTCGTACTTGGGGTCGGGCGGATCCGCGAATTTCGCACGGTCGGCGGCGATGCGAGCCTGCAGCGCCGGAACGAACGCCTTGGCAGCGGCGAGCGATTTCTCCGCGGCTTGGATCTTCTCCGCCGCCGCGCTGGACTCCTTCGCCTTGCGCAGCTCGGTCTCGGCGCGTTCGAGGTCGGCTTTGGCCTGCGCCAGAAGGTCCTGGTGGACGAACGCGCGGTTGTCCGGATAGTAGGCGGACTGCGGCAGCGAGACGGGCTCAATGGGCGCCACCCGCCCACCCATCGCACCGGGAACGGCGGGATCGAGCGAAGCGGCGCGATCAGGCGCCTTCACGTCGCCGCGAATGTAGAGGTAAGTGGGCGTGTCGAGTTCAGCGTCGAACACCCGCGCCAGGCCGGCCTTGGTGACGTCCACCTCGCCCGGCACGCGGTCGGTGCGGATATTGTAGGGCTCGAAGAACGCGCGGAACTGATAGTACTCCTTCTGAGACAGCGGATCGTACTTGTGATCGTGGCAGCGCGCGCACTTGAGCGTGGTGCCCAGGAACGCAAGCGCGGTGTGATCGACCGCATCCTGCATCCAGCCGTCGCGGTCATACTTGTGATACTGCCGCGCCAGGAATCCGGTGGCGCGGACCACATCCGGATTGCCCGGATCGATTTCGTCGCCCGCGAGCATCTCACGGATCATCGCCGCGTAGCTCTTGTCCGAGTTAAGAGCCTCGACAATCCAGTCGCGCCAGCGCCAGATGTGTCGCGCGGAAAAGCGGACGTCGCCCGCTTTGCGCCATCCGTACCAGTCCGAATAGCGCCAGATGTCCATCCAGTGCCGGCCCCAGCGCTCGCCGTAGCGGGGGTCCTGAAGGAGTTGGTCCACAACCCGGGTGTACGCAGCGGCAGAAGGATCGGCTGCGAACTGTTCGACTTGGGCGGCGGTGGGCGGCACGCCAGTGAGGTCCAGGTACGCACGGCGGATCAGGGTGCGCGGATCAGCGGGTTCCACAGGCTGTACGTTTTTCTGCTTGTGCCCGGCGGCGACGAAGGCATCCACGGGATTCGCGCTCCAACGGGCGGGGATACCGGCTGGCGCTTGTGCCTTGCGCGGAGCCTGATAGGCCCAATGCGTTGGCGCGGTGGCCTTCACCGGCTGTTCGAAATGGGCGCCGGAGTTGATCCAGGCGGCGAGCGATTCAAGGTCCTGCGAGGCGAGCTTGGGAGCGCCCATCGGCATGTGCGGCTCCGCCTGATGGGCCGCGGCTTTGTAGATCAGGCTCGCGGACGCGTTTCCGGGAACTACCGCAGGTCCACGTGATCCTCCGCGAAGGAGGGCCTCACGCGTGGTGACATCCAGATTTCCCCGTGGGGAGGCGCCCGAATGGCACCCTGCGCACTTGTTCGCGATCACCGGAACCGAAGCCTGAGCCAGGACCGCAGTGAGAACGAAGACGCCAAGTCTCATGCTTGATAGTGTATTAAAGATGAGGCTGCGATGTTGTACCCTGTTGATCGCCGTGTCGTGCATCGAGGCGCAGCCGCTCCCGTTCGAGCCTCTCGAGGTGGCGAAGCGCTTCGCGGATCACATGCTCGAGCACGGGCGCGACCGCTACGGCAAGGTCCACTCGCCGCTGTTTTCGAACTCTCTGACGCGTGAGGCGCGCCCCAGGCTGACACCCTATCCGCTGTTCGCCGCATCGGATCCGAAGCTCGCGGAGAAGCGCCGGCTGGAGAAGCGTCCGGATCTCCGCCAGCAGTATCCGGGCGTGACGTTCACTCGGTTTCTGGAACACGACTTCAACCGGTGCACAAACTACCCCGCTGGACTCGAGGACGCCGGGCCCCATAAGGTGACCGTGTATGGGACGGATCCGTTCGAGGACCGCGACTTGTACGTGCTCCTGTTCGAACTCACCGCCCGCACCGGTGACTTGAAGTACGGCCGTGAAGCGAACCGGGCGCTGGAATGGTGGTTCACGAACACCCAGAGTTCCACTACCGGACTCTATCCCTGGGGCGAGCACATGGGATGGGACCTCGAACACGACATGCCTACGTACTTCGAGGGACCGTCGAAGCTGCTCTACCACTCCGCCTTCCACGAAGTAAAGGACGAAGTCCCGTTCCTGAACATCTTGGCGCGGTTTCCTGACCGGCTGGAGCGCTACGCGATGGGCGTCTGGGAGCGTCACTTCTGGGACAAGGAGCGCGCCTTCTACTGCCGGCATGGGGACTACACAGGTGAAGACAACCGGCTGGGGTCCGCGCTCGGGTTTCCGGCTCATTTGGGCGCCTATCTGGACATTTGGTCGGCGGCTCTCGCGCGGGGACGCAGCGAAGAAGTGCGCGGGCGCTTGACCGCCATTGTGCACAAGGTGCTCGACATGGCGATCGCGCGTTCTCAAAAGCACGGATTCTTCCCGTTCACCTTCGAGCCGGAGCTCTACGGGACAGCGGCGCGGGAGGATGTCCAGGCGCGCAGGCTGGGGCTCCAGTCCATGCGAATCGCAAAGCGGTTGGAACCCGTCAATCCGGATCTGGCGGCGAAACTGCGCAAGCTCGGCGAACTGAACCGCGGCGCGGCTCCCGGAGGCAAACCCAGGCGCAACCGCACGGACCTGGCGCGGGAGAAGATGTCCCCGCCATGGGCCGATCAAATCCTGCACAACGTGGAAGCCGGGCGCACGGAGGAGGCCCGCAATCTCGCGGCTGAAGCATACGGGCTCTTCTGGGACTCGAAGTCGCCGCTCCCGCGCGCCCTTGCTCGCGGCACTCCCGGGGAAACACCCGATGGGCAGCCGTTCCCGGATTTCTACTTCCGGGGCGCACGGCTGATGCGGGCATTCCTGGCCCTAGCCCAAGTTCGTCACCTGAAGGGGTAAGAAGGCGGCAAGCCCTTTAGAATCAGTCTAGGCAGTGGCCGAGTCTACACTACATTCGCCGTGGGCTCTCAAGACGATCCGGGAGTGTCAGGCCGAGC
>VFZX01000383.1 GCA_016871015.1 Acidobacteriota bacterium | reverse complement strand
GACGGCGCGTTGACCATCCGGCTGCCGTGGAAGGCGCTGGACGAGATGCTGGGCGGCTTCCGGCCGGGGCAATTGATCGTGCTTGCGGCACGGCCCGCCGCCGGGAAGAGCGCGATGGCGGCACAAGTCGCAACGCGAGCGGCGGAAGAGGGAAAGGCGGCGGCTCTCTTCTCGCTCGAGATGGCGGCGAGCGAAGTGCTTCAGCGGGTTGCGTGCGGTCGCGCCACTGTCGACTCCGCCCGTGCTCGCTGCGTGCGCCTCAACGCCGGGGAGCGTTCGAACCTCCTGACGGCCGCGTCCGGCGTTGCAGAGTTGCCGTTGTTCCTCGACGATCAGACGGGCGCGACAGTTCCGTCGCTCACAGCTTCCGTGCGAGCGCTGCGCGGCAAGGCCGATGTTCGGCTGATCGTGATCGACTACCTGCAATTGATGACCGCCACGGGCCGCGCGGAGAATCGCAACGTCGAAGTGGGTGCCATCAGCCGCGGACTGAAGCGCTTCGCACTGGAAGCCCAGGTCCCCATCCTGGCGTTGTCGCAACTCACGCGGGACCCGGAGCGTCAGTCGAGGCGGCCGAACTTGAGTGACCTTCGCGACTCCGGATCGATCGAACAGGACGCGGACGTGGTGCTGTTCCTGCATGGTTCCGACCACGAGCAACGGGGAGGCAACCGCGAGGTGCAGGTTCTCGTGGCCAAGAACCGAGGCGGTCCGACGGGTCGCGTCTCGCTCGTCTTCGAGGCGCGGTACACCCGGTTCGCCGAACCGGGTGACGTGGCAATCGCGGCATGACCGCCTACCCGGCCGACGACGTGGGGGGTAAATCCGTGGCGATCGCTCGGGGAGACGGCCTGGCCCCGCTGTAGGTTTTTTCGCAGTCTAAACAAATAGACCATTCAAGGAGAACTCATGAACATACCCAAGTCCAGCGCGGTCCGCGCGCTGGAAGGAAATCGCGGACATGCGTCCGGGATGAGCGCGATCGATGAGGTGCTGGCCTGAGGACATGGCGTATATGCTCTCGGGCGGATTTCTTGTGGATCGACCCGGAGGCTCAACGCTTGCGGAGAGATGGCGGATTCATCCCCCAGGCCCGGACATCACGGAAATCGCGTCAGGTTGCCCCAGGATCGATCGCGCCCACGGGGCCAGCCAAATTCCGCGTCCGCCCGCTGGCGATCGCGCCTTGGCCCGTTTCCGGCGCAATGCGGGCATCTCCAGAACATTCGGGCGGCGAAATGTTCCGGGACCGGAGAGGCGATGGCTACTTCGCTGCTGACTTTTTCTTCGCCTTCGCCCATCGGGCCTTGGCGGCGTTGCTGGCGGATTCCGCGCGTTGCTCGGCGGTCATTGCCTCGGCTCTCTTCTTCCCGCCGATCCTTCCACCCTTCCGGCCTTCCTTTCGAAAGTATTCGAGAACTTCGGCAGGGATCTTCTTCTTTGCCATCGACTCCAAGCGTAACCCGGTTTGGTATAAGATTTCAAATCGAGTTGATTGCGAAAGGGGATTTCTGGTACAATACGAAAGGGGGTTACGCAGAGTAGCCCTGCAGGAGCCAAGCCATGATCTACAAGAGAAACAAGACCTTCCACACTGATGTCACGGTGAACGGCGTTCGATACCGGCAGTCGCTCGAAACAACAGACTGGAAGGAGGCGCAACGCCGGCAGAAGGAACTGATTCGGTCGATCCTCGAAGGCAAGGCAGCCGGACCTGCCACGCATGGCAGCTTCGCGTCGCTCCGTCTCGCTGACGCACTGGCCGAGTTCATCAAGGGGCGCGTTGGCCGCGTCGCGCCACGCACCACACAAATCGATCGTGAGCGGTCCACCGTTCTCGAACGGATCATGGGTGACGTTCCGGTTCGGAAAATCGACGCGAAGGCGATTCGTGACTACCAGGACAAACGCGAGGCCGAAGGTGTGTCCGGCCGCACAGTGAACCTCGAGGTGACGCTCATTCGGCAGGTGCTGAAACGGGCGAAGCGGTGGAGCGTGATCGCCGACGACGTGGTGAACCTCCCCGAGAGCCGTACCGTTGTGGGCCGCGTTCTCACACAAGAACAGAAGCGGCTCCTCTTCGCCACGGCGGCGAGCAAACCTGAGTGGGATGTCGCCTACTGTGCCGCGGTCATCGCAGTGAACACCACATGCCGGAAGGTCGAAGTGCTGAACCTGCGATGGGCCGATGTTGATCTGTTCGAGGGCGTGATGTCCATCCACCGCAGCAAGACGGAAGCGGGCCACCGTTCGATTCCCCTCAACCGGGAAGCACTCGCCGCGTTCGCGCGTCTCCGGCAGCGATCGGAGACTTTCGGCGGTGGCGCGCCCGAGCATCCGGTCTTCCCAACCTGCGAACACGGAATCATCGATCTGAGCCGGCCGCAAGTGGACTTCAGAACGGCGTGGCGCAGTCTCGTGAAGTCGACGGGCCGCAAAGCGGGCGAGATCGCGGCGGAAGCGGCAAAAACTTCAGGGGCCGATGCTGAAGAGGCGCGGAAGCGCGCGGCGCGTCCCTTCGCCGGATTCCGCTTTCATGATCTCCGGCATCAGAGCATCACTGAACTCGCTGAAGCGGGCGTCTCGGATGCGGCCATGCAGAGCATCGCCGGTCACATGAGCCGAAAGATGCTGGAGCACTACTCGCACGTCCGAATGGCCGCGAAACGCGAAGCGGTGCAGGCTCTCGGCGGCGGGCTCATCGAATCTCCCATCTCCGCCGAACAGGCGCGCGGCAAGGCGAACTGAGACCATGGTCGCGCCCGTTACGTCACAAACCACGTCACAAGGCCGATGGAGTGCCCCTTCGAATCGGCCCGAAGTCATTGAATTCATTGGTCGGGGCGGCGAGATTCGAACTCACGACCCCCTGCGCCCAAGGCAGGTGCGCTACCAGGCTGCGCTACGCCCCGACTCCTCCCTTCAATGATACCGCGCCCACCACCACACCGTCAGTTGAACTTGGGCACCGGTTCCGGGAACACCCGCCTCAAGAACCGCTGGATCCCGGGCAGTGGCGGCAGCGACACCTGAAGCAGCGCCGCCGGACCATCCTCCATCAGCCTCGCCGCGATCCGGGGCACGGCTCCTTGCCGGTGTCCGACAACGACCAAGTCGGCCCCGCTCTCCTCCGCCACACGCGCCAAGACCCCGTGAACCTCGGGCCCTTCCGCCACCACCGGGGTGCACGCCACCCGCGACACCGGAGCCCGCGCCAGGAACCGCATCAAGTTCAGGAGTAGTCTCTCGTTGGTCTTTTCTTCATCCACATCCCAATAGAACGCGGCTTCGTTGAAATGCGCGTGGACCACGATCAGTTCCTGGGCGCCAACGCTCCTGTAGACCGCCGCCGCGTGGGCCAAGACTTCGAGTCCCAAATCGTCCAGAGTAACGCCTGCCACAATCCGCCGGATGCCTGCCAACGGACCCGCCGGAGCCAGGCACACAGACGAGGGCGGCCCCTCCAGCACACGGAACAACGCGCCGTTGCCCAGGCTCCTGGGATCCCGCATAATCAACAAGTCGGAGTTCGCTTCCCGGGCGGCTTCAAAGGCTGCTTCCCATCCTGGTTCGGATAGCCCGCGCAATTTCGGTGAAGGCAGGCCACGCGCGGCGAAGCTCCGGCGGGCGGTGGCCGCCAGGGACTTGACCACGGCGTCAGCAGGGTAGGCGGCGATCGTGGCTTCACCGGGCGACAGGAGGGCGGCGTAGTCCAGCAGATCGCAGTCCAACTCCTGCGCCATATGGGCCAGGACCACCCGGTGAAACGCGGGGCCGGGCGCGCCCCCGGGCTCCGTCAGACGCTCAACACCGGACACGGAGCCCTCCGGATGATCTCATATGCGTTTGCACGCAAACGGCCGAGAAGCCCCGTGTGCACACCCCGTCCGATCACAATGAGTCCGGCGCCTATGTTCCCGGCTGCGCGGGGAACAGCCTCGTAAGGAGTGCCCGCTTCAATCTCGATAGTGGCGTCCGATACGGTCTTGGGCACAGCAGCGGCCACCTGTTCCCGCAGGCGGCGCGACAAGGCCGAACGGACCTCTGCGGCAAGCCCGCCGTCGTCGGTATCAAGTTCCGGCATCGCGTGCACAACGGTGAGGCGCGCGCCAGCCTGGCTCGCGATCTCCGCCGCCGCGGCCGCGACACGCCCCGCCGCCGGTCCCAGATCGATCGCGCACAGGACACCGCTCTTCCAGCCCGGTTCGGCCGGAAACGCGGTGGCGGCCAGCACAGGGCATTCGGCAGTTTGGAGGACCTTGGTCGTTACTGAACCCACAAGCAGCCACCGCTCGATGGCTCCCGATCCGAGCGTGGGCATCACGATCAGGTCATGGTCCCCGAACTGCACAGCGTCCAGAATGGACCGGGCCGGATCGCCTTCAACCACCTTCCGCTTGACCTTGCACTCAACCGGCGGATTCGGAAGCTCCTCAAGTTTCAGCACCGCGGCCCGTTTCCGGCTCTCCGCGAGGTCGGCCAGCCGCTCCGGCGCCGGACCGGCGAGCGCGAAGTCGATTCCGGCACCGGATTCGGGCGTGACGTGGAGCAGCGTCAGTTCAGCCGAACTGTCCCGGGCCAACGCCGCCGCGAAATTGACGGCACCGGCGGAAGCCGCCGAGAAATCGACCGGGCAAAGGATCTTCTGGAAGCGCATCGGGCCTACGCCGCCACGGCGCTTTCCGGCCCGCGGGCCCCTGGACGCGTGCGGTACTTCGCCATCAGTTCATCCCACTCGACCACGGTCTTGGTGCCCCGTGCGTTGCGCTGCTTTTCCCACGTGGAGATGGCATCCAGGCAGGCGTGATCGACATAGGACAGGTTCTGGATATGAACGTGAGCCTCCACGTCGTTCGGCAGTTTTTCCAACACATCCACCAGTCTCGGCATGCGGATGAACGTGGCGGCGCCCTGCAGGTGGACATCGATCCGTCCCGGTGCAGTGCCTACTTTCACCGACAGGTGCACCAGGTCATATACAACGGAGGCCAACGAAAGTGCCAAGCCGCACAGCAGTCCGGTCAACAGGTCCGTGGCGACAATCATGATCACCGTGACGGCGTAGATCACCACCGGGATTCCGCCGTAGCTGAGCAGCCGCCGGACATTGGCCGGATTCATCAGCTTGTATCCCGTGTAGACCAGAACCGCGGCCAGGCTGGCAGTCGGCACCAGGCGAAGCACCCCAGGAGCCAGCGCGACAAGCGCCAGAAGCCAGACTCCGTGAAGCACGGCCGAATACCGCGTCTTGGCGCCGGCGGCGACATTGGTGGCGCTCCGCACAATGACCCCCGTCATCGGCAGGCTGCCAGCGAGTCCGCAGAGCGTGTTGCCCACGCCCTGTGCCAACAGCTCGCGGTCGTAGTCGGTGCGCGGTCCTTCATGCATCTGGTCAACGGCTGTTGCCGACATCAACGTCTCCGCGCTTGCAACAAACGCCACGGTCACGGCGGCCAGCAGCAGGCTCCAGTCCGCCAAGCCTGCCAAGGTGTCAAGTGAAGGGGTGCGGATTCCGCTGAGCAGATTGGCGGGGAGGTCCACGTAGGAGATGGGCATCTTCCACACCTGCGCGACGGTGGTTGCCGTGATCGTGCCCACGAGCGCTCCTGGGACCCACTTGAGCTTCTTGGGCGCGAACTTGGTCCACGCCAACAGCACAGAGATGGTCACGATTCCAATGAATGCCGCCAAGTGATGGACGCTGCCATCCATGGGCAGAATGCCCTTGTAGGCGGCCTCCGGGATCGCCAGCAGATTCAGGATCCCGCTCTTGCGCGGTGCGTCGTCGACCATGACGTGAAACTGTGCCGCGAAGATCAGAACCCCGATGCCTGCCAGCATTCCGTACACGACCGCCGGCGCCACCGCGCGGAAGACCTGACCCAGTTTCAGCACCCCGGCGGCGATCTGAATGAGACCCGCGGCCAACAAAATCAGCCCCAGCTTTTCCAGACCGTGCCTCTGGATCAACTCATAGACGATGACGGCGAGTCCAGCGGCCGGACCGCTAACCTGAAGCGGGCATCCCGAGATCAGCCCAACCACAATTCCACCGATGATCCCTGTGATCAAGCCCGTCGCAGGCGGCGCGCCAGACGCGATCGCGATGCCCATGCAGAGCGGCAGGGCGACGAGGAAGACCACCAGCGACGCTAGGGCGTCCTCCGCAATCGTGCGGTTCTTTACACCGGTTGACATGGAAACCTCACTGCGCGTAGAGCGGGCATCACAGCTAGGATGACCGGCTCCCTGGGCTGGCGAAAGGCAGTACTGGTATTTCGCTCTCAGGAATCGCGGATTTTCACTACCCGGAGCGAGCCATAGTGCCAAATGGCACGCTGCACGTAGTGATTTCTTGTGGGGTATCTGTAAGGCCAAGCGCCTAGAATGGAGGGGTGGCGCAAGATCGCAATGTCCCCTGGGTGCTTGCCGCTGGGTTTGCCGTCACAATCGCGCTTCTCACGGTGTCTGCATGGATGACCATCAAGGCACTGGAAGCCGCCGAGGCCCACACCGAGGAACTACTGGCTCAGCACCGGTTCAGCACGCGGCTGGTCGGCGAGATCCAGGGTGAGAACGCTGGTCTGACCCGGCTGTTCTATGAGCTGAGTTCCGGTGTTCCCGCGGACCGCAAGGGGCTCCTGGTGCGCCTGGACACCATCGAGCGGCAGGTGCTGAATACCCTGGAGGCGGCACGCAACGAGGCGAGCGCGGACAGTTGGAAGGACGCCCGCGTCGCTGTGAACCAGTTCATCACGCAGGCGCGCGGATTCCTGGTGTCCACGTCGAAGGAGGCCCCGGAGAGCCTCTACCGGGCACACGAAGAATTGATCTTCGCGTTATCGCGTTTGGTGCTGGCCAACTACGAAACGGCGATCGAACAGGACAACAGCGAGGCAGCGGAACACCGGAGAAAGGTGATGCAGGCCCTGCTGCTGCTTGTCGCCGCGCTGGGCCTGGCCGTTGTCTGCGCGGTGACCACGGTGCGCGTGACGCTACGGATCTTCCAGCAAACAGCCCGCCAGGCGCGCGAACTGTCAAGGCTTTCCGGGCATGTGCTGGACGCCCAGGAGATCATGATCCAAAATTTCTCCCGCGAACTGCACGACGAATTCGGCCAATCGCTGACCGCCATCGAGGCCAATCTGGCAGCCATCCCATCGGATTCGCCAGAGGTGGCGGCGCGGGTGGAGGATTGCTCCCTGCTGGTCAAGGACTTGATCACCAGCGTTCGCGAGTTCTCGCAGGTGCTACGGCCAAGCATGCTCGATGATTTCGGTCTCCGCCCCAGCCTCCAGTGGCTCGCTGAATCATTCGCGCAACGCACCGGCATCAATGTGGACCTGCGGACCGAGTTCGAGGGGCGGCCGGGAGGAGAGACGGAGACGCACCTGTACCGCATCGCTCAGGAAGCCCTCACCAACGTGGCGCGGCACTCAGGCGCCACCAGCGTTCAGATTTCGTTGGAGAAGTCG
>VFZX01000382.1 GCA_016871015.1 Acidobacteriota bacterium | reverse complement strand
CGGGCTTGAACTGCTTGAGGAAGGGAACGTTGATGGCGGTCGAGTAGCTCCCCTGCGCGTGCAGCAGCAGCAGGAAAAACGCGAACAGAAACGCCGCGGCGAACTGCAGTCCGAACTTTTGCCGGATAGTGAGGCCGAGGTTGCGCCGTTTGGTCACCTTGGCGTAGTCGTCCAGGAACCCGATCGCCGCGAAGCTCAGCAGCCCGAAGATCGCAAGCCACGGATACGGACTGCGCAAATTCGTGAACAGGAGCGTAGGGACCACAATCGCGAAGTGGATCAGGATTCCGCCCATGGTCGGAGTTCCCGCCTTCTTCTGGTGCCACGATGGCCCCTCTTCGCGAATGTACTGGGCCACCTGGAAACGCCGCAGCCAGTTGATGAACATTGGACCGAACGCGATGGTGATGGCCAGCGCAAACAGGCTC
This sequence comes from Acidobacteriota bacterium, assembly GCA_016871015.1. Taxonomy (GTDB): domain Bacteria; phylum Acidobacteriota; class Terriglobia; order Bryobacterales; family Bryobacteraceae; genus SYLY01. The sequence continues at coordinate 7,088 of VFZX01000382.1, read as the reverse complement.
GCAAGCGCGATCCGGAACGTAACATAACCGAAGAGGCGGAGGGGCCCCCACAAGTCGTGAAGCTTCTCAAACAAGAGCCAATAGAGCATCGCTCCCGTCCTCAAAAAAACCCCGCGGCGCCGGCCGGTGCGTCCACCGTTTCCGGCCGGAGCCGCGGGTCCCGTTGAGCACGAGAGGAGTAGAGGAGCAGTGACTGGTTGGTCATTCTGCTCTCCTGAGAAAACCTGCTTGGCGAAGGGCCGCGCGGGCCTCTTCGCGGTCGTCAAAATGGATGGTCTCGCCGCGCAGCACCTGGTAGGTCTCATGGCCTTTGCCAGCGAGCACCAGGGCGTCGCCCGGCCGGGCCTGTGCGAGCGCGAGACGGATCGCCTTGCCGCGGTCCGGCTCGACGCGGTATTCGGCGTTCGCCCGCTGAAGGCCCACCAAAGCGTCGTTGAGGATCCGGATCGGATCCTCGCCGCGGGGATTATCGGACGTCAGAATCGTGAGGTCGCTCAGCTCGCCCGCCGCCTGCCCCATGAGCGGGCGCTTGCCCCGGTCGCGGTCGCCGCCGCAGCCGAACAGGCAGATCACGCGGCCATGTCCGGCGAGCTTGCGCGCCGCCGCCAGGACGTTCCGCAGCGCATCCGGGGTGTGCGCGTAGTCCACCACGACCAGGAACGGCTGCCCTTCATCCACGCGCTCGAACCGTCCGGGGACGGTGTCGCGGGCGGCGATGCCGCGGAGAATCGTCTCGACATCGAGATCCTGGCCCAGTCCGGCGCCGGCCGCCGCGAGGATGTTGTAGACGTTGAACAACCCGGTGAGCGAAGACCGCACCGGCCATCGCTGGCCTTCCCAGGCAAGGTCAAACCGGAGGCCGTCAAATCCCACCTCCGTCTTGCAGGCACGCAAGTCCGCACCCGCGCCTGTTCCATAGCGGATCACCCGCTGCCCCCCGGCCACCGGAATCCGGCGGGCCCATTCGTCGTCGGCGTTCAGCACGGCAACGCGGGGCGGCGGTGCGCCCTGTCCCTCGAACAGGAGACACTTGGCGCGAAAGTAGTCTTCCATGGAAGGATGGAAGTCGAGGTGATCCTGGGTCAAATTCGTGAAGACCGTAGTGTGAAAAGCCATTGCCCAGACCCGGCCAAGCGCCAGCCCGTGGGAGGAGACTTCCATCGTGGCGTGCGCCGCACCGCGTCCCACAGCCTCTTCGAACAGCCGGTAGAGGTCGAGCGACTCCGGTGTCGTGTTGATCGAAGGGCGCGTCTCCCCGGCGATCTCATAACTGATGGTGCCCACCATCGCCGTGACCCGGCCCGCCGCGCGATGAATGCTGTCAATCAGCGCGCACGTGGTGCTCTTCCCGTTGGTTCCCGTCACCCCGGTCAGCGTCAGGCTGGCGGCCGTCGACGCGTATCTTCGGCGCGCCAACTCCGCCAGTGTCCGCCGGCCATGTTCCACCTGAATCCAGCGGACTGGAAAGGACGCAGGTGGAGGCGACTCCGAAATCACCGCCACTGCACCCTTCCCCACAGCCTCCAACGCAAACCTTGTTCCGTCGGTCTTTGCTCCCGCGAACGCGAAAAACACGTCTCCCGGCTGGACCCTCCCGGAGTGGTACTCAAGGCCCGTCCACTCGATTCCAGCCAGCACGTCATCGCTCAAAGTGCAACCTCACAACTGCTCCTGCGAGGAGCGCCGAACCCGGCGGCGGGTGCTGCCGCACCACGACCCCGCTTCCGGACATTTCCACCGGAATGCCCATGGCGAGCGCCAGTTCCGCGATCTGTTTCTTGTTTCTGCCCTTCCAGTCCGGCACCGCGGGACCGATCGTGTGGACCTCGGCGGGCGGCGGCTGGGGTTGAGGAGCCTGAGCGGCGGTCTCCGGCGCGGCCTCTTCGTCCGCAGAGGGGGCCCGGGCCAGTATCCTGTCCGGGTTGGGCTCGATGTCCGGGCGCACACCCAAGTGGCGCAGCGCCGCTTCGGCGATATCCCGGTAGACCGGCGCCGCGGTAGACGCAGCCAGAGCGTGGGTGCGGTGGAGGGTTACCACTACCACCACGCGCGGCTGCTTGAGCGGGGCGAACCCCGCGAAGCTGGAGTTATAAGTCGATGTATAATGCCCGTTTTCCAAGCGCTTGGCGGTTCCGGTTTTGCCGCCGGAAAGATACCCTTCGATCTTCGCCGCCTTGCCTGTGCCGTGCAGGATCACTCCCTCGGCCATCGCGCGCAGGTCGATCGCTTGTCCGGCGCTGATCACGCGTTCACCTTGTGGCGGAGGCGGATACTCCCGTTGCCCCCCTGGCGCCTGCTTCCACAGGACCAGGGTCGGAGCTATCCGCACACCGTTGTTGGCGATCACTCCCACCGCCTGCGCGATCTGTAGCGTCGTGCTTGAATATTCGTAACCAATAGCGTGGTGGACATGCGAATGCTTACGCCAGTTCGCCCTCAGGATGCCACGCGACTCATCCGGTAGCTCAATTCCAGTTCTCTTGCCGAATCCGAGAGACGTCAGAAACTCGCGGAACTTAGCCGCTCCCACCGAGCGGACCACCTCATTGGCGATGTTAATCGTGCCGACGTTGCTCGACTGCCACAGAACTTCTTTCATGCGCAGGCCGCCAAAGGCGTGCGAATCGTGGATCTCCTGCGTGTCGCTGACGCGGTAAGTTCCATTCCCGCAATTTATCCAGGTCTCCGGGCTCAGCCGCGTATACTTGAGAGCCGCGGCGAATGTGAAAAGCTTGGCGACCGAACCCGCCTCATTCGAACCCGACACGGCCAGGTTGACGCGCCGCGTGCGCTCGGGGTCGCTTTTGGCCTTGGCCGGATCCGGGTTGAATTTCGGCGTCGCGTTCGGGTCAAAGGAGGGGTAGCTGGCCATGGCGAGCACTTGGCCAGTGGCGGGATCAAGCACCGTGGCCGCGCCTGTCACCGCGCCGGTTTCGGCCACTCCGCGAGCCAGCCTCGCCTCCACAAAATGCTGGAGCGGTGCGGAGATCGTCAGCGCGACCGTCTTCCCGGCCACAGGAGGCTGGAGCTCGAGCGTGTCAATTCCGCGGCGCTTCACATCGGTCAGCATCCGCGCGCGGCCGGGGATTCCGCTTAACTCCGCTTCGAGCGAGCGCTCCACGCCTTCCCGGCCGGCCTCCCGCTCCCGCCGGTCGAGACTGACGGATCCAAGGATATGCGCGGCCAGCGTCCCTGCCGTGTACTGGCGGCGGCTTGTGGGGCGTAGATCGATCCAGGCGATCCGCTTTTCCGGATTCCGGGCGTGCTCCCTCGCATCCGCGGCCAGGTGCGCCCGGATAGCGGCGGCCTCTTCCTGCGCCAGATGGAGCTTGATGGGGAGAAAGCGGCGCTTGGCCTGAGCCGCACTGGTTATCTTTGCCGCCAGTTCGGCCCGGTCAAGCCCTGCCACTAAGCGTGTCAGCAGATCCGCAGCCTTGCCCGGTTCAGCGATGCGGCCCGGGATAACGCCGAGCGATTCGGTTTTCACACTCACCGCCAGGATCCGGCCGTCGCGGTCTTGCAGCATTCCGCGCGGGGCGGGAAGGTCGACATCTTTCTCCTGCTGGTCCAGTGCCACCTGCTTCATCCCGGCGTGCCCGTAGGTTTGCAGGTAGACGAGGCGGGCCGCTATCAGCAGGCTCCACACCGACACGGCGGCGAACATCCAGCGAAGCCTGGACAGCTCGACCGGGGTGAAGGCAGGATTGGACGCCGGATTCATTGTCGATCAGGGATGCAAGTTACTGGCCACCCGCCGATTGGACCGGGGCGAGCGCCGCCACGCGCGCGTCGGGCGGGGGCGGCAGATGGATGTCGTTGCTCGAGTTGGTGGCGACGTAGCGCCCGGCGCCGCGCTTTTCGAGCACGGCCGGGCTGCGCATCGCGCTGTACTGCACCGACAACTGCTGCCTGCGCGCGTCCAGCCTGGCAAGTTCGGTCTCCAGGCCCTGAATCTCCACCCCGGCGAGAAGGCGGTATGCGTTCGGGACCCCGTATCCAATGCCCAGAACCACCACAAAGACGGCCGCCGTCACCATACGCCACACACGTCCCAGGAAACGGGGATCGTGGCGTTGTTCCACGCGGGAATTGTCGATATTCTTGGTCCAGAAGAAGATATCCTCGCAGGGGAAGGCGCGGATCTCGAACGGATCGTCCATTTCCACCTGCGCATCCGTGCGCGGCGTTTCAAGCCATGTTGCCAATGAGGTCATTTGCTAACTCCAGATCTTTATGACGTAGCTGCGTGCCCGGATCTTACTTCATTTCCATGCACCGGAGCTTGGCCGAGCGTGCGGCCGGGTTGCGGTCCGTCTCCTGATCTGTGGGACGGACCACGTGCCGGGTAAGGATCGACGCCTTTCCCTGGCGCTCCAGTTCTTGAAATGCTCTCTTGACAATCCGGTCTTCCAGAGAGTGAAATGTAATTACGGTGGCTCGCCCGCCCGGACGGATGCAAAGTGGAATTTGGCGCATCAGCGCCTCCAATTCGTCCAGTTCCTGGTTGACGGCGATTCTGAGGGCTTGGAATACGAGAGTCGCCGGATGCAGTCTTGCGCGGGGCGCGGCCGCTTTTTCGATTACGGCTGCCAGACGATCCGTGGTGTAAATCGGACGCGCCCGCACAATCGCTCCAGCGAGTTTCCGCCACCTCCTTTCTTCCGAATTTCGGACAATGATATCGGCGATTTCTCGCTCCGAGGAAAAATTGACGATGTCGGCCGCGGTGAGTTCCTGCTTGCGCGACATCCGCATGTCGAGGGGCCCCGGCCGAGTGATGGAGAATCCCCGCTCGGCCGAGGTCAATTGGTACATGGAAACCCCGCAGTCGGCGAGCAACCCGTCGAGCGCCGGGATACCCAGCCGGTCGAGCGACTCGCGCAGGGTTGAGAATGGCCCCTCGTCGAAGATCAGCCGTCCGGCTCCTGTTTCGAGCTTCGGCCTGGCCAAATCGAGCGAGTCGGCGTCCCGGTCGCGGGCCACCAGACAGCCTTCGGGCGAGAGCTGATCGCGGATCAGCCGCGCATGGCCACCCAAGCCGCAAGTGACGTCGGCATACACGCCACCCGGCAGGATCCGGAGGTAGTCCACTACCTCCACGGGCATGACGGGCTGGTGTTGGGGCGGCATATATCATGGCAATTGCATGCTCTCGGCGTACTTGCCGTCCTCTGGGGCATGTGCCAGGGCGTCGCCGAGACTCGCGTCGTAGTCCTGTTTCGTGACCAAGTCAAAGCGGCCCGACTTTTCCGGACAAAGATAAACCTGGGCATCTTTCAACTTCAGGTCCTGGCGCAACTCGCCAGGGATCAAAATCCGGCCTTGATCGTCAATGACCGCATCCCCCCCGTAGTGGCGGGCGATCCGCCAGATCCGCTGCGCGATCTCCTGGTTGAAGTCCCGGGAATTCAGCTCGTTTTCAAACCTCCGCCAGACTGAGATGGGATATACTCGTACCGTGCGCTTGTCAATCGATGTGACATGGACCAACTGGCTGCCCAGCGCCTGCACGTACGCAACAAAAGGCGCGGGCAGCTTGAGGCGTCCCTTGTCATCGATCTTGACCTGGACATTGCCCCGTGGCGGGTCCGGAGGTGTAGCGGGACTATTCTGACCTGCGATCAGGGCGTCCACTCCACAACCTCCCACTTCTGTGGCCCTCTGGTCCATAATGGACCACTTGGCTCCACGAAACGATGGTAAATCTCCTAGCGGCATACGTCAAGAGGGCACGTAGGATTTTTTGAGAGGTTCGCCTTTCATTCTCCTCTTCTCTATAGAGTTCTGCAGGAAACGCCGATGGTAGGTCGAGATGATCTCGGCCATACTGGTCACTTCAGACATGCGATTGGAGGACACCTTAAGGCGGGCGGCCGCCGATATGGGTGTCCTGCAACTTGTTCGCGTGTTTGGATATCACGCAACTGGCCATGAGGTTGTGCGCACCTGCAACGGCCTTTCCCCGGATGTGGCGCTCATCGACTTCCAGGATGCGGACCGGGCGACGGCGATTTCTGAGGCGCTTGCCTCCAACGCGCCGGCGACTCCCCGCGTCGGAATCATGGCGCCGGATTGGCGCAGGGAGCCTGACTGGGGCGAGATCCAAACCTGGATACCAGCGCGGTTCTCCATGCGGGAGTTCGACGAAGCCTGTCTTCGGGCGATCCGCAAGCGGGACGAAGTGACCAGGGCCCGCATTCAGAGCAAGGTGTTCCTGTTCATGCCGTCCAAGGCCGGGTCCGGGGCAACGACGGTGGCGCTGCACTCCGCCGCGGCGCTCGCCAACCACTTGCGCAGCAGGACACTCTTCCTCGACGCCGATCTGCGGTCGGGCGTGAGCGCGATGATGCTGAACCTGAATCCGCCACAAGGGCTCCGGTCTCTGCTCGAGCGGGCGTCACGAATCGACGCGATCACCTGGCAGGGGTTGATTTCCAAATACGGCGAGCTCGACCTGATCTGCGCGAAACCTGACGAAGACGGGCCAATGCCCCAGTGGAGCGATTACTACCATCTTCTCGAGTACGCCAGGCGGCAATACTCCACGGTGATCTTCGACTTGCCCGAGTTGATCAACAATGCCACCATTGAGGCAGCGCGTGCGGCCGAGCGGATTTTCCTTGTCACAACCGCGGAAGTCATCTCACTCAAGCTCGCGGGGCAGCGGCTCAGCGAATTCGCCCGCCGCGGGATATCGAGCAGCCAGATCGGAGTCGTCGTGAACCGCTACCACAAAGGCGAACTGACCACCGACCAGATCGGCGGCCTGCTCGGCGTCGAGGTGGCGGCGACCGTCCCCAACGACTACCGCGCGATTCAGAGCGCGATCTATGACGGGATGCTCGCACCGGCAAAGTCACCCGTTGGGAAGGCTGCAATCGAGATCGCCCGTTCCCTTGCCATCAGGCCCGACACGCAGAAGTCCACCGGGCAGTCCCTTTGGCAGAAGCTGGTGGGATAGCCGGCGCCTATCCTAGGTAGTCAAACAAACTCTGCCGGGGACGCCGTGCCTCAGCCTGGAACGCCGCCTGCTGGAATACCTGCACTTGGGCAAGTTCGATCGCCGCGGCGGCCAGATCCGCGTCTTC
>VFZX01000381.1 GCA_016871015.1 Acidobacteriota bacterium | reverse complement strand
GGTTACCCTTCGTTTGTGTCAACCGCCCACCGGCACACTTGTCAAGGATGTCTCCGGTTCGCACAGGCGAACGGAGCTCACTCCTTCCGGGTGCGCGCCTCCGATGCCGCTGGCAACATGGACGCAACGCCCGCCAGTTACACCTGGACGGTGGACATAATGCCACCGGACACCACCCTCGTCTCGGCCGTCGACGGGAACGGGGCGCCCGTGGCCAGCGGCGGGTCCACCATGTCCAACTCCATCACGTTGGTTTTCAGCGGGATCGACAACCTGGGAATTGCCGCGTTCCAGTGCAGCCGTGACGGTGCAGCTTACACGCCCTGCTCCAGCCCGGCGATGTACTCGACGCTGACGATTGGCAGCCATACCGTGCAGGTGCGGGCTCTCGATTTGGCAGGCAATCCGGACGTTTCGCCAGCCAGCCTCACCTGGTCCGTCATTACTCCCGCCCAGGCCGTCACAAACCTCGTGACCGCCCTTAATGGCATGGGCCTGCCCCAGAACGTTGCGAACAGTTTGAGCGCTCCGTTGGGAGAAGCCTCGACTCTGCTGAGCGACAACAACGTCAACAACGATCGAGCCGCTTGCGGGAAGCTGAACGCGTTCATCGCCCAGGTCGAAGCGAAGATCAAGAATGGGCAGCTTACCGCCGGCCAAGGCGCTCAGCTCATTCAGGCGGCCAACGCCATCAGATCCGCCCAAGGTTGTGGGTGAGGCCGTCGCGGCGGCAGAGTCGTTCGGTCCGGACTCTCACTCGGCTTCACTATTGGGACCCCCAACTGCGATACATTAGAATCGCTATGGTCAGACCGGTTGCGCTGCTGGTTTTCACCTCCCTGTCTCTTGCCCAAGACGCTGGTGTCGCCTTCTTTGAATCCCAGGTCCGGCCCGTTCTCAGGACCTGCCAAGGGTGCCACCACGAACGGAACAAATCAAGTGGACTTGCGGTGGACTCGCGTGAGTCCATCCTGGCCGGCGGCAACCGCGGCGCCGCGATCCAGCCTGGCAATTCAGCCGCCAGCGTCCTGATCGAGGCAGTGGAACAATCCGGGACGCTGAAAATGCCTCCCACCGGCAAGTTGAAGCCAGAACAAATCGCCGCGCTCAAGAAGTGGGTCGACATGGGCGCGCCGTGGCCAGCCGAAACGCGTGTCACCAAGCGCGCGGGGGCGGACCATTGGGCGTTCCAGCCGGTGAAGGCTCCGAAGCCTCCGGCGGTGAAGGATCCGGCGTGGATGCGCAATCCGATTGATGCATTCGTGCTCGCGCGGCTCGAAATAGAAGGACTCAAGCCGTCGCCGGAAGCTGACCAAGCCACGCTGTTGCGCCGTGTTTCGCTCGACCTCACCGGACTGGTCCCGTCGCCCGCCGAGGTCCGCGACTTCATCGCCGACTCAAGTCCCGAAGCCTATGCCCGAGCCGTGAACCGGTTGCTCGATTCACCGCACTACGGGGAGCGCTGGGCCCGTCACTGGCTCGACATCGCCCGTTACGCGGACTCCGACGGATACACCATCGACGCTCCGCGCACGATGTGGCGCTATCGCGACTGGGTGATCGACGCGATGAACAAGGACATGCCGTTCGACCAGTTCGTGATCGAACAGTTCGCGGGCGACATGCTTCCCAACGCGACGATCCCGCAGATCATCGCCACCGGATTCCACCGCAACACGCCAAGCAACTTCGAGGGCGGCATCGACTTCGAGCAGTACCGCGTCGAAGCCGTGGTCGACCGCGTAGCCACCACTGGCGCTGCGTTCCTTGGACTCACGCTCGGCTGCGCCCGCTGCCACGACCACAAGTATGATCCGGTGAGCCAGAAAGAGTTCTACCAGATCTTCGCCTACCTGAACAACGTCGACGAGATCACCACCGAGGCCGAGCGCCGTGATTTCAACCGCCCGGTGATGGAGGTCCCGACGCCTGAGGAGGTCCAGAAGCAGGCCGCCTTCCTGGCGCAGTTCAAGGCGCTGTCCGCCGAGATGATCCGCTACATGCGCGAGGTCCGCGGGCGGGGCGAGGATCCTTCAAAGGATCTCGCGTTCCTCGAAAGAATGGCGAACCTGCGCGCGCTGCGGCAACGCCAGCCCAAGATTACCACCGCGCTGGTCATGCGGGAGCTGGACTCGACGCGCGAGTCCTATATTCACCTTGCGGGCGACTTCACGCGTAAGGGAATCACGGTCAAGCCGGCGATTCCGTCTGTCCTGCCGCAACTCCCGCCTGAGGCCAACACCCGGCTCGACTTTGCGCGGTGGCTGGTGGCGGCCAACAATCCGCTCACGCCTCGCGTGACGGTGAACCGGTTCTGGCAGCACTATTTTGGCAAGGGGATCGTCGAGACGCAGGAGGACTTCGGCGCCGTCGGCTCGAAGCCTTCACATCCCGAGTTGCTGGACTGGCTGGCGTCCGAGTTCCTCGCGAAGAACTGGAGCCAGAAGGAAATGCACCGCCTGATCGTGATGTCGGCGGCTTACCGCCAGTCGTCGAAGAACCGTGCTGACGTTGAGGAAGTGGATCCGTACAACAAGCTGCTGGCGAGGCAGAACCGCCTGCGGCTCGACGCTGAGATCGTGCGTGACGCGGCTCTGTCGGCGAGCGGACTGTTTTCCCCCGCCGTCGGTGGGCCATCCGTCTACCCCCCGATTCCTGAAGGTGCGACCTCGGTCACGCAGGTGAAGCGCGAGTGGCCCACGAGCAAAGATGGCGACCGCTACCGCCGCGCCATCTACACGTTCTTCCAACGCTCGGCGGCGTTTCCCGGACTGCTCGTTTTCGACGCGCCAGACGCCACTTCGGCCTGCACGCGCCGCAACCGGTCCAACACGCCGCTCCAGGCGTTGACCACCTTGAACGACCTCGCCTTCATCGAGTTCTCCCAAGGATTCGCGCAGCGCGTGATCGGCGAAGGCGGCGCGGCCGATCCGGAACGGATCGACTACGCATTTCAGCTTGCTACGTCCAGGCCGGCCCGGCCCGCTGAAAAGGAACGGTTCCGCGAATTTCTTGCCTCGCGCGTGGACGAATACCGCACCTCGCCCGACCGTGCCAGCGAAGTCTTGAAGCTGCCCACGGCGGAGAAGGCGGACATCCCGCTGCTCGCAGCCTGGACCTCGGCGTCGCGCGTTCTTCTCAATCTCGACAGTTTCCTTACCCGGGAGTAATCGCACATGACCCACGAAGACCGGATTCTCCAGCTTCAAACCCGCCGGCAGCTCTTTTCGCGCTGCGGAATCGGAGTCGGCAAAGTGGCGCTTGCGTCGCTGTTGAGCAATGGCTCGATGTTCGCCGCACCGGCGTCGAGCGGCAATCCGCTTGCGCCCAAGAAGGGACATTTCCCGGCGCGCATCAAGAACGTGATTTACCTGTTCATGTGCGGCGGTCCCAGCCAGCTCGAACTGTGGGACTTCAAGCCCGATCTCCAGAAGTTTGACGGCAAGGAGTGTCCCGATTCGCTCCTCAAGGGCAAGCGCTTCGCTTTCATGGACAGCTTCACGAAGGAAAAGCCGAAGCTGCTCGGAACGAAGCGCACGTTCAAACAGCACGGCAACAGCGGGGCGTGGGTTTCGGACCTGCTGCCGCATATCGGGAGCATCTCCGACGACATCTCGTTCGTCAAGGGAGTCGCCACGGAGAACTTCAATCACGGTCCGGCGAAGTGCTTCGCCAACACTGGATCGGTGCGCTTCGGACGGCCGGCCATGGGCGCTTGGGCAACCTATGGGATCGGCAGCGAGTCGCAGGACCTGCCCGGTTATGTGGTGCTCCAATCGGGTCCGCGTGGACCCCGTGGTGGCGCTGCCCTGTGGGCCAGCGGATTCCTGCCCACTGCTTACCAAGGCGTCCCGTTCCGCAGTGGCGGTGATCCGATCCTGAATCTTGCCACGCCTCCGGGCATCACCAAGGATCACCAGTCCAAGGCGATCGAGGCGATCCGCGATCTCAACCTGACGGCGCTCGCCGAGACCGGTGATCCGGAGATCACTACCCGGATCGCGCAATATGAGATGGCTTACCGGATGCAGTCATCGGGTCCGGAACTGATCGATTTTTCGACCGAATCGCGAGAAACGCTGGCCATGTACGGTGCCGAGCCGGGCAAAGCAACCTATGCCAACAACTGCCTGCTCGCACGGCGGCTCGTCGAACGCGGAGTCCGGTTCGTGCAGCTTTATCACGCCGATTGGGATCATCACGCGGATCTCGGACAGCCGCTCACCGAAGTCACGCGCGAGATCGATCAGCCCACCGCGGCGCTTGTCCGCGACCTGAAGAAACGCGGACTGCTCGACGAGACGCTGGTGGTCTGGAGCGGCGAGTTCGGGCGGACCCCAATGGGAGAGTCACGCGAGAACGGAAAGGCCGGCCGCAATCACCATATCGACGCCTACACCCTGTGGATGGCGGGCGGCGGCATCCGTCCGGGCATCACCGTGGGCGGCACTGATGATCTGGGATTCTCACCGGCGGAAGAGAAGATCGAGATCCACGATGTCCACGCGACGCTCCTCTACATGCTGGGGCTGGACCACGAAAAGCTGACCTTCCGCTTCCAGGGGCGCGACTTCCGGCTGACGGATGTCCGCGGCCGGGTCCTCAGGAAGCTGTTCGCCTGAGCTTGGCCTGAAACAGGGGACTGCCGGCCACCTCACGGTTGACAATGGTGTCAGGCGTCTCACCCGCGGCGATCGCCGCGATGGACCGGCAAGCGCTGTAGCCGATTCCGCGGAAGCACTCGTCGGTCCAGCACAGGCCGTGCGGCGCGACGATCGTGTTGTCGAGCTTCAGCAGCGGCTCATCGGGCGGGACGGGCTCGGTTTCGAACACGTCGAGTCCGGCGCCTTGGATCGCGCCTGAGCGTAGCGCCTGCGTGAGCGCCTCCTGGTCCACCACCGGACCCCTCGCCACGTTGATCAGGAACGCGCTGCGCTTCATCAACGCCAGCCGCCGCGCGTCAATCAGCCGGTTCGTTTCCGGCGTGAGGGCGCAGCACACGCAGACGAAATCGGACTCAGCGAGAAGCGCATCCAGATCCATGAGCGTGACTCCGGCCATGCGTGGGTCCGCCGGTTTCGGATACGGATCGTAGCCGGCCACGCGCATGCCGAACGGATGCGCCAGCGAGCACAGTTCGAGTCCGATGTTGCCGAGCCCGACGACGCCCACCGTGCGGCCGGTGACGCCGACGCCCATGTGCTGGAGTTTGTCGCCCCAGCGGCCTTCGCGGGTCATGCGGTCCTTGAGGAGCAGCTTGTGCGCCAGGGCCAGCAGGAGCGTCATCGCCGCCACCGCCACGGGCCGCCGGACTCCGTCGGGCGTGATGGTCAGCGCGATGCCGAGCCGCGTGCAGGCGGCCACATCCACGCTGTCATAGCCGACGCCGAACCGGGCCACGACGGCCAAGTCCGGATTCCCCGCGAGCGTCGCCGCCGAGATGCGCGGCGCGAGCACAAGCAGGCCATCGAATCCGGCGACGTGTTCGGGTAGGATTTCCGGCGCGTGGCCGGGAAGAAAATTCCAGGCGATACCCGCCTCTTCCAGCACCCCGAGTCCGATGTCGCCAAACGTGATCGAGCCGTCGTGGCCCAGGAAATCGCGGGTCACTCCCACGCGGAACGCCATTACAGTTTCAGCTCCCATCCCTTGCGGAATACCGGTTTGACATACTGGTTGGCTTCGGCACTATTTGTGAAGCGCATCAGCTTGCTGTCCCACAGAAGCTTGCCGGGGACCCGGAATGCGATCACTCCGAGCAGCATCCACTCCGTGTACGGCGCCGAGACGCTGAAGTCTGAGCACGCCGCGTCGCCGCCTTTGCACGCCCGGATCCAGTCCCGCATGTGGCCCGGCGACCGCGTCAATAACTGCGGAGGCAGCACGTAGTCCTTCCAGCGTTCGGCAGGTAGCAGGTGGACTCCCTCGCCCCGCGACACGGTTGCCATCGTGCCTTTCGATCCCAGGAACACAGCGCCGTTGCCCGCCAGCACTCCCGGGCGCTGCACGACGCTCGCGCCACCAGGGCCGTAGACTGGAACTCCGGGCCCGCCGGCGCCGGTGCGGGGGCCTGCGGATTTCTGCGTGCTGCGCTTGCCGCCGCCTTCCGTGCGCCGGACCGTGCCGCGCCCCTTGTCACCAAGATTGTCGCTCGGCGGCAGGATCACTTCGTTCTCCATACCCGCTACGCGAAAAGATTCCGGATCATCGGACTGTGCCGAGTCGTGCCAGTACACGGTGACCGGCGGCATTCCACCCCGGGCCGGAAATTCGAAACGGATGACGGCGCGATTGGAGAAGGTCCACTTGCTCGCCTTTTCCTGCCGCACCATCTCGACACTCGTGGGCGCGCCAAGCTGTAGGGCGAGGTTCACCGGACCCATGGTGTGGATCCCCCAGTTTCCGATCTGGCCGGTGCCGAAGTCGAAAAATCCCCGCCAGTTGTAGGGCGTGTACTCGCTGGCGTAGGGGCGCATGCTGGCGCCGCCGAGCCACAGGTCCCAGTCGAGACCAGTGGGGACGCCGCGCTCGTCGGGAAGCTTGTCGAGTCCGGTCGGATGCGTTCCGGGAGAACCGGATACGTGAACTTCCTTGACGTCGCCGATCGCACCGGACCAGAGGATCTCGGCGGTCACGCGGATGCTTTCGTGCGAATATCCCTGGTTGCCCATCTGGGTGGCGACCCTGTACTTGACGGCGGCATCCTTGAGCAGGCGCGCTTCCCACGGGGTCCGGGTGAGCGGCTTTTCGACGTAGACGTGCTTTCCTCGCTGCATGCAGGCGATGGCCGCGGTGGCGTGCATGTGGTCCGGGATGCCGATGGTGCAGGCGTCGATGTTCTTGCCTTCCTTGTCGAGCATGACGCGGAAGTCTTTGTACTTGGGCTGCTTGGGATACTTGGCGAAGTTGGCCGCGGCGCGGTTGTCATCGACATCGCACATGGCCACTAGGTTTTCGGTTTCGGCGGCTTGGTTGAGGATTGATCCACCCTGGCCCCCGCAGCCGATGGCGGCCACGTTCAGCTTGTCGTAGAAGGGCTTGTAGCCGAGGGCGCGGAGTGACGGGACGCTTCCGAATCCGGCACTGGGAACGGCACCTGCGAGGAGCGAGCCGAAGAAGAAATGGCGGCGGGAGGTGGGCATGCCTCCGTATAGAATAACCCGGAGTGGCGGATCAGGGCTGGTCCGGATCGATGCCGAGGGCGCGAAGCTTGGCTGCGAGCCTGTCACGCTCGGCTGCGGCCCTGTCGCGCTCATCGGCATTCCGCGCAGCCAGCTCGCTTGCCGTCGGCAGCAGTACGCCATCCGCGTCGCAAAATCGGAGATACCGGCTCTCCAACGCCATGTACACTCCCTTCCACACAGTCAGCCACAGTCTAAGCGCGGGAACGTACATCTGGTTCGACCGGACGAATTTTCCCCCCTTCCGCACGAACACGTACACGTCCTCGCCGCCCAGTTGACGATCCGGGTCGAAGACGATGTAGTTCTCCACTCCCGCGGCTTCGTAAAAATCGGCTCTCTCGTCCAACTCCCCGCCTTCTTTGTTC
>VFZX01000380.1 GCA_016871015.1 Acidobacteriota bacterium | reverse complement strand
TCGAGTAGCGTCTCGCGACCGAGACCGGCACCGGAAACCATCGAGACAACACGATCGCTTCGCGGGCGCCTCAGACGGTCTTGCTGAGTGAAGCGGATATCCAGTTGATGGGAATTGAGCACGAGCGGCTGACGCATCGTTTTGGAGGCCGTGATTTCCGGCTGTCGGATGTCCACGGGCGCGTGGTGAAATCAGCCGCCCAACTCCGGGCGGCTGATTCGAGTATGGTGCGGAGAGGGGGACTTGAACCCCCACGGTGTTACCCGCTAGCACCTCAAGCTAGTGCGTCTGCCAATTCCGCCACCTCCGCGTGGCCCTAAACCTACTTCTTCTGCTGCTGTTGCTTCTGCTGCTTCTCGAGATCCTTCTTCGCCGACTCCGGCAGCGGCAGCGGGATGGTCACCGACTGCGATGGGTCGGCGCCCTCAGGCGTCAGCGTCACCGAAGGACCCGTGCTCGGCACCTTGACCTCGACTCCACCCTTCTTCTGCTCCTGCTTCGGCTTGCCCACGTTCTGAAGGACCGTCGAAGCTGAGCCAGCACCCGTCCGTGTCGCCACAATCGAAAGACTGAGCGACGTCAGCATGAACACCGCGGCCGCCGCCGTGGTGAGCTTTGAAAGGATCGTCGCCGCGCCGCGCGGACCAAAGGCGGTCTGCGAGCCCATGCCGCCGAACGCTCCCGCCAAATCGGCCGCCTTGCCGCTTTGCAGCAGCACGACCCCGATCAGGAACAGGCAGACCACAACGTGGAGAATGGTAATCAATGCCAACATAACAGCAACATGGCCCGGACCGGACCACTTCCGAGTCTACCACACCGCCACTGGCTACTCCACCATGATCTGCCGGAGCTTCGGTAATAGGAAGTCCTCGCCGCGCACGTAGTCCATCAGTTTCCGCTCGCGGACGCGCACCTCCTCGACCTTGCCGGGGAGAGAATCCTCCAGTCCCGCCGGGATCAACAGCAGGCCGTTCTCATCTCCGTGCAGGATGTCGCCGGGCTGAACCACGACACCGTCGATCTGCACCGGCACCCCCACGCGCGCGATCCGGAAGTTCGCGTGCGAGGCCACCCGGCCGCGCGCGAAGTACTGGAATCCCATCGCGCGGACCTCGGGGATGTCGCGCACACCGCAGTCGCTCACCAGCCCCACGCCGCCCAGACGTGTGAAGATGGTCGCCATCACCTCCCCGCAGTGGGCCGCGAAGCTGCCGCGCCCGCCGATCTCCTGGAAGGCGATCACGCCGGGCTTGGCCGAGGCTTCGAGGGCCTCATAAAGGTCGGCGAACTTGCCGCGGTCGAGCGGCTCGAGCTGCGTCATCGTCTCCACTTGCGCGGTGACAGCGTAGCCCACCATCCGCCCGAATTCCGGAAACTGGCAGCGGATTTCGAGCGACGTGAATCCTTCATGCCTGGGGCGGATTCCCAGCAGTTCAATCGCGTTCGACAGCGTCGGCGTGTCGACCGTCTTCAGGTATTCGATCCATGCGTTAGCCATGTGAGAGGAAAGGTTGCAAGCGTGATCCTATCATAAGAGGATTTTTCGCCACGCTCGTACAAGCATCCGATCCTACCACCTTTGAGCACCCCGAGCGCGGAATAGGCGGCTGGCCCGGCGTGCAGAACCGCACCGCTGCTCCAGGTACGCGCCTCATCGGCGCTGAACCGCACAGTCATCTTTTCACGCCGGGTGCTCGCGGGATTCGAGAACAGCAGATGTTTGGGGCCGTAGCGGATAAAGCTCGCCTGGCACACGGGCTCCACCAGCGCGTCATCCAGGCGGTACTCGCCCCACGTCAAGCCGCCGTCGGTGGAACGCGCCAGCGCGCGACGGTTCTTTCCGTGATAGCTGCGCATGTTCAGCAGCAGCGATCCATCATTAAGCTCCACTACCGCGCATTCATTGGTATCGGGTTGTGCGCTACCGCCCAGGCGCCAGGACTTACCACGGTCATCACTGTAGATCACATGGGAGTGGCGCGCCTGGCTTCCAAAGCGGCGGTGGTCGCAGGGGACCAGCAGGCGTCCGCTGCGCAACTGGATCGCGTTCCCCGGTCCGGTCGCGTACCAGCCCCAGTTCGGATCCTTGGTGGTGGCGGTGATCTCGGCGGGCGCGGCCCAGCTCTTGCCATCGTCGCGCGAGGAGGTGATCCAGACGGTGCGCGTGCCACGCGAACTGTCCTTCTCGATTTCACGCTCGGCCAGGTTGCCGGGATTCCGGGTGAGCGGCAGCCAGATGGCCCCGGTCTTACGGTCCTGCACGGGGCACGGGTTGCCGATGGTGTCCGCGCCCATGTCCGACACGACTTGTTGCGCGGACCAGGTACGGCCGCCGTCGGTGCTGCGCTTCACCAACAGGTCAATGTTGCCCGAGTCAGAGCGCGAGTCCTTGCGGCCTTCGCAGAAGGCGAGCAGCGTGCCTTTGCGGGTGATCAGCAGCGCCGGGATCCGGTAGGTGTGATAGCCGTCCGTACCCGCCTGCCAAACCTCGGTCTGCGTGAGTTCACCTTGAGCGGCCACGGCGGCGGCCGCTGGGAGGGTGAGGAAGGTTCGACGGTCCATGATTCTCTGTTGTATCACTTAAGCGATCAGTGCCGCCGTGGCGCCGACCCATTCGAGATCCTTGTTGTGGTCGACGCCCATCATTTTTCCGCGGCCCGTGCGGACGATGTTGCACACCGGTGTGGGTTCCCCGCCCTCGGGCCAGATGTACATCACGCGGACCTCGACCTTGGCGGGACCGTGCGGAGTGTCCATCAGCGGCGTGAAATGGACGCGCTCCTGCAGGATGTACTGGTCGGGTTGGGTGATGGCGGCGATATCCTCCCGCGTGGGACCGATCTTGACGCCCAGTCCGGCGAATGAGTACAGAGGCTTGAGGACATAGTTCTCCAGGTCATCGGGGATCTGGGTCAGGCCGCTCAGGAACCAGGAGCCGGGGACGGTTGGGTGCCGCAGGAACGGCAGCGAGAATTTGCTGATCCGGAAATAGAAGTTGGGGTGGCCCGCCCATTCGACGTCCAGTTCGTCGCGGAAGTCGAAATTCAGGCGGGTTCCCTTACGTTCGAGCTCGTCGACGATGGTGCGATTGTAGATTCTTCGGATCTCGCGGCCACCGTGGAAGAGCCGATTGCCACGTTTTTCCACTTCGGTGATGCACACGGTACGGATCCCGCAGAGGCGTTCCGTGAGGACGAAGTCCGGAAGAGTCTTCTGGTGAAGCGGGTCGATCTCGAGCAGCACGACGTCGGCCGGGCCATGGCCGGCGAGGATGGCTTGGCGGAGGATGGTGCCGTAGGTGCCGGCATCCAGCCCGGACATGAGGTATTCGAGGCCCGGGTCGAGGCCGTATGCCTCAATGTAGGCGCGCGCCAGCACCGGCTGAAATGCATAGAGCGACGGGAAGGCCTGGATTTCGACCAGACGGGCTCCAAGGGATCCGTCAGACTCGCGGAGCAGGCCGAAATCCACCTGAAGAAACAAGGGGTTAGGCGGCTCGCCCGGTGCGTGGTAGCGGTCTGGGACGGAGCGGTCCGCGGCGGCGCGGTAGGCTGGCGTCGAGAGCTGGCGGATCAACTCTGTCCCGGCGGCGGCGAGGCGGCCGGCGAGTTCCCGGGGCAGGAAGAAAGGGGTCTCGTTGAGGCGGAACGGGACCGGCATTCCACACTCCCGCTCGATGGTTGCGAGAAACCGCGAGTAGCCTGCGGGATTCCAAAGTCCGTTGAAGCGGTTTCGCAATGATGCAATCACTTCCATAGAGTACCGCTGACAGGCGTGGTCCGGAGGATCAGACTGGTTCCGGCCTTACTTTAGGTTTAGGGTCGGTGGAAGAACGGGGTGGCGATGAGGCGCAGATTCTAGGCCGGAAAGGAACCTTCTTACAGCCAGGACCTCACTGGGGTATCAGCAGCCAGTTGTAACTGATGCCGCTTGGCAAAGTTTCTGATCTGACGCATGGCCACATTGGTAATACGCCGGACGGCAGCAGTGGGACCCGCCGACCTTAGCCGGCTTTCCGTGTAGCTGCCCGGCGCCCGCGATGATCCACGGTCATGCGGCGGACTGCTCGAACAGGCCCGGCTCCGGACGAGCTTGACTACGCCCGGGCTCCCGGGAAAGACGAGTGAATCTATTTCCCGTCCCTGGCGCGAGCTCACATGTCGCGCGACGGCGGTGATGGACGACGAATCGAGCCCGCCGCTCAGCTCCGAGGCCACCGGCGAGTCCGTAGGCATTCGCCGACGCACGGTGTCCTCCAGGATTTCGAAGAAGTGGTCCGCGTACTTACGGTCGTCCTGTGATCCGTAGGACATGACCGGGCTTGAGGGGGAACACATCTTTGTAGACGGTGCCGCTGTCGCTGATGGCGAACCCGCACATGTGCCCGGCGACGAATGGCTCATTGACCTCGCGCCGGAAGCCCGGCTGCGTGACGATTGCCCGTAGCGTGGACGCGCAGATGAACCGCCAGAGAGATGCGCGCCGCAGTCCGCTCCCCAGCGTTTGTAGGCGTCGACAACGGTCCGGGCGTTGCATGCCCCGGGGTGGTTCTCGATCCGGTCGTGCAAAGGGTCCCCGGTACTCGATTCCCGCGGCAGCAGCCCGCTCCGGAGCGCTCAATACTCACAATCGATCAGGCCGTTGCGGTCGAGGTCGGCGAGGAAGTCGCGGATGTCTTTTTCGGCGCGTTCCCATTCGACGTTGTATTCGGTGGCAATGCAGTCGACCAAGCCGGCCACGTCGCGAGGCTCCTGGACCAACTCCCACACACGGGGCCCGACCCCAGCCATAGTGTAGTAGCTCCTGTTTCCCAGGTTCAGGATCATGGTAGTGCCGTCCAGGTCGGCGGACAGCACGCCTGACTTGCGGACGGCAACACGCTTCGCGGTCATCAACCCGATCTTAGCGGATCACCACACGAACCGGCCGGATAGCTGAAGCGTCCGCTGAAGGCGGGCGCTGGAAATCACCCCGAACGTGGCCACGCCCCGGTTGTCCGCCGGCATGTCGAAAAACGGCGTGTTGCTGATGTTGTAGGCTTCCGCCCGGAGCCGGAACCGGATCCGCTCGGTCACGGCGAAGTCCTTGTGCAACGTCAGGTCCACTTGTCCGCGGCCCGGTCCGCGCACATCGGGCAGCGTCCTTGCTACGTTGCCGAACGTGAAGGGATCGGGAATGCGGTACGCCGTGGTGTCAAAGTATTGATTCAGCCGGGACTGCGTGGAGCCCGTCAGCGTGCCGGACCGGCCGAGGCTAGTGGGACGCGTCACCGCGTTTCCCACGCCCGTGTTGCCGGTCGAAATCAGGCCGACCGGGAATCCGGTGTGGAACGTCCCCCAGGCGCTCACGGACCAGCCACCGAGGAACCGGTTCTTGCTCGCCAAGGGAATGTCGTAGCTGCCGAACAGCACCAGCCGCTGTGAGACGTCACCTTCAGAAATCGACTTCTCCGCCCGCAAGTCGTAGGCGTTCTGCACCGGCGGAACAAAGTCAGTGATATTGACCAGGCGGCCCGAGCCATTGTCGATCAGCTTCCCGTTCGTGTAGGCCAGTTGGCCCAGGAGTCCACGCGACAGCCGGCGCTCGACCTTCAAGGTGAACGAGTGGTAGATCGAGTCGGCCATGTTCTGCATGTAGGTCTGGATGCTGCCGTAGTGCGGATAGGGCCGCAGCAACTGGCTCCACGTGATCGTGCGTTGCGCGAGCGGGCCTTGAGGGACGATCCCGAAGAAGGGATTCTGAACCACATCCGAAAGCCCGGGTCCCAACGCCTGGTGAACCGGGTGGATCTGGTTGAACAGGATACCGACTGGCAGGCGGACTCCGCGATTGCCGGCGTAGGCGGCTTCAATCAGGATGTTGCCCGGAATCTCGCGCTGAAGGTTGAGGTTCCACTGCTGTGTATAGATGTTGTTGAGATTGCGCCGGTCCGTGATGATGACGCTCTGGCCCATCTGCGTGACATCCACCGGTTCGTTCGATTTGCGGAGGGCTCCATCGGGGAACGGGTTGTTCAGGTAGTTGAGAGGGCGCAGTCCGTCGAGGCTTGCCACCCACGGAGTGGTGATCAGCGCGCCGCTGGTGCCGAAGCTGTTGGGCGCGGTGTATCCGAATACGGGAGAGAAAAAGACGCCGTACCCGCCGCGGACCACCGTCCGGGAATGCAAGCGGTAGGAGAATCCGAACCGCGGACCGAAGTTGCGCCGCGCGGGATCCAGGTTGCCACGCGGCTCGCCGTCGACTCCCGGATGGGTCATCGTCCCCAGGAGCCCCGGCATTCCAGGAACAGGAATCGGGAATGGGCGGCGGAAATCGAAGGTCGCGAAACGGTTGTAGCGCTCGGTGCGGGGCTGCTCCACTTCATACCGCAGGCCGAGGCTCAGAGTGAGCCGCGAGGAGACTCGCCAGTCGTCGTTGACGAACAGTCCCCAGTAAGCGTTGCGGACGGCCAGGCGCGGGGTGCTCGTGATGCTGCCGCTTCCGATGCCAAGCAGGAACGACGCGAGTCCGTCGCCCGCGGTCAGTGTGGCGCGCTGCGGATCGGGCCCCTGCGTCCAGGAGATCGGGAACGAGAATTGGCCGTTCTCCGATCCGGCCTGATAGGCGTTCTGGTTGTAGAGCCGGAACTCACCGCCGATCTTGACCGTGTGCGATCCGCGGATTGAAGTGAGGTCGGAGTTGAGGTGCCAGATGTCATTGGCGAGCCGGATGCGGTCGCCCCCTTGCGGACCAAGGCCGCCGTAGCCCGCGGGCCGGAATCCGGGAAGGCTGTTTTCCTCACGGACCGCGTCGAGCGACGGGTTGAATCCGTATTGAGCGAGGCTGATGCCCTCGTGGAGCGGCGTGCGTGCGCTGTAGTCGCGCGCGAATCCGAGCCGGGCGTTGAGCAGCGTGGTCGGACTGAAGCTGTAGGTATCGTTCAGCGCGGCGCTTTGCGAGACGGATCCGGGATTGAAGCCGAGCACGGAATCGCCGGGTGTCCCGTAGTCGCCGAGCACGGTGCTCGATCCGCGCGACCGGGTGTAGCGGCCGAAGAGCCGGTGCATGGCGGAGATCTCATGATCCACGCGGCCTGTGAATTGATAGGAGCTGGAGCGGGACGGCTGCTGGAACACGAAGTTGTTGACGCGCGCCGGACCGACACCGGGATTGTTGGCCTCGGGATAGAGCGCCATCAGCGCCCGCGCGGCGGGATTGATGCGGCTCGCCGGAATCACATTGCCGGGAAACGGGGTCCGTATGAATCCGGCGCCGGAAGGATTGGAGGCGGTGGTCACGGGGTCGAACAGCGTGACTGCTTGTCCAGTGCCGTTCACCAGGTTCCGGAAATCGCCCTGTTTGAACGCGGCGCTCGGAAGCGTGGCCACGCCCGTGCTTCCCTCCGATGAAGCCCGCGTGCCTTGATAGTCGCCGTAGAAGAACGTGCGGTTGCGCCGGACTGGGCCACCTACCGACGCACCGAACTGGTTGCGCCGGAAGTTGCCCTTGCGCTGGCCGCGAGTGTTGGCGAACCAGGCGTTCGCGTCCAGGTTGTCGTTCTGGTTGAACACGAATGCGCTCCCGTGCAGCT
>VFZX01000379.1 GCA_016871015.1 Acidobacteriota bacterium | reverse complement strand
AGAAGGTGTAAGGTGAAGATCGAGCCGCACCCGCCCTTGATAAGTGTCAAGCAAGAATCCAGGCTAAAGTGTCAAGGATGTGTCCGGTCGCGCAGCCCCTCATAAAGGAGTCTTTTGAACTGGTGAAGGATTACTCCCAAAAAACCGGACAAGACAAGGCGCTCAAGGCTGAACCATGGTATCACTTTGGTCGGATAATTCGAAATGCTCTGTCGCACAACTTCGATTTCGAGTTAAAGGACCGCGAGAAAAGTCTGTTGCCGGTATCCTGGAGAAATCGAACAATAACTTTAGCGATGAACAACCAGCCGCTCACTCTGGATTTCTTTGGCTACATCGAGGCGTGGGAGCTCTTTAGTGATTTTCATGAGTTTGCTCATAAACGTCTTTCGTAGGCATCTTTGCGCGGGCGCGTGACTGCTCCTCGGCCGGCCCACGGTGGGTTTCGGCCTTCAACCTGATAATACGGCAGACCGAATTTGAAAGGCAAGCGTGACGTTTCAGCAGATGCTGGAAATTCTACAGATTCACAACTTTCAATACTGGCCAGGTCTTTTTGAGGGCGTTTTCCAGCGCATCCTGGCGCTTGGGAACCCACGGGGCATAATGCTTTTCAACGATGCGAGGGGTGTTTCCCAATATCGCGGCAACATCGGGGACGGAGACACCCTGGGAGAGCATGGAAACGGAAAAACTATGGCGGAAGTGGTGAGGGTGAATATCGGACAAGCCCGCAAGTCTAGCGTGCCGGCGCAGTTTCCGGCGAGCGTTGCCGGTGGTGGTCTCGATGGACCCTTCCTCGCGTTTCCAAAACCAATAGCCTCCATAGGGCGTGAGCTGGTCCAGCATATTTAAAGGTGGGGTGGCAGGGGCAGCCAAACCGGGGTCGAGGTCTTGGCGGTTCGCAGGTAGAGCTTGCCGTTATGCACCTTGGAGGGGCCGAGTTGAATTGCGTCTGAGATTCGCAGGCCGGTGTTGAGGAGCACGTGCAGGAGGACGGAGAACCGGAAGTCATCGCACTGCGTGGAATAGTCTATCCAGCTCCTCGTCGGTGAATGGCACGGGGGCGGCTCGACCACGGGCGCAGCTTTAACCGCCCGGGCGGGGTTCGTGCGAATCCAATCAGAGTCGGCGCAGAACTTGAAAAAGGACCGAAGCCGCTCCAACTTCTTCGAGGCAGAGAGAGAGTTGTCGGTCCAGGTGGTGCGAAGCTTTCGCAGGTCGTCGGTCTTGATCGTGGAGAGTAGAGGATTGCCGAAGTGGTCCAGCAGTTGACGGGTGAGCACCCGGTACTTCTTGACCGTCGCCGCTCGCAGGCGCACTTCCACGTCGTCCATAAAACTCTGGCAAGCTTCGGCGAGCGATACTTCCTGGTCGAAGGTGCCGGAGGCTTCCCATTGGTGAACGAGCTTCGCCGCCGCTTCCCAAGACACCAGGTCTAGGGAGCGATTGACGCGGACGTTCTTGAGGGAGCCGTCCACCCAAATTGGACACCGGCAACGCCGGTCCCTCCGGGAAGTGTGAGGGCAGCTGGCAAGGTGCCGTCTATACAGCGTGAGCATACGTCTCCAATTCTAAAGCGACGTATCAACTGCGCGAAAGAGCCACGTTTCTCTAAATCTTTTAGATTCAAAAATTTGGAGCTGGTGAGCCGGGCGGGGCTCGAACCCGCGACCCTCTGATTAAAAGTCAGATGCTCTACCACTGAGCTACCGGCCCAGCACCACCCTAGGGCAATTTTACCATGCGCATCGCCGCTGGCCGGACGGAATGACGAACAAATCGCCAAACTGAGCACCAAGGTCGACGCGACGGCCAATCTCGTCCCGGCCGGAATCAAGGTTGTGACCGCGTTGGCAAAGGATCAGCGGAACATCCGGGACGAGCTTCGCGAGCTTGCCAAAGCGCAGGCCCGCACCGAAGCCACGTTGAACCGCTTCATCAAGTGGATCAGCAACGGCCACGGACGCAACGGAGCCTCGAACGGCAAGAAGAGTTTGACACCGGGTCCGGCTACCAGAACTGGTACCACTTCTTGCGCTCACCACTCTGAAGCTTCCGGGGCAGTGGAATACCCGAGATAACCGCCGCCGGAATCTCTTCGGTCACACGGCGCGCGGGGTCCTCGCCATAACGCTGCGCCAAGTGTTCCCGGACTTCCTTGAGTGACGGCGGCCGGTGCTCGAGATCATGCGCATCGCTCGCCACAACGTCGCACAAGCCGCGCCGCATCAACTCGTCCGAGAACTTCTGCGCCGAGTTTCCGAACCGCCCGAGAAATGATCCCGACGTCACCTGGATGAGGCAGCCCATGCCCGACCACGTCTCAAGGTCACCGATCCGCTGCTGCAGCAGCCGGTTCCGCTCCGGATGCGTGATGACCGGCACAAGCCCGGCGCCCATCATTCTCTCAAAGACCGAGCTCGTGTTCTGAAAAATTCCGAAATCGGAAAACTCCACCAACAGATAGCCCTTGCCGTTGATGGAATATTTGCGCGGGAACCGCATCGCGTCGGAGATATTGTCAAACGACAGGTGGAAATCGCACCCCCGGTGGATCTGGATCGCATCCCCAACCGCCTCCCGCAACTCGGCGATCCGGTGGTCGACCAATTCCGGCTGATAGGCGAAGTCCGGACTCGCGTGCGGCGACGCCACAATATCGGTTGTGCCATCCGCGGCAGCCATCCGAACCATCGCCAAGCTGACTTCGAAGTCCGAAGCCCCGTCGTCCATTCCGTGGAGGATGTGGCTATGGATGTCGATCAGATGAACATTTCCTCGTCGCTGGTGGCCTGGGCAACGCTCGGGCGCTGGCCGCGGATGAACGTCTGCACCGCGGCGCGTACCCCTGTCCCCAAGGCGTTGATCTCCTTCACCGGCCGCACAACTGAGTTGTTCAACTGGACCACGGTGTTGTGCACCCTGCTGACCGTGTCGTCAAGCACTAGTTCCAGACGGTCAAGCTGGACCTTGGCGCGCTGGCTCGCCTCGGTGAACGCCTCGTCCACGCGGTTCAACTGTCTTTGAGTCGTGTCAATCACCACCATGGCATGCGAGGCCACCTGCTTGATCTGCGCCTGCTGCTCGGTGAGCGAGGCCTGTGTGGTGTCGATGAATGTCTCCGCCCTGGGCAGGAATACGTTTACCCGCTCCTGGACCGCACGGACGCTCTTCCACACACCGAACATCATCACCGCCACCGAGACCATCGCCACCGCCGAAAGGACCAACGCCACCGTCATGATGGTGAGAAGCGCGTCCTGATTCATCAGGCGTTAGACTCCTTCGTTGGCGAGATCCGGCTGGGCAGCCCCGCGCCGCTCGGCAACAGCCTCACGGTATGCGGCCTTACCCGCCTCGACGGCCGACGCAAGCGTCTCCTTTTGGCGCGCCAGCACGCCCTTGCCGCGCTCGGCGTACTCGCCCGCGGTCTCGCGCAACTCTTCGCCGCGGCGCTTGATGTACCCGGTCCCCTCGCCAGCCTTGGTCTTGATGTAGTCGCGGGTCTGCTCACCCGACTTGGGCGCAAAAAGGATCCCTACGGCCACGCCGACCCCGAGGCCGAGGAAAAAATAGGAAAGGCGCTTATCTTCTTCCATGTTCAGTTCACCTGTCTTGAGTTTACTCCAGTATGCTGAAGGATGCACCATGCAAACACGCGGTCCGCATCGGAAACTCGACTACCTGGGACTTTGGGATTTCGCCCTCCGGGCCCTCGGACGCCGCGCCTTGTCCAGTGGCGAGATCCGTGTGAAACTCGAGCAGCGCGCCGAGGATCCGGCGCACGTCTCCTGTGTCGTCAACAAGCTCGTCAAGGACGGCTACCTGGATGACCAGAAGTTCGCCGAGAACTACGCCGCCGCGCGCAAGGATAACGATGGGTTCGGGAAGCACCGCGTGCTGAGCGGCCTGCGCCAGCGGAGAGTGCCGCCGGGCGCCGCCGAGAATGCCGTGCTCCAGGCCTTCGAAGGGGACGACGAAGCCAAGGCGGCCGGCGAGTACCTCCGGAAGAAGTACCGCGGCGTGGACCTCGCCCAGACACTCCGCGATCCAGCCAAGCTCGCTGCCGCCTACCGGCGCCTGCGCTACGGAGGATTTTCAGGCGGCGCCGCAATCCGCGCGCTCAAGGTGTATACGCGGGAAGCAAGCCAGATCGAGGAGATGCCGGAAGAGCCTACTGAATGAACGGCGAAGGGACATCATCGGGCGGAATCTCCTCGCCCTCCGGAACGCCAAGCGTGAAGCTGCGCAGTACCTCGTCCCACACGGGCTCGACCACCGGAGCCCGCGCCCGCCAGTAGCTCAACGTCACCAGGCATTGCACCCAGATGCCCCGTACCATTGCCGTCCGGTGGCACGCCTCCCGGTGGTGCTTGGGACACATGTAGTCCTGGTGCACCCAGACGATCTTGGCGTCCGCCCGCCGTATTGTGTGGACCGGCGAGGTAACCGGCGACACCTCATCCAGCGCTTCAAGAGCCTTGAAGAGGAAATTTTCCACCGGCACGTGCATGAACCCCTCGGCCGTGAGGTGCACCACCATCAACCCGAGATCGGCGGACTCAACCTTCTCCGGACCGTCCCGCAGCATCACCGTATTTGGCTTCAAATCCATGATCCACCCAGCCGGCAGGTTGACCCAGACCGCGCCATTGTCGAGGACCGTGACCTTGTAACCGGGCCGGCGTTGCAAGTCGGCCTTCACCAACGCGCCATGGCTGCTCATGCTTCATTATGGACCGCACCGGCCATTTGGTACACCTCCCGTTTCGGCAAACCGTGACGGCGGGCTACTGTCTTGATCGCCTCCATGCGCGGAGCGCCCGCGGCGATGAGCGCTTCGACTTCGTTGGCGATCGTTCCGCTGTCACGTGGCGCATCCCCGGGCTGGCCGGGTCCGATGAGCAAGGTGAACTCGCCCTTTACCGATCCCCGCCCGGACAGAGTCGCGCGGACGTCCGCAACCGGCCCCCTGAGGAACTCTTCGTGGACTTTGGTCAGCTCACGCGCCGCCACCACCGGCCTCCCCGGACCCAGCACGGCTTCGACATCTGCCAGCGCGTCCAGTATCCGGTGCGGAGCCTCGTAATACACTACAGTCCGGTGCTCAGCCACGATCGCTTCGAGAGCCCTGAGGCGCTGTCCGTGCTTGGCGGGAAGGAAGCCGGCAAACACGAACTCCTCCGCCGGAAGCCCACTGGCACTCAGGGCCGCAATGGCTGCGTTCGGTCCCGGCACCGGCACCACCGGAATCCCGGCCTCAACCGCCGCGCGCACCAGGCGAAACCCGGGGTCGGAGATCAGCGGAGTTCCTGCATCGGTTACCAGCGCGATGGATGTCCCGGCCTCGAGCAGCGCAGCCAGTTCCGTGCTCCGGCCCTGTTCGTTGTGCTCATGGCAACTGACAACGGGTGTCGAAACTCCGTAATGTTCCAACAGCTGACGTGTGTGGCGTGTGTCCTCGGCGGCGATCTTGCCCACCGACTTGAGCGTCTCGACCCCCCTGAATGTGATGTCGCCAAGGTGCCCGATCGGGGTGGCGACGATGTACAACGTTCCCTTCATGTTCTTCCCGCGATTGTCTCAAGTCTTTTTCCTAGTCTGCCGATGAAAAACGCGGGAGTTCTGATTTTGAATCTCATTGACACAGTTTCGACACCCAAAGTCGAGGTGCTAAGGTGAAAGGGGTCTTCAGCAGGCGCGAGGGAGAAGTCGCCGAAGCCATGAAACCAGGATCTGAGCAGCGGCAGGAAGCCGCTTCACCCAAAGGGCCGCAGCACTACGTGTGGGAAGTCCCAGGGAAGCCCGTTGTGGTGCACCTGGACCTTGATGTTGTTGACCGGATGGTGCGGGAAGTCCACCGGGGCTTCGGTTTGGTGCCGCGGCGCGGTGTTGAGATGGGTGGGATCCTGATCGGAACCTGCGAGCCGTCTCCGAACCGGCCGGGCGGCTGGGTCGTAACAGTCTCGGACTTCGAGGGTATTCCATGCAGTCATTCGCGCGGCATGGCCTACCAGCTCTCCGACGACGAAATCGTCCGTTTCCGCGATGTGCTCGACCGGTGGAAGCGCGCCTCCGGGCGGCAGACCTATGCCGTGGGTTATTACCGTAGCCATACCCGGGAGGGTTTCGGACTTGCGGTCGAGGATGTCGACCTGTTCAATCAGTGCTTCCCAGAGCCCGGGGCTGTCACGATGCTTGTGAAGCCGTTCGCCACCCGGGCGAGCATGGGCGCGATTTTCATTCGCGAGAGCGGCCACCTGCGGACAGACGCGAGCTACCTTGAGTTTCCGTTCCGCCGTTCTGAGCTTGGAGGTGCGCTAGAGGATCCAGTCGATTTCCCGCTAGCGGACGCGGCCGAGGCTCCAGTGATTGAAGCACCGCCTCCGCACACCGACAGCGGCGCGAGGCGCGAGTCCAGCCAGCGCGGCCACCAATTGTTTGGCGCCCTTTTGAACAACCCGCCGCCGACCCCAGAACCTGCGGCAGAGCCCGCTCCTTCCACCCCCGGAGTAGCCTTCGGCATCCCGGGCGCCCGCAAGGACCCCGCCACTGGAAAGCGCTACAAGACGGGCTGGGTCTGGATCCCGCTCTCGTTCATCTTCCTGTTACTCGGTGTGGTGCTCGGCTTCCAGATCGCGATGAGCGTCCGCAAGAGCCCACTTCCCGCCGGAGATCCCTACTCACTCGACCTGACCGTGGCCGAAGAGCGGGGCTCGCTCCTGGTGCGCTGGGCGCGAAACTCACTCGCCATCTAGGGCGCTGCCCGCGGGACCCTGATCATCGAGGATGATGGAAACCAGAAGGCTGTTTCGCTTGACGCTGACCAGCTCAAGAACGGAAGCGTCGACTACCGCCGCGCATCCAACAACGTACGGTTCCGGCTGGAGGTCGCGGCGCGCGAACGCACCACGATCTCCGAGTCGGTGATCTATCAGCCGCCCAAGTAGCGTCAGGCCGCCCGGGGGCGCCTCGGCCGCAACGCTGGATCCGTCGTCAGCACCAGCCGGTCGGGGTCTTCCCCCGCATCCGCAACCACCGGCTCGCCCGGTTCGACGAGTCCATTGGCGACCATCGCGGAAATCGGCTGGATCAATTGCCGGTGGATGGTCCGCTTGAGTTCGCGTGCCCCGAACTGGACGCTGGTCCCTTTGGCCAGCAGGAACTCCCGCGCGGCGTCGGTGATCTCCACAGGGAAAGCCCGGGCGGCCAGCCGCTGATTGATATGCGCCTGAAGCGCGGCCAGTTGCTGTTCGAGGATCGCCTCCATCGATTCCCGGTCCAGTGGCCGGTAGGTCAGAACCAGGTCGAGCCGGTTGACGAACTCGGGCGGGAATTTTTTCCGGACCGCCTGCATGCCGATCTTCTCAAGAGCGGGAAGCGCTTCGGTCCGCGATCCAGCCAAGGCTTCGAAGCCGAACTCCGGGCGCAGCACCCGCATCATCTCCGCCGCACCCAGGTTGCTGGTCATGAAGATCATCGTCCGCTCGAAGTTCACGGTGTTGTTGTCGCCCAGCCTAAGCGCAATACTGTTCACTTAACGTTTCTTGATCCGCAATACGATCTTGACGCGGCGGGTCTGGCATCGTCCGCGTGGCCTCAGGTTGTAGTTGCTCATCTTCCGTTTGACTCCACGCG
>VFZX01000378.1 GCA_016871015.1 Acidobacteriota bacterium | reverse complement strand
TATCGAGGTATTGACAATCGCGCGGAGAAGGTGTAAGGTGAAGATCGAGCCGCACCCGCCCTTGATAAGTGTCAAGCAAGAATCCAGGCTAAAGTGTCAAGGATGTGTCCGGTCGCGCATCCGAAAATTCGTAGAACCGGATAGGAGCGGGCAATTCATACGACCGGTGAAGCACAGCATTCATCAGCAACTCCCGGACCGCGGTCTCGGGATAGTCCGCCACCCGCCGCTCCTCCAACGCGGAGACCCGTACTGGGCGGGTGCCCACCATGAGCTTGACGAATGCTGACAAGTCCCTGACCAAGGTCAGCAAGTCTCCACGGAATTCGTTCTCGGAGTGCACCTCGTCCGCTAACGTGATGCCACCGTAGCGCACGAATTGGACATAGGAGTTCGGAAGCCAGCGAAGCACATCCTTGCCAAGCACGATTAGCCCGGCATAGGTAGGACAGTTGCGGGGCAGGTCAAAAAAACGGAGTGCGGCCAGTTGGTGCTCAACTGGCCGGTGGCTCTCGGCGATCGTCTCCGCGTCCACCGCCAGCGGCCGGTAGGTGTTGGTGAACAGGGACAGCGCGAGTTCGTGAAGATCCGCGCCGGCACATGGCTGCGCGTCGAACGTGCGCGCGGCCGCGGTCCGGCGCTCGATCAGGATTGACTCTTCGGCGTCACTGGCGATCGCCCTGCGTGGCCCGCGACGGATCCACGTTTGCCCCCTGAACCGGACCGGCGGAAGCGGCGATGGCTGAACTTCGACGACGGCGATGTCGCCTTCCCCGGAACTGAGGGTGACTTTCTCCACGACGATCGCTGGGGACGGGAGAATGTTGCCATCGCTCGCAAGCGCGGCGAGGTTTTGGAGGATTGCGTCGGTGACCTTTAGACCTGAGGGATCTCCTTTGTCGCTCGCGCCGACCAGCAGGTAGCCAGGCAACCTGGATCCCGGCATGTCATTTGAGAATGCGCATACCGCTTGGCTGAACTTCGCTGTGTCCGTCGTGGAAACGGTTCGTTCGACCCGGTAGGACTCCGGGTCGCGAAGCAGTGCGAGAAGCTCAGCCTCCGTTATCATGCGCGGCTCTTCCCATTGTCGCAGCTAGGCCACAATCCCGCTGATATCAATCAAGTGGAGCTGCCGCCCGCCACCATGCGGAGAGTCAATGCACACCAGCTTGCCATCCCGGCTGAAGCGCGGATGAGTGTCGCACCGCCACTCTCCCGTGTACTCCGCCGGCGACAGGAAATGTCCAATCGGATGCCGCTTCCGGCTCCGCGTGTCATAGAGGTAGGGATGCTGCAACCGCTGCTTGTCCGGATAGGTATCGTTCAGGATCCACCGGTTGCCCGGCAGGTACGTATTATGGCCGTTCACCGGCATGTTGCCGGGATCCATCAGCTCAACGTGATCCGACTTGTCCCGGTACAGGTAGAAGGCATCACCGTGCGAGGGATGCCTCGCCCAAGCGGCGATATGCTGATCATCGCGCCAGATGAAATGCGACGTCTCGCCGTACGGATCGACAACATAGAGATCCGTACCGTCCGGACGCGCCGTGAACATGCGCGTAATGCCCGCCGCGCGGTTCGGACCCCGGTTGCGCCGGTGCAAAAAGATGAAACGATGTCCACCCGGTGAAAACAGCAGGTGGTTGAACCGGTGGATCGAGTCCCCGCCCCACTCGCCGATCTTATACGGAACCTTCGAGGCCTGCTCCAGCGTGATCACCAGATCGCGCTTGCCCGTGGCAAGATTCATGCGCCAGATGCCGGACTCCTTCGGAGCCAGCACCTCCTTGTACGGATCCGGAAACGCGTAGCCATAACCAGGCCGCTGGTGCGCCAGCCGGGCGAAGTCGCAGGCCATCCCCCACTTGCCGTCCGGACTGACGCAGTAGACGGGACCCGGCAGCGTCCGCTTGTTCCCGGTCTTCACGTTGAGGATCCGCGCGACAGCCCGGTCACCCTCGCGGTCATTGTAGATCACCTCGGTCCGCGATCCAGGAAGCCACTGCAGCATGCAGCCCTGCTGCCAGCACCAGGCGCCGGACTGGCCCAGGTCGATCCAGCGGTCGTTGTCCTTGAGGTCCACCATGCCGATCCGGATCGTGTCGCCGGGCGTGGGCGAGCGGTGTTCGAAGTCCACCTCCATGCCAAGGACATAGCGGTTCGACGGATCGAACTGGAGCTTGTCGTAGTAGCCGAACCAGTGGAACTTCGGCCCGCGCGTGATCTGGCGGACCGGTGGAAGATCCTCCGCGCGGAGTCCGGCGGCGGCGCAGGCGGTAAGAAAAGAGCGGCGATTCATGAGAACGATTCCTCAAAACAGATATTTCAGCGCGAACTGGATGATGCGGCCATCAGATGCGCCCGTGATGCGTCCGAAGCTGCCGAGCGTATCGATGTTGGTCCCCGGATTCCCGAAGTTCGGGCGGTTGAACAGATTGAAGAACTCGGCGCGGAACTGAAGCCGGTGCGACTCGATGATCCGGAAGTTCTTCTGCAATCCCAGCGTGACGGTGATATCGCCCGGACCCTTCAGTTGCCCCTCGGCACGGGGTGCGGACCCGAATTCGCCGAGCGGCTGAGCCCCGTAGGCCGCGCGGTCGAAGTACTGCACGATGCGGTCGGCACGGCTGCGGTCCTCCGGCAGGCGCGCGTCCCGCAGCCGGTGCGGACGGTTCGGATGCGCGCGCAGTGTACGGTCCTGCGCGGCGGCGAACTGGAGCGGCGAGCCCGAGTACAAGGACCAGATGCCGTTGGCCTGCCATCCACCGAACAGCACGCCCGCGGCTCCCCGGCTGAGCGCGCCGGAGGGGATCTCCCAGATCCAGCTCGTGACCAGCGCGTGCGTCCGGTCAAAGTCCGCGGGACCCCATTCGGCGGCGCGATTGTCGGGATCCTGTCCGCCGCCGCCGTTGGTCAGCACGCCGTTCATCTCGTGCAGCGCTTTTGAGAACGTGTAGGAGGCGAGCAGGCTCACGCCGCGCGACAGCCGCTTGTCGACCGAGGCCTGAAGCGAGTTGTAGCTCGAGCTCGCCACGCTCTCAAACGAGCTGAAGCGGGCAAAGAACGGCGACAGCGGCCGGCGCTGATTCGTGTTGGCCACGGTGGAGGCGCCAGGAATAAAGCGCGGCGCGTTGAAGTCCCGCAGGTAGGGGATGTGGGTGCCGCGGCTTCCGGCGTATCCCACCGTCACCAGCCAGTCGCGCGCGAACTCCCGCTGGAGATTGAGGTTCCACTGCTGCATCATCGGCTCGCGGAAATTGGGCCCATAGGTGAGCGCGACGATCCCGGGATCGAAGGGCGCGTTGCGGTCCGGCTTGTAGGGATGCGGATTGCCGCCGGGGAAGCCAGCCCACGGGTTGGCGGTGGACGCGGGTGTCACGATGTCGATAATCCGCGTGAAGGGCTGGTAGATCGCGAACTGGCCCTCGATGTTCGACCACGAGGGATTCACGTAGATGCCGTACCCCGCGCGCAGCACCGACTTCTGATCCTTGGTGAGCGACCACGCCAGGCCCACGCGGGGCGCGAAGTAGCGCTTGAACGCGGTCCGGCCGGCCCGCGCCACTCCGTCGTCGCCGTGGAACAGCATGCCCGGATGCGCGTTGACGTACACCTTCGACCGCGCGCCGGGCCGGTAGGTGATCGCGGCGTCGTTGATGGCGACCGGGGGCAGCGGCAGCTCATACCGCACGCCCAGGTTCAGGGTGAGGCGGCGGTTCACGCGGATGTCATCCTGCGCGTACCAGGACATGTGCAGTCCACGGACATTGTCCGGCGCGGGGCTGCCCTGGCGGTAGGAGGCCGGACGCCCGAGCATGAAGTCGGTGAGTCCGAGACCCGATAGCGCGCCGCTGAACTGGTAGGACCCGTTGGTGCGCGAAAGATTGTTATCCACCTGGACCGTGCGGATCCCATCGTGCCCCAAGTTGATCGTGTGGCGGCCGCGGATCCAGGAGAAGTCGTCCGACCAGGCAAAGGTGTTGTAGTCGCGCGTGATGAAGATCTGCTCCACCGACACGTTGAACGCGCCCGAAACCACCATGGCCGGAAAGTCTGGCGTGTAGGTATAGAAGTTGGGCGCGAAGCCGAGCTGCTTGAGGCCGTCGAGCGGGATCTTGGGACTGAAGTCGTTGAACTGGTAGCTGCCGTTGAGACTAAAGCGGGCGGTGTTGATCTTGTTGGCGGCGATATTGGAGGTGAGTCCCACGGCGAACAGGTCCGTCTCGCGGAACGCCTTGCCCTTTTGGAACGACGGGAGATTGCCGTGTCCGGTGGGTCCGGTGAAGCGGGTGAGGAAGATGCGGCCGTTGAGGTTGTGCTTTCCGCCCGCCAGAATCTGGTCGCCGCGGGCGAGGATCTGCCAGGGATGGTTGTCGGCGGGACGGAGGTAGCGGTGCGTGCCGAGCGGGTCCTGCGCCTCGGGCACATACTGGCGCATGAAGTTGACGGCCAACGGATCGAGGCGGCTGGCGGGAATCTGGTTCTGCGGGAACACCTGGTTGTTCGCCGGATCGCGGATGGCGCGGGGCAGCACTTCGCCGAAGTCGCCGCGGAGCTGGCGGGCGGTGGGGACAAAGATGGTGGTGGCGGCGGTGAGGGGTTCCTTCTGCTGTTCGAAGTTGACGAACCAGAAGGTGCGGTCGCGGCCGTTGTAAAGCTTGGGGATCCACACGGGACCTCCGCCCGCGAATCCGTACTGATTGCGCTTCCGCTTCACGCGGGTGGGATTGAAGAAGCTGCGGGCGTCGAGCTTGTCGTTGCGGAAGAATTCGTAAAGGCTGCCGTGGAGGCTGTTGGATCCGCTGCGCGTGGAGACCTCGATCACGCCCGAGGCGAATCCGTACTTGGCCGGCGGGACGCTGGTCTGGATGGTGAACTCCTGCACGGCGTCGGGACTCGGCAGCGGAAGCGTCGCCTGGAACACGTTGTCCACGTTGAGCGCGCCGTCGACGCGCACGTTGACCATGGCCGAGTTCTGGGATCCGCTGCGGCCGCCTCCGATATTGACGCCCGATTCGCCGGTGCCGGGGACCAAGCGCGCGAGTTGGAGGACGTTGCGGCCGTTGAGGGGCAGGTCCACGATCCGTGCGCCGTCGACGAGCTGCTGGAGGGTGGCGCTTTCGGTGGCGACGCGGCTGGCTTCAGCCGATACGGTGACTTGTTCAGTGACGCTGCCGAGTTCGAGGACGATGTTGAGCAGCAGACCGGCGTTGGTGGTGAGGTCGACGCCGGACTGGACGAACGCCTTGAATCCCTGGCTTTCGGCGCGGACTTCGTAGGCGCCGATGGGGAGGCGCGGGAACTGATAGCGTCCTTCAGCCGAGGAGATGGCGGCGAAGGCCTGGTTGCGGCCGGAGAGCGTGGCGGTAACTTTGGCGCTGGCGATGGCCCCACCGGTTGAGTCGGTGATCGTGCCGGTGAGCCGGGCTTCCTGGGCTGAGGCGGTGGCGGCGGCAAGGAGAGCGGTGAGGACCCGGATGTGCATGATGGTGGATCATATCATTCGCGGGCGGCCAAAAGGGCTGCGGCTTCGGGGCGCGGCGTTGATTCAGTGCAGGAGCGGGGTGCGGTCGAAGATCCAGCCGTCACCGATGAGGGCTTCGAGGTGGGTGGAGAGAGTGGGAATGACGTGGTTGGGGTCGTCGAGGCGGTTGGAGGTGTACCAGGATGGTCCTCCGTCCGCGGGGACTCCGGCGTTCCCGGCGGCGATTACGAGGAGCTCGAGCGCCTGGTCCTGGAACTCGGATCGCTTCGGGTGGTCCTGGCCCCGCGTTGCGGCGAGCTGGACGGCGGCGGCAGCCAGGAGGGGTTCGAGTGGCGCGCCGTTGGGGACTTGGTGGAACAGCGAGGCCAGTGTTTCGACTGATGCGTCGATGGGCGCTTGGACACGGAGGACGATCCAGGCTGCTTGGGCGGCGTAGCGTTCGCGGCCGTGCTGGGCTGTGGCTCCGAGGTTGCCGAGTACGGTCACGAGGTCGAGATAGGCGCGGACGGACCCGAGTGCCCGGGCGGCTTCGATGTTGAGCTGGTCGCGGCGGGCGGAATCTCCGGCCTGGTGGGCCGCCCAGGCCATTTGCGCCAGGGTGGCGGCTTTGCCTTGAACATTGCCGATTCTCTCTTTGAGGTCCAAGGACTGCTGCCAAAGTTCGAGGGCGCGAGCCATGTCCTGCTGCGCGATCGCACCCGCCATATTGTGCAGGGTGGCGGCTTTGCCCTGCACATCGCCGATTCTCTCAATGAGGTCCAAGGACTCCTGCCAAAGTTCGAGGGCCCGCGCCACGTGGCCCTGCCGCGCGATCACACCCGCCATCTGGTGCAGGGTGGCGGCTTTGCCCAGCGCATCGCCGGTTCGCTCGCGGAGGTCCAAGGACTGCTGCCACAGTTCGAGCGCTCGCGCCACGTCGCCGTGCTGCGCGATCACACCCGCCATATTGTGCAGGGTGGAGGCTTTGCCGTGCACATCGCCGATTCGCTCCCAGAGGTCCAAGGACTGCTGCCAAAGTTCGAGGGCCCGCGCCACGTGGCCCTGCCTCGCGATGACCGCCGCCATCTGGTGCAGGGTGGCGGCTTTACCCTGCTCATCTCCGATTCGCTCCTTGACGTCCAAGGACTCCCGCCACAGTTCGAGCGCTCGCGTCACGTTGCCCTGCTGCTCTTCGAGTCCTGCCAGATTGTGGACGATGCTGGACCTCTCCTCTAGGTCCGTGGCCGGGCAAGCGGCCAGCGCGCTCTCGTAATGACTGCGGGCGGAGTCCGTCGCGCCAAGCGTCTTCTCCGCGTGCGCGACCGTGCCGAGAAGGCGGTAGTCGCCGGGGAACCGGGACATCGCGATCTGGCATAAGGCAAGCGCCTCGAAGTACCGGCTGCGGTTGATCAACCGCGATGCGCTGTCGCCCGCGAATTCGACACCAATCTGTTCGTCCCCGGCCAGCGCACCGACGCGAACAATCTCAAAGACATGACTCGCGCGGGCTTTGCCCGGGACCTTCCACCAGACCTCATGGAGCTTCCGGGCCGCCTGCCGGCGGGCCACCTGCCATTCCGCCTCCTCCAACGCGTCCTGCAGCAGCGGGTGCAGGACCCCGGAAACCCGAAAGTGTGGAGCCTCATCCAGCATCGTCCCCTCGACCAAACCCAACGCGACAGCATTGCTGATCCCTGCCCCGTCCACCAGCGCATCCACCACCGGCTGGGGCACCGGAAGCTCGAAGATGCAGAGCCGTGCCACAGCCTTGCGCTCAGCCACAGCGATCGCACCCAGCAGGGTCCGGGCCAGCAGGCTCTCGCGGAACCGGGTCTCCACCCCCCCGAGGGCTGCAAGAAAGTCCTCGTCCACGATGTGGTTCTGGCGCATCAGATCGAACAGCCATTCGAGGAGCCGTGGATTTCCGTCCGCCACCTCCACTGCCTTCGACTCACGGGCGTGGTTTCGCTTGTGCGCGGGCATGTCCGCCAGGAGCTTGCGCGTCTTCTTCTTCACGTCAGCGGCGGGCATGGCGGCCAGGCCTTCGACATGGAAGCGGTTCGGCGGCAGCGTTTCCTTCTTGAAATAGCGGCACGTGACGATCAGGCGGCTGGCGGCCGCGGACTCTCCGAACGCGAAGCAGAGAGCCTCCAGGGTGCCATAAGCGCCAGCGGCCAAGCTCAGCGAGCCATCCGCA
>VFZX01000377.1 GCA_016871015.1 Acidobacteriota bacterium | reverse complement strand
ACCTGTCTCGGCCAGCCATCGCGACAGCGAGAACAGGAACGTGAAATAGGCGAGGTCCGTCGCGAACGACGTGTAATAAATGATGCGGGTTCGGGAGAGCAGCGGCGTCCGCGCCTCGCCAGGCGCTGGCTCAGGCATGTATTCATGATTGTAGCTGCTGGTCCAGCGGTCAACGCGAACCGGAGGCGCCGTTGGTCAGCCAGGCAAGGTTGAACCTGGCGAAGGTGATTTTCTCGTAAGCGCGTTTGACGCCGCGTTCATAAAGACAGCCGATCGTTCCATCCTGCAGGGCGGCTAGATCGGAATAGGCTGATGGCCCCTCGTTCAACAGCCTCGACACGGGCCAGGTTACGGCATCGTCGCGACTGAGCCGGATGGTGAGGTTCTCGCGCCGCGTGCTGGCCGGATTGGCGAACAGAATCGGCGCTCTCTTCGGATCTCCAGGTTCCGCCAGCCGCACGATGCTGGCCTGGCAAACTGGATCGATCAGATTGGCGTCCCCGGCGGCGGGAGACCACGTGCTGCCGCCGTC
This sequence comes from Acidobacteriota bacterium, assembly GCA_016871015.1. GTDB lineage: Bacteria > Acidobacteriota > Terriglobia > Bryobacterales > Bryobacteraceae > SYLY01. Next base: position 7,196 of record VFZX01000377.1, on the reverse strand, counting down.
TTTGCTCCAAGCGACTGTCCGGGTCTTGCGATCCGACACTCGCAGGTTCAAATAGAGGGAGCCGTCGGAAGTTTCGATCACCATGGCCTCGCTTCCCTCCAAGCTGCCGGATGGCGCCGTGATCACGCGGCCGGCGTTCCAGGTCAGGCCGTTGTCATCGCTGTATACGACGCCAGTTCGGTATCTGTAGTCGATCACCTCGTTTGGTCCGCCCGCCGAGGAGGGATAAGGATGGTACGAATTGAGCCAAACCGGCACCAGAAAACGGCCCCTGCTGGTTTGGATCGCGTGTCCGGGTCCGGTGGCCAGGCGCGTCGCTTGGAAGGAGAGTCCGTCCGACTTGTGTCCCGCCCCGGTTTTCGAGACATCGGTCGCGAGTTGGGCACGAAATCCCTCGAACGCCGCCGTGATCTCCTTCGGATGATAGAAGTGAGCGCCATCGTCGGTGCTCCGGGTGTGAAACACCTGGCGATTGTCGCGGGTGAAGAGCAAATGAACCGCCCCGGTCTCACGTTCCACCAGGGGCGCCGGATTTCCGATGGCGATCCGGGCGGTTCCACCTTCCTCGTGGACAATCTGCAGAGGTCCCCAGGTTCGCCCGTTGTCGAAACTCCGTTTTAGCACCAGGTCGATGTCACCGTGGTCGGCCGAACTCCCCTTCCGAGCTTCGCAGAAAGCCAGGATGGTTCCGCGCTTGGATACAACCATCGCGGGGATGCGGAAGGTGTGGTAACTCGCTTCGCCCTCGGTGAACACGTCGCTCTGGGTCAGCTCGGCCCCTTCGGCGCCCAGTGCTGCCGGTTGCAGTCCGCAGGCGGCAATCCACACCACGGCGGTCCGTACCGCGGCTTGTCCGATTCGCCGGCTTGCGTCGCGAGATTCGCTCTCCGCGGGGCACGGCCGGCGGTTGGCGGAACTGAGAGCAAGTGACATCGCAACATTGTACTTCATGGCATTGCCTTTCGAAATCCCCACCGGCCAGGTCGCGCGACCCTCCCGCTTCGGCGGCCGGTAGATGTATACTGGCAGGGTCCGGATTTCAAGAAAACGGACCGTTCCCGTGTACCCGTCAACGGAGATTGTGCTGTGAACGAACTGATTCCTCGCAATTGGATCCAGGCCGCAGTTGCGATCGCGGCGGCAACCTTGCTGCCCACATCCGCGAGGACGATCTCGCCGTCACCATCGAGACCATCCGGAAGAAGGAGAGTCATGATTCGTTTGATCATTGGAGTTCTTGCTAGCGGCACATTGTCCCTGGCGCAGGTCAACACCGCCTCGATCGTCGGCGACGTCATGGATCAGACAGGGGCATCGATTGCCGCCGTCACGGTGACCATCACCAACGTGGCGAACAGTTTGCGACGCTCGGCGGTCACTACCTCGGCCGGAAACTACGAACTCTCGCTCTTACCGGCCGGCGAGTACCGGCTGGAGGCTTCAGGCCCAGGGTTCAAGAGCGTGGTCAGGTCCGGCATTATTCTTGATACCGGTCAGCGGGCGAAGATGGACATCACGCTCGAACTGGGAGCGGTGACCGAGCGGGTGGAGGTGACGGACTCAGTTCCCCTGGTCAATACCCAGACTGTCACGGGAGGCGTGGCCATAAAGAACCAGCAGGTGCTGGAAATGCCATTGAACGGCCGCAATTTCTCCCAGTTGATCCAACTCGAGCCGGGCGTTGTGATGACCGGGGGCGGCATTTTCTTCAATGGCCTGACGCGTGATGGGGTGAACATCACAGTGGACGGCACGGATGCATCCAATCCGGACCGGCCGTCGACGCAGAACTTCGGCGGACGAAGCCAGATGAATATCCTGAGTATCGAGTTCATTGAAGAGTTCCGAACCAGCGCCGGCGTTTTCTCCGCAGAACTCGGCCGCGCTGCCGCGGGCGGCGTCAACGTGATCACGAAGTCGGGTACGAACGAATTCCATGGATCGATCTTCGAGTTTTTCCGGAACGAGAAGCTCGATGCCCGCAACTTCTTCGCGGTCCGAAAGGACCCGCTGAAAGTCAACCAGTTCGGCGCCGCCGTCGGAGGGCCGATCCTCCGGGACAAGCTATTCTTCTTTGGCGGCTGGGAGGGATCCCGGGTTCGAAGGGGGCTTCAGGTTTCGGGTGACGTTCCGACGCAGGCGCTCCGCGACCGGATGCTCGCCTCCATCCCTGCTTATAAGGAAATCCTGGACCTCACGCCGCTGCCCAATGTGCCGGGCGTGGGGACCGCGGACATCGGCTTCCACCGGAGAAGCGATCTTTTTAGAAACCGGGAAGACGGCCTGACACTGCGGCTCGACTATCGTTTTGGGAACAAGGATTCGTTCTTCGCCCGCTACTCGTTCCTCGATTCCGACGCCCGCCAGCCGAATCTTCAGCCGAGGAATGGAACGGTGTTTCCGGCGCAGGACCAGAGCGGAACCGCGTCGTGGTCACGGATTTTTGGCAATAGCATGTTGAACGAACTTCGAGTTGGCTGGAACAAGCAGGACCTTCCGCGGGCGGAGGAAGCGTGGTTCGGGAATCACCAGCGGATCGGCAACTTCGGAGGCGTCCTGCCGACCGTGAAACAGGAGGTTCTGCAGGCAAACGGCGGTAGCGTGACAGTGCTGGACAACTTCAGCCTGACGAGGTCGCGACACTCCCTCAAGTTCGGCTTCGAGAACCGGCGATTCCACTATGGCCGGACGAACTACGAGAACCCGGCGTATCAATACGACACCGTCGAAGACATAGTCCGCGGTACCTGGAACAACGTGTTCATTACCGTCGGCAATGCCTTGCAGCGGTTCCAGGAGAGTCAATGGGGCGTATACGTTCAGGACGACTGGCGAGCGGCTCCCCGGCTCACGCTGAACCTCGGCTTGCGCTACGAGTACTACACTCCTGTGATCGAGCGGAATGGCAACATGTACAACGTCGTCGGCGACCCGTTCGGACCTTTCGCTCCGCGCGGCTTGCGGGCCTGGAATCCGGACCGGAATAACTTCGGCCCGCGGTTCGGAATGGCTTGGGACATCTCCGGCAACCAGAAGAACGTCATCAGGCTTGGGGCCGGGGTGTTCTACTCCCCGAATACCTACCGCGAAGTGACCATTCTGGGCAACGACCCAGCCCTGCCTTACGAGGTCAGGGTGTTCCGGAGTGAGGCGCCCGACCTGAGGTATCCGGTAAACATCCTGGATCCGGCGACGTTCGCCAAGCTGCCTGTGACCTCTAACCGTCTTACCTTCGACCGCAGCCAGCGAACGACCTATAGCGAGCAGTGGTCGGCGCACTACCAGCGGGAAGTGGTCCGCAACCTGGCCTGGCAAATCGGCTACATCGGAAACCGGGGTCTCAAACTTCTTACGGTTCGATTCCTGAACGATTTCGATCCCGCGCTGAACTTCCGGCGTCCTGTTCCCGCCTTTGGCAGGATCTCTTATCAGGAGCATTCCGGCAACTCGGCGTTCCACTCGTTGCAGACTTCGCTTACGAAGCGTTTCAGCCACGGCTTCACCTTTAACACGCACTACACGTGGGGCCGGGGCGTAACTTACGGGGGCGTCGACAGCACGACGGCGTTCGGAAACAGCATGGTTCAGGATCCCGCCTGTTTCCGCTGTTCCCGTTCCCGAAGCATCGCCGATATCGGTCACAACTTCGTTCTCGACGGCGCCTGGGAAGTGCCTGCCCATCGTTGGGCCGGAGCACCCTCGGGAGCGCTCCGGTTTCTTCTCGATGGATGGCAGGTGAACGGAATCATCCGGATGTTCACGGGGCGGCCCATCAACATTCTGTCCGGCAGAGACAATCGGGGAAACGGCGACAGCGGACCACAGCGGCCGCACTACATCGGCGGCGATGTCCTGGTGGCGGGGTATCGTTCCTCTAACAACCATCAGTTCCTGAATGCCGGCGCCTTCGCTCAGCCGGTGCGAGGCACCTTCGGCAACCTGGGTGCGAACATCGTGAGTGGGCCGGGAACGCAGCTTGTGGACCTCTCGGTGTTCAAGACGATCCCACTGCGTGACCGCTTGCGCCTTCAATTCCGCGTCGAGTTTTTCGATGCGCTGAATCGTCCCAACTTCGATCCTCCGGCCGCCGCCCGGCTGCGTGTCAACAACGCCACGTTCGGGCAGATCACGTCGGCCGGCCTACCCCGGGAGATTCAGTTCGCTCTGAAACTCCTGTTCTAGTTCCGAATGCGTTCGACACTGTTCGTAACGGCGCTGAGCCTTGCGGCCTGGCTGATGCCGCTGTCCTCACCGGTGAACGGCGCCGATGCCATTCCGCTATCCGGCGAGGCGTCGGCTCGCTGGATGCGGTGGCTGCTGCCGCTTCCCCACGAGATCCGGCTGGATCGAAAAGCGGTGGTTCCCCGCGGACGCGTTCAGGTGACGCTGCGCCCGGGCGCCGGACCCGTGGAACGGCAGGCGGCTGAGGAGATCTCTTCGATGCTCGGGGCTACGAACGGTCCGCCCCAGTTCACGATTCTGGCCGGGATTCAGGACAAGGCTTGGCCGCAGGGTGCGTTACCTGAGTCGCGGCGCAGGCGCTTGGACAGTCTTCCCAACCGTGATCAGGCGTACGCAATACTTCCAGCCGGGGACTCTACACTGCTTCTGACGGCAATCGATGGCAAGGGAGTCTATTACGCCGCGCGTACCCTGTGTCAGTTGCTGGAAGCTTCCGCCGGGGGGCAAAATGTTAACCTGCCGCTCGCCGACATCACCGACTGGCCCGACATGGAGGAGCGCGGGCTGTGGAATTTCCCGGACCCCTCAAATTGGGTGCCGTGGATGGCATCGCTGAAACTCAACTACGCCAAGATGTCGAACACGCAATTGAAACCGGTCGAGCGCGGCGGCAAGAACGGCGTGGTGATCGAGACTGGCCTGTATGAGCTGGCGCAGCGAAAAGCGATGCAGTACATGCCCTACCTCATTCACCTGAACTTCCTGGACGCCAGCGGGTTGTTCCGGGCCTACCCGGAGTTGGCTGGGCGTGGCGATACGGCGCTGGCCGGGCGTTACTTCGCGCACAAGCGCGGCAGCCAACATCGCGTTCCTTTCGCCGGCGACCCACGGTTTCAGGCCATTCTCCGGGAATGGCTCGAGGATCTGGCCACGCAGGGCGTCGGCGAGGTGAGTTGCTGGTTGTCGGAGCGGCCCGCCGAGGACCAGCGGCCGGAGACGACCGCCGCCGGACAGTTCGTTCTGGAGGGGCGCGCTCTGGTGAACGCATGGCGCGAAGTGCGCGAGCGGCATCCGGAGTTTCGCATCCGGCTGTTCCTGTCCACAGTAACCACCGAACGCGATTATCGCGTGGTCGCGGAAGCGCCGCCGGAAGTTCGTATCGAGCGAGCGTGCGCAACAGCGCTCGAACGGATTACGCACTTGCCCCGCGATCTATTCCGCTACCCGCTGCTGGACCACTATGCGGCCCGGGGCCGGTGGGTTGCGAGTTACGATGTGCCGATCGGCCCCAACGCCCGCGTCGACACCCCGGAATACAAGCTGCCACAGACCTCCGTCCACCGCGTGCGCGATTATCTCGCCCAACTTTCGGAGCGCCGCTACCGGGGCGCTTACGGAATGCTCGCGTGGTCCAGGAAAGCTCGCGAGACTTACGGATTCAGCACCGCGGCGCTCGCCGAGTATGGTTGGAATCTGAACGGCCGCGACACACGCGAGTTCGCCACCGCCTGGGCAACCCGCGAAGGCATGGAGAATCCGGAAGCCTTCGCTGAATGGTCGGAGATCATGGGCCCCATCGAGTTCGACGTCTACGATTCGGAGTTCCCCATCGCCTATTCGTGGGGCAAGTTCACCCAGTTGATTCGGGAGCGCCGCCGGCCCTATCTGGGAGAAGGTGTTTTCCGCTACTACACCAGCCCCCGGGATTTTTCCACGAAGATCGCCGCGTGCGACCGCGCGATGGCGCTGGCCGCACGATTCCAGAACCCCTACTTCGCCGGCGAGACGCGGATCGTTCGATCCTATGTCCGGCTCGCGCAGTGGTTGTACGAGATCGCCGAACAGGTATCCCTCGACTCGCTGGACAGCCTCGCCAGCCAGGACAGGCTCCGCAAATCTTTGCAAGGCCTGGAGGCCGCCGGTGAGGAAAACGCCGCCGCGATCCGCCTTTGGCGAACGCAACTCGGCCCGGCAGATTGGGATCGGACTCCAGTGGGTGACTCGTCGGTGCAGCGTGTTCTCGACGCCATCCAGGGCACCCGAACGACGGTCGCCGAGATCAAGGACTTTCTGGAGGGACGATACTTCTACTAGCCATCCCTGAGCCAAGGTTTCTGGAGAATTGAGCAACACAATGGTCACACGACGAAAGAGTTTCGAGGCGCTTGGCGCAATGACAATGGCGGCGGGAATCGCCGCAACAACTGGCGCGGAAGCATCCCTGGGTCAGGAGAGCGGCAAGCCAGCCAAGCCCTGGCGCATGCGCAAGGCCTACCGGCTGATCGTCAACGACGACGGCGGGCGGGGCTTCTGGAACTGGACGGCGCCATTGACTACGGCGCAATATCTGGACGCACTGTTCGGCCCGCAGATCGAGGGCAAACCGGTGGACGCCCTGTTTTGGTGCGGCCTGCAGAATCCCAGTGGGACTGCGCAGTACGGCACGAAGGCCGGCGAAGTTCGAGGGTCGCGGCTCAAGAAGATGTCGGCGAGCGAGTGGCATATGCTGGCAACGCTGCGGGGAATGTTGTCGCGCGGAGACGACCCGCTGGCGGTGATCTGCGCCCGCGGTCATGAACTGGGCAAGGATGTCTGGCTGAGCTTTCGAGTCAACGACCATCACCACGTGGGAAGCCCCCGGAGTTCGAAGAGCAGTCAGCTCTACGAAAGCCGCACCGACCTGCGGCTGGCCGATGGGAGATGGGACTACACGAAGTCCGGCGTACGCGACCAAGTGCACAAGCTGCTGCGGGAAGCTTACTTCGACTACGACGTAGATGGAGTGGAGCTTGATTTCCTGCGCAGCCCGGGCTACTTCCCGAACGGCAAAATCGAAGAGGGCAAGGAGCTTCTCAACTCGCTGATGAAGCAACTGCGGGCCCTCGCCGATGAAGCGGCGAGGAAGAAGGGCCGTCCTCAGGGCCTGGCGGTGCGTGTGCCCTCCCACGAGCCGGGGTGCGCGGAGACCGGACTGGACTGGCGCACCTGGGTCAAGGAAGGATGGATCGACGTGC
>VFZX01000376.1 GCA_016871015.1 Acidobacteriota bacterium | reverse complement strand
GGGCTACGGTGTGTTACCTGCCGCCCTACTCTCCCGACTTCAACCCGATCGAGAAATGCTGGTCACAACTGAAGGCATACCTGCGCGCGGCCAAGGCGCGAACCGCCGCCGCGCTCGAACATGCACTCTCTGAGGCCCTCCAGCATCTCACTCCAGAACAAGTCCGCGCCTATTGCCGGAGTTGCGGATATCGGGCATAGCAGATGTATATAAAATGTGAAAATGCTCTAGGCTGGCGGTGACGATGCGCTGCCCGTCGGGGGAGAACTCCGCACGCCAGACCCTTTCGGTATGGCCTTCGAGTTTGGCCAGGAACTGACCGCTGGCCGCGGTCCAGAGCCGCGCCGTATTGTCGTCGCTGGCGGTGACGATGCGCTGTCCGTCGGGGGAGAACGCTGCATGCCAGACGCTTCCGGTATGGCCTTCGAGTTTGGCCAGGAGCTGACCGCTGGCCGCGGTCCAGACCCGCGCCGTCTTGTCGGAGCTGGCGGTGACGATGCGCTGCCCGTCGGGGGAGAACGCCGCATGCCAGACGCTTCCGGTATGGCCTTCGAGTTTGGCCAAGGGCCGACCGCTGGCCGCGTTCCAGACCCGCGCCGTATTGTCGTCGCTGGCGGTGACGATGCGCTGCCGGTCGGGGGAGAACTTCGCCTGATAGACGCTTCCGGTACGGCCTTCGAGTTTGGCCAGGAGCTGACCGCTGGCCGCGTTCCAGACCCGCGCCGTCTTGTCGGAGCTGGCGGTGATGATGCGCTGCCCGTCGGCGGAGAACGCCGCATGATAGACGAATCCGGTATGGCCTTCGAGCTTGGCCAGGACCTGACCGCTGGCCGCGTTCCATACCCGCGCCGTATGGTCCCAGCTGGCGGTGACGATGCGCTGCCCGTCGGGGGAGAACTCCGCACGAGAGACCCCACTGGTATGGCCTTCGAGTTTGGCCAGGAGCTGACCGCTCGCCGCGTTCCAGACCCGCGCCGTATTGTCACCGCTGGCGGTGACGATGCGCTGCCCGTCGGCGGAGAACGCCGCACGCGAGACGCTTCCGGTATGGCCTTCGAGTTTGGCCAGGAGCTGACCGCTCGCCGCGTTCCAGACCCGCGCCGTATTGTCGGAGCTGGCGGTGACGATGCGCTGCCCGTCGGGGGAGAACGCCGCATGATAGACGAATCCGGTATGGCCTTCGAGTTTGGCTAGGAGCTGACCGCTCGCCGCGTTCCAGACCCGCGCCGTCTTGTCGTAGCTGGCGGTGACGATGCGCTGCCCGTCGGGGGAGAACGCCGCATGATAGACGAATCCGGTATGGCCTTCGAGTTTGGCCAGGAGCTGACCGCTGGCCGCGTTCCAGACCCGAGCCGTCTTGTCGCTGCTGGCCGTGACGATGCGCTGCCCGTCGGCGGAGAACGCCGCCTGCCAGACCCGACTGGTATGGCCTTCGAGCTTGGCCAGGAGCTGACCGCTGGCCGCGTTCCAGACTCGCGCCGTCTTGTCGTCGCTGGCGGTGACGATGCGCTGCCCGTCGGGGGAGAACTCCGCCTGCCAGACGATTCCGGTATGGCCTTCGAGTTTGGCCAGGAGCTGACCGCTGGCCGCGTTCCAGACCCGCGCCGTATTGTCTACGCTGGCCGTGACGATGCGCTGCCCGTCGGGGGAGAACGCCGCCTGCAAGACGCTTCCGGTATGGCCTTCGAGTACGTTCCGAGGCCCTGGGATCACACGCAAAATCGCAGATCTCGCCTCTGTGGTTCGATGGCGGTCCCAGGCTTTCACAGCGAGACCGAGGGCCTCGCCCGGATCGCGAGCGCGGGCGGACTCTGATCGAGCAGCTAACTCCCGCGATTCGGCGATACTCTTTTGCGATAGAGCCTCTTTCGCGAGGGCAGCGAGACTCAAAGCAGCCAAGACAGCCGCAAGCGCCGTACCTTGCAACCGGCGACGCGCAGCACCCTCGAGCTTCGTACTCTTTACGACCCACGCCCTCACTTCGGCCAAGTCATTTTCTGAAAGATACCGGCGCGCCCATACTCCGTCAAGGCGCCCGTCGCCCATCATTTGTTTCGCCTCGCCAAGAGCGGACCCCGCCAGCGGCACGCCTTTCGTCGTCGAGGCCCTCATGAACTCGAGAGATTTCGCTTGCGCGGACTCGTCCTCGATCCATTTCGCAAGCCCGCTCCACTTCCAAGCCAGGCACTCGTGTGGCAGGTCGACTTGCGTTTCCCCGGTATGGATGCGCCGGGTAACCAGCAGCCCACGCGATTCGAAGGCTTCGACGATGGCCGCGAGCCGCGCCTGTTCCAGTCCGGTGACTCGGCTCAGAACGAGGAGCGTTTCAGGCTTGCGAATGGGCTTATCGCCTTCACCCTTTTCCGTAATCCGCTGGAACAGACGTTCGATCGCCACCGCCTCGCCAGGGAACCGCGCGAACACGGCCTCGGCGTCCTGGTTGATCGCCTTCTCCATTCCACCGGCGCTGGTGTACTGATCGAGCGTAAGCTGCAATTGCGTTGCCGTGCTCATTGTGGGGGCCTTCCCGTGAACGATCCGTCCTCGAACATACGTCTCAGAAGATGTTGCAGCACCGGGAGGTGATCCGGCTCGTCATCGCATTCGTTCAGCAGCCTCTGCACGACCCCGGGATGGATCGAAGCGCCAATCACTTCCAGAGGGCTTTCGATGGCGTCCTGTAGTTGATGACGCGTCATGCGCGGCACCAGGTAGTGGCCGCCGTTGAGAGCTTCCGGCAGTCCCCGGAATATGGCGCAGGAACCGATGAAGTCGGACCGCATGGTGAGGATGCCGTAAACAGGAACTTCGTTCTGTTCGGCGGCGCGCAATAGAAGGGTGACGAAACGGTCGGCCTCGGATCCTGCGTCGGTTTTGAACCGGTCGCGCCGGTAAGGGAAGATTTCCTCGAACTGATCGACGACAATGAGAAGGCTTTCGCCGGGAGGCAGCGGTTTGACGGCGTCGACGAGGCCGTAGGTGGTGCGAGTGAGGGTTTCGACTGTGATGTTGCGGCCGAGGGCGCTCGAGAGGCTGCGGGCGAGTTCGGCGAGCGGTCCGCCGCGAGGTTTCATGGTGGCGACCCGCGCGATCCCCAGGCGCTCACTCTGACCGGCCTCGAGCATCGGGATCGCTCCCGCCAACACGAGCGAACTCTTGCCGCTCCCCGAGACTCCCGTTACGGCCAGCAGCCGGCGCCTTTCGAGTTGCGCGATGACATCCTGGATTTCCTTGTCGCGGCCGAAGAAGAGGGCAGCGTGTTCCCTTTCGAAGGGGAGCAGTCCGCGGAAGGGATTGGTCATCCCTGCCATCCCAGCTCCTTGAGGAAGGGACGGACGTCGTCGACCTGGAATCGGTCGCCCTGTTGCTGGAGGATGGGTCCACCCGTGAGTTCGGATTGGTGCTCGGCGGGCTTGGGTGGCGGCGCAACGAGAAAGGCCTTACGGCCCACGGAAAATGTAACCGCTTTGCGCAGCCGCCTTCCCTCGGCCGTACCCCAGTAGAAGAGAACGTTCCGGCTTTTCTTGATGTCGGCCAATCCGAGACCGTGGCGTTGAATCACGAATCCAGTGGCCTTCTCGATCTCGGAGGCGATCGACTCCACGGTGGGCTTGTCGGTTTCTTCGAACGCTATGCCGAGGTTGGTGGCGGGCTTGAAGCCGGCGCCTTCCAGCCGGTCGCGGAGGGTTTGGAGGAGTTTATCCAGGTTCTTTTGGTCGACGCGGTCGTATCGATCCGAATTGCCGGACTGGCGCACATCCTCCTCGATCCAATCGAGCGATTGCCGTTCTTCGGCCGTGAGATCACGGTCCTGAAGTAGGTAGACGACGGTGGCTCCCGTGCACGTCTTGAGCGACCACTCGATTGCATCGAGGGTGCGCTGCTGAGTCTGTCCGCCGACAAAGTGGACGGCGAGGAGGGCGTCGCCCATGTGCTTGCGGACGGTCGCTTCCGCGGCAAACGCCTGCGGCGACTCCGGCAGCACGCGGTACCCCGCGCGGCTCAGCTCATCCCACACCTTTTGGCGGGTATCGGCGTCCGTCTCGCCCAGGTAGACGGTCTTGCACGACCGGCGCATGAGTTTCAGTCCTTCGACGATTTTTGAGCCGAGATCTTCGGCACTGAGCGTGAAGTGTTCCTGAGCCGCCAGAATGCGAGGGTTGAGTTGGGCGCGGGTATCGGCGTCCAGATTGCGCCAACTCATCGGGAGGATACGATAGAGCGATTGATTGCCTGTTTTCCAATCCAACCGGTGTTCGGAAGTGTCAAAGAACTCCAACTCCCTGGCGCACCAGGTCGAGGAGGCGTAACTGGGACTGAGCAAAGGGAGAAGGATCGCGGCTGAGTGGGCGGCTTCTTTCAGTTCGTCGCGCCAGTTTACGGGTCTTTGATTTGATTGAGAACGCGGCGGTCAAAGAAAATCGATTGGTCCGGAAAGAGCTTGCCGAGCTCACGCGTGAGGTAGAGACGCAGGTCATCGATGAATTTGACCATGCGCTCGTCATGATCTTCGGTTGCGTAGCTAACGAACAGGTCGAACTTGAAGCCCGGGACGTAAGCCATCGGGTGCACATCCGCTCCATCGAATTGTTGGCCGCGCGACGGAGGTTGCCCGCGCGGCACGATCAAGTCTAGTTTACATTCGACGACCCGGCTGCGGAGGCGGGACCGAAGCCCCGAGCATCATCGGTGCACGCTGAGGTGTCCTGAATTTCACCAATCTTTTACGAATTCCCTACCGATTACGGGACCGGCACGGCCATGATGGTAAAGGCAGTCAACAACCCACGGAGGAGATCATGTTCATGACAAAACGGCGGTTCCTGGCCGCGGCTCTCGGCGTCTCGGCAGCGTCGCGGGGGCGGGCGCAGGACGCACAGGCGGAAGCGCGTCCGGACGCGGGTGCGATCGCGGCGCAAGTCGCGGGACGCGTGCTCCTCGCGCTGGACGGAACGGTCCAGGTGTATTTTTACTACCTTTTTGTCGATGGCCTTGGATCCGACCTGTTCTCCGGACCGCCCAGCGAGCGAACCGCGCATTTCACCTTGCGCACGGATCCGGTGCGTCCGGTGGTCACATTCAACGGCGACATCGCGCATATGGGTTTTCAACCAGGCGGGGGCGAAGGCCTGTACCGTATCTACTACAATCCGTCGCCGGGCAACCGGGACTTCACCCGGCCCGATACCTTTGCGCAGGGCGCGCAGATCGCGGCGTTCCGGGCACGGCGCACACAGGCCACACTGATGCCCGGATCCCATGCCATGGTGAGCGGCACGGCTGACCTGGCTTCGTCCACCGAGATCACATTCCGCGACCGGGCTTTCGACGTCAAGGACCTGTACCGTTCGATATCGTTTCTGTTTCACACCAGGCCGTTCGCGCTGTCCGAATTTGGTGTGACGACCATCTCGCTGCCGCTCGGCGGACATCTGGTCAAGGTGGTGTGAGTCAACGGTTGGGTTTGATGTTCTGATTGAACCGGAACAAATTGCCGGGATCATACTTGTCCTTCAGCGCCGCAAGCCGGGAATAGTTGGAGCCGTAAGCCGCCCGCACTCCTTCCTCACCCTCGTCACCGAGGTAGTTCACGTAGATGCCGCCAGTGGAAAACGGCTGGATCGCGCTCCACAGGGCATCGGCCCAACGGAGATGAGATTCCGACCCGGCCGCGTCTGTCCACATGGGCATGATGACCACGTCATAGTTCGCCGAGCGATGGGGAAACGCGGTCTGTCCGGCCGGAACGCGGCCCATCGCGCCGCCCAGATGCTCAATCAACACACTCGAGAACGGGGATGCGAACGCGGCGAACCCGTCAACCAGCCGGTCAATCAACTCATCGCCCAAGGCGGACAACAAGTGGGATCTCCAGTGGTTGAATCGCCCTGAGGGAAAGCTCTGGTCGATCATCGACTGAGCATTGACATAGGGCATCGGCTGAATCATGTCCATCACCGGCGGACCAAACGTCCGCAACGGCTCAACCGCGCCACGGCCCGCCTCCACGGGACCCACGTGGCACGCAAGAATCGCGATCATCTTGTGACCATCGGGTGACGTCAGCATTGCCGCCCACGCGCTCAGTTCGTCGGCCGCCGCGGCGGTATAGTCCCTGTAAAAACGCAGGACCTCACGGCCTCGCTCAATGGGATGGAGCACCATGCCGGCGACCACCAGCGGCCCCACCGGATGAAGCTGGTAGCGGAAGCTGGTGACAATGCCCAGGTTCGATTGCGATCCACGCAGCCCGAAGTACAGGTCCGGATTCTCCGTGGGACTTGCCGTACGCATCCGGCCATCCGCGGTCACCACGTTGGCCGACAGCATATTGTCCAACGCCAGTCCGTGTTTGCGCATCAGCCATCCGAATCCGCCTCCCAGCGTGACGTCGGCGACACCGGCACGAGAACAGATGCCTCCCGTGGTGGCGAGACCATGCGCCTGCGCCGCCTGATCGAACTCACCCCAGGTTGCCCCCGCTTCCACATCCGCCGTGCGCTCCGTTGGATTCACGTCGATTCTGTTGAGCCTCGACAAATCGAGCTGGATCCCGCCATCGCAACTCCCGCTGCCCGACACGTTGTGTCCGCCGCCGCGGACGGCGACCGGGATCTCCAATCCGCGCGCGAAGTTCACCGCGGTGACGGCATCCGCGGCATCCGCGCAGCGGACCACCAGCGCGGGCCTCAGGTCGTGCATCGCGTTCCAGAGCGACCGGGCTTCGTCGTAGCCAGGGTCTCCCGGTGCGAACAATTCACCGCGCGTTTGCGTGCGAAGTTCCGCGATCGCCGCTGCGGGGACGGCCTTCGTGCCATTCATCTCAAGCCTCCTGTCTTAGTCCTCTGGTTGGCTCCGTTGACCGGAACGGAAGCGATATCCCACACCCCGTACGGTCTCGATCATTCGTGAGCGGTTGCCCATCTTTCCTCGAAGCGCTCTCACCACGACATCGACGACGTTGCTGCCGGAATTGAGCCGGTCTCCCCACACCTGATCGAGTAACTCCGCCCGTGAGACGGCCTTCCCTTCGTACTGCCTCAAGTGCGCGAGCACACCGAACTCGAGGGGAGTGAGTCCGACGCGCTCTCCTTCGCGGACGAGTTCCCGCGCCTCCAAGTCCACGATATTCTCGCGCTCCACGCGGAGTTCATCGCTCACCAGTTCACTCAGCCAGCCGTCGAACGATTCCGTGCCGAAGTCGAGCATCATGAGTTCGAAGCCGATGCCATCGATGGTTAGGCCGGCCCCTTCGACGATGCGAAACCCGACGTCCCGCAGCATGGGAGCGAACGTGGCGATGTCGCTCATTGCGCCGTAGCAGCGCCGGATCCGCGGCCGCAATCCCAAGTGGGACCGCTTCACGTCCAGCCAGCACGCCGCCTGGACCGGGGAGGGCGATTCCCCCGATGCCTTTCCCAGCCACCGGCGCAAGAAGAAAGCCGTGTCACGCCCGGCGAGCGGGTTCTTCCGCAGATGCCGCTGCAACTGAACGACGACCGGGTCCGACTCAGGCATGCGTCCCTGCAAACTCCGAAGGTCGGCGCCGATGTAGAAACCGGTGACCTCGCCGGCGGCATCTCGCATCACTGAAAACGCGTCCGGAACGTCCCGCCACCACAACTCGATGGCGCGCGCGGCGCGGGGAGCTTCGTGGGCGCGTGCGATCGCCAGGATGGAATCGCCTTCGGTGGCGCGGGCGCGCTCCACCGCCACACCATAAACGCCAGTG
>VFZX01000375.1 GCA_016871015.1 Acidobacteriota bacterium | reverse complement strand
GTTCGCACAGACCTGCTGTTGCGCGGCAGCGCTGGCCGCGAGGATCAAGAGAGGTAAGGCGCGCGATCGGTTCATCATGATTGCTCCACTCCTGTAAACGCTCGCCGACGGGCAGCCGTTGCGCCCGGACGGGTTCTTTAACGTTCCTTTACCTCGCTGAACAGCTCTGTTGAGAAATAGCGCTCCATACGATCGGGGAACACGGTCACGACGTGGGCTCCGGGACGGCCAAGGGCCCACTGCTCAGCGGCGCGGAAGTTCAAACCGGAGCTGGGTCCCACCGGAAATCCCCTGGCGATCAGTGCGCGCGCCGCGGCCAACGCCTCGTGGTCCGGCACTTCCTCAACGCACAGGCCGGGGAGATCCTCGGGGCGGAAGATCTCTGACATGCAGTCGACCACTCCGGGGACTCGCGAACTGAAACTGCAACACTCGATGTCAGGCGCGGCGTTGAGAGCGACCGGGCGCGCGACGACCGGACACACCGGACATCCGGCTTCACGCAGTCCTTCGTAGAGTCCGACGAGCGTGCCGCCCGTGCCGACACCGCTCACCACCGCGTCGACCGAGCCGCCGGGGATCTGATCGATGATCTCGCGCGCCGTTCCGGTGCGGTGCGCCCACGCGTTGTCCGGATTGGCGAACTGGCGCGGGAGAAACACGGAGGGATCGGCGGTGGCCATCCGCTGCGTCTCCTCAATCGCGCCGCGCATCCCAAGCTCCCGCGGCGTCAGGCGGATTTCTCCTCCGAGGGCGCGAATCATCAGTACCCGTTCGTTGCTGACACTCTCGGGCATCACCGCCGCGAACCGGAGTCCAAGTTGAGCGCAGGCGAGGGCCATCGCGATGCTCGTGGATCCGCTCGATGCCTCGGCCACCAGCCCGTTGGGACGGAGCCGGCCTGCGCGCAACGCCTTTTCGAGGATGTAGCGAGCGATGCGGTCCTTGGTGGATCCACTGGGGTTGAGAAATTCGAGCTTGCACCAGATCTCAGGCGCCGTGGGACTGAGGCGGACCGTGACCAGCGGCGTGGGCCCGAGCTTGGCGAGATAGCAGTCCGGCAGCCTCATCCAGACATTATCAAACGAGCCTGTAGCCCAACTCCAAATCCCTTCTGGCCAGCAGCAGGTACTCATGGATGTCGAACGGGTGAGTCCCGCCCGTGAAGGCGTGCCTGAATATGTCGGCGATGTGGGCCCAAAGGCTGCCGTTTTCGTCTATATCCAGGTCCACAAGAACAACGCTGGGATCGTCCGTAGTGAACACGGTAATGTGGAGCACGGCGTTCGTCTCGCCGGACTTTATGCTGAAGACGCGCCGCACGCGGCTACGGAACGGCTTCGGAACATTCTTGCGATGCCCTTCCGGATTTTCGGACGCCCGGTACCCGTTGTACTGATCGAGCCTGGAACCCACGCGCTCGACGATCCCGGCCAGGGCAGGATCAGCACGTGCGATGATCCGCTCCCGCCCGATCTCGAGGATGCCCGTGATGAACGAGAACCAGTTCCGGTTGGTCCCGGTGGGCTCCTGAAGGCCGCTTGCCTTGGCGTAGACATTCAGCAGGGACGCCTTGGCCAGAATCGTTCGATCGTCGTCGGCGTCGTCATACGCGCCCTCTACAAAGTTCCCCAGAGTGCGGCCCTTGATTACTCTGACGCCAGGCGATTTCCCAAGCACGGCCTTAAGCGGATCGAACCCGCCCGGAAGTTGCCCCCATGGCTCAAACCTGGCATTCCACTTGTCTGGTATCCGGAGCAGGGTGAGGTCCTGCGTGACCCTCGCCTGGCCGGTGAGCGTAAAGAGGCCGGAACTGCAATGGCGGAACCGCCGTGGAGCGACCTCGCAGATCAGGTCGTGCTCGGGAAAATCGGGCAGGTCGAAGACACGCCTGGGCGGAAACGCGAGATCGCGCCGCTCGTACAACACGCGGCGGTCCCGCCCGCGCAGGAACCTGACTGTTGTGGAGTCGTGAGCCAACTGTCCCTGGACATCAAACAGCCCGAGTTCAAAGAATCCCGAGGCTGACTCAATGAAAGTCATGCGACTCCACGGTCATGTCGCCAAAATCCAGCGCCTCCACCCGCCCCACCTTCACCGACGCCGCACCCTGCAAGTTCTGCAGGACACCCTCCAGCAGCAAGTACGGCGCGCTGATCAACACCAGCCGGTTCACCTCAAACATCTTCGGACTCACGATTGCATTCGCGATCCCCGTCTCATCTTCCAGGCTGAAGAACGCGAACCCATGGGCCGTCTCCGGCCGCTGGCGGCAGATCACGCACCCCGCGATCCGTACGATCCGCCCGTGCCGCGTATGGACCAGCTCACCCGCCGGAATCACACCGCGCGCATCGAGATAAGGCCGGTGAAGCTGGATCGGATGGCGGCCCACGGTGAGCCCGGTCCCGTGGAAGTCAGCGTGGATCCGTTCGCGGTCCGTCATCATCGCCAGCGGCGACCCGGGCCCGCCCGCCTCCACCGGGTCCAGCAACGGACCCGCGGGACGCAGTGCCAGCTCGCTCTGCCAGAGCGCCGTCCGCCGGTCAGACGTCCGCGCCCCGATGAAGTTCAGCGCTCCGATTTGAGCGAGCATTCTCAGTTCGTCTTTGTGCAGCCCGGGCACCCGCCTTGTCAGATCCTCGATGCTCTCGAACGCCGCCGCCCGCCGCGCCGCGATAATCGCATCCGCCGTGGGTTTGCGCAATCCGCGGACATAATTGAATCCGAGCCGCATGGTGCCGCGATCCTGGACCGCGCACAACCACTCCGAGTCCGTCACATCCACTGGCAGGACGCGCAAACCATGGCGTTGCGCATCCTTGACGAGCGTCGACGGATGATAAAAGCCCATCGGCTGGTTGTTGAGCAGCGCCGCGGTGAATGCGGCCAGGTAGTGGCACTTCAGGTAGGCGCTCGCATAAGCGATCAACGCGAAGCTCGCGGCGTGGGACTCCGGAAATCCGTACAGCGCGAACGATGTGATCGACTGCACGATCCGGTCCTGCGTCTCGCCGTGGATTCCGTTGGCGGCCATCCCGCTGCGCAGCTTTTCCTCGATCTGAGCCATGCGTGCCTGCGAGCGCTTGAATCCCATCGCGCGGCGCAGGTCTTCTGCCTCGCCGCCCGTGAAGTTGGCGGCGGTCATGGCCATACGCAGCAACTGTTCCTGGAACAGGGGAACGCCGCGGGTCCGCGCCAGCACGGGATCGAGCATCGGATGCAGGCTATCCGGCCTCTCCGTTCCTTCCCGCCGCCGCATGTAAGGATGCAGCATCTTGCCCACGATCGGACCGGGGCGGATGATGGCCACCTGCACCACGATGTCGTAGAACTTCTCGGGCCGCATGCGGGGCAGCACGGACATCTGCGCGCGGCTCTCCACCTGGAACAGTCCGACGGTATCGGCACGCTGGAGCGCCCCGTACACCGCGGGGTCGTCCTGAGGCAGGTGCGCGAGGTCCACTTCTTCGCCATGCACGGTGCGGATTGTGTCGAGCGTCTCTTCAATGGCGGCCAGCATGCCGAGCCCGAGCAGGTCGACTTTGATCAGCCCGAGATCGGCGCAGTCCTCTTTGTCCCACTGGATGACGACGCGGCCGGGCATGGTGGCGGGCTCGATCGGGACCACGGAGTCGAGCGCCCCCTGGCACACCACCATGCCGCCGGAGTGCTGGCCGAGGTGCCGCGGCAGGTCCTGAATGTCCTTGTAGAGCTGGAGGAACTTGCCGATGCGCGGATCGGAGGGATCGTAGCCGGCTTCACGGAAATTGCGGTCCAGACCTTCCTCCGGATTCTTGAATCCCCACCGCGACACGAGGGCGGAGAGCCGGCCCAGGTCGCCCTCCGGGAATCCGAGCACCTTGCCCACGTCGCGGATGCCGGATCTTCCGCGGTAGGTGATCACGTTGGCGGTCATGGCCGCGCCGCGCTCGCCGTAGCGCCGGTAGACGTGCTGGATGACGCGCTCGCGTTGATCGCCGCTGGGAAGATCGAGATCGATGTCGGGCCACTCGCCGCGCTCCTCCGACAGGAACCGCTCGAACAGCAGATCCATGCCGACGGGATCCACCGCCGTGATCCCGAGCGAGTAGCAGACGGCGCTGTTGGCGGCGGATCCGCGGCCCTGCACAAGGATCTGGTTCGCGCGGCAGAACTGGACCAGATCCCAGACGATCAGGAAATATCCCGCGAGGTCGAGCTTTTCGATCAGGGCCAGTTCCCGCTCAATCTGGCGCTGCGCTTTGTCGTGGAGCGGACGGTACCGGAGCCCCGCGCCTTCCCAGGCCTTGCCCCGCAGGAACGAGTTCATTGTTTCGCCGGGCGGGACCGGGTACGGCGGGAACTTGTAGCCGAGATCGGCGAGCGTGAATTGGAGCCGCTGCGCGAGCGCGCGCGCGCCGTCGAGCGCTTCCGGAAGATCCGCGAACAGCCGCTGCATCTCCCGTTCGGGCTTGAGATGGCGCTCGGCGTTGGGTTCCAGCCGGCGGCCCGCGGCGTGAATCGTGGTCTTGTTGCGGACGCAGGTGAGCACGTCCATCAGCTCGCGCTGCTCGCGGCGTGCGTAGCGGACGCCGTTGGAGGCGGTCAGCGGGAGCTTCCAGCGCGCCGCCAGATCGAGCAGCCGCTGGTTGCGGGCTTCCTCGCCGCGATGGAAGTGGCGCTGGAGTTCGGCGTAGACGCCGTGGCGTCCGTAGATGTCGAGCAGCAAGCCCGGATCGTGGCCGCCGCGGGTGACGCAGATCAGGCCCGTGGAGAAGCGGCGAAGCTCCTCTTCGCTCGCCGCGGCCTTGCCTTTTGGCGCACGGAGCTTCATCGAGGTGATGAGCCGGCACAGGTTCTGGTATCCGGTGCGGTTTTCGGCGATCAGCGCATAGCGGCCGCCGCCTTCCGCGGTGATCTCGGCGCCGGCGTGGGCGCGGATTCCGGTCTTCTTGGCAGCCATGTAGAGGCGGGGTGCGCCGGCGACGTTGTCGGTGTCTAGTTGGGCGAGCGAGGGGATGCCGAGGCGGGCGCACTCTTCGATCAGGTCCTCGGGCGTGGAGGCGGCTTCGAGGAAGCTGAAGGCGGACCGGGCGTGGAGTTCAGGCAGCATTACCGGAATCAAGTGGAGTGGGTGCACCCCGGGAGCGCTTCAGTCGCCGCGCTCAAGCATTACTCAAAAAGTTGCCTTCGATGGTCATCCTCATGGAGTCACGGTCCTGTTTCATTATCACCGAACCGGTGTAGTACACGGGCGCGGAGTCCCTGTGGGTCCACAGGTAGAAGCTCGTGCTCATGATGGTCCAGGAGCCGCGGAGGCGAGGTGGTTGAGCTCCTCCACGGTGCCCGTGTAAGGTGCAACGGACTCGTCAAAGCCCGGAGCCCGGCCCTTGCCGCTGATCGTGAGCCCGCTCCCGTGTGCCGGTCTCACTGCCGTGAACTCCCAGAACACCGGCTGCCCCATGCGGCGCAGGACCACGAACCGCAACACGAGCATTGACGCTTCCGGGTGCTTCGCGAGGAGATCGAGCGCCGCGCGGGCGATCACGGACAGGGTTGGCCGGTCCCGCTCGATCCAGCCCTTGCTTGTGTCCTCGCGGTGCCGCACACGCAGGCTGTAGCCTTTCGCCTGGATGTTCTTCTCCAGCGGGACCGGCAGCAAGCCGAAGTCGGCCCCGATCGCGGTCCCGTCGCGGACGATCTCCGGATTCGCGAACCGGTGCGCGATCTGCCGGCTGAGCGCCGCCATGCCCGCTTCGCTTGTGAGGATCCCGTTGCGCGCCGTGTCCACCTGGCCAACGAGGAAGAAGCGCAGCCGGTCCAAGTCGCCGTCCATCCAAAACTCCAAATTTTGCAGGACTTGATCGAGCGCCGGCTCGACCAGCGCGTCGGCGCTGATGACATGCTCCTCGCGACCGGCCAGGGCCTGCCGCGGATCGAGCAGAAGCTTCTTCGCTTCGATTCTCATGTCCATTTTGCGACGGGCGATCTCCTCACTGGACAGCTTCTTCGGCTCAATGCATCCGGAAGCGAGGATCATGAGGCAGGGCCATACGGTCCTGCGCGACAGGACTGGCCGATCGTTCGTCATGATTGTCCCCGTGCGGTCTCCAGCAGATGAGGCCTCGTGTGATCATACCGTCTCCCTTCCGTCCGCGCAGGAGCCGTGGGATAATGGCGCTAGTCTGAAGTGTCTGGCGAATAGGCCCACTTCAGATGCATGCACCCGGGTGCCGGGCACCCCGGCCACCCAGCAGGAGAGCCCGCGTGACCGTTGCCCGCACACTAACACTCATCCTCCTCGCCGCTCTTTTCTCTGCGCGCTTGTACGCCCAGGGCTTGACGGGCCAGA
This sequence comes from Acidobacteriota bacterium, assembly GCA_016871015.1. Classification (GTDB taxonomy): domain Bacteria; phylum Acidobacteriota; class Terriglobia; order Bryobacterales; family Bryobacteraceae; genus SYLY01. The sequence goes on along the minus strand of VFZX01000375.1, from coordinate 1,423 downwards.
TCTCTGGAACCATCACCGACCCAACCTCGGCAGCCGTACCAAACGCTGCGGTCGAGCTTCGCAACACGGCGACGGCCCAGGTCCGGCAGACCGTCGCCAGTTCTTCCGGTGACTTCATTGTCTCAGAGCTTCTCCCCGGCACCTACAGTCTCAAGGTGGCCGCTTCCGGTTTCACGACCTTCGAGCAAACAGGCCTGGTGCTGACCGCCACCGAACGGCTGGTGCTCCGTACGATCACGCTCCGGGTCGGCGAGATGGTCCAGACGACCACGGTGCAGGCCGAAGCGGTTCGTGTGCAGACGCAGAGCGGTGAGCGCACCGGGCTCATCACGTCGAAACAGCTCCAGGAGGTGCCGCTCAAGAGCCGGGACTACGCTGGCATGCTGCGCCTGCTGCCGGGGGTGAGTGATCACTCCGACCGCGAGGCGCCGCGGAGCTTCGGCTTCCGCTTCGTCGCGGCCAATGGTGGACGCAGCACCTCCGTCAGCGCTTCGCTCGACGGCGTCTCGCAGATGGGTACCGGCAACCAGTTCTGGCCCCTGTTCACTCCTCCGGTGGAAGCGATCGCTGAGGTCAAGGTGCTCCTGACGAACTATCAGGCCGAGTATGGACGGACCACCACGGGCATCCACGTCGTCACCAAAGCTGGAACCCGCGAATTCCACGGCGGCGCGTATTATTTCAAGCGTAACGAGGCGTTGAACGCCAACGAATTTTTCAACAACCAGTTGGGCGTGAAGCGCCAGCGCTACCGCTACGACAACCCTGGCTACTATGTGGGCGGGCCCGTTCTGATCCCTGGTATGACCACACGGCGCGACAAGCTGTTCTTCTTCTGGTCGCAGGAGTTCTTTCCCCGGAAAACGCCGACCGGTGTGCGGCGCTTGACCTTTCCCACCGCTCTCGAACGCCAGGGAAATTTCTCGCAGTCGCTCGACACGAACGGCGTCCCCATACCCGTGCTCGATCCCCTCAACAACCGCCAGCCCATCCCCGGCAACCTGGTCCCGGCCAGCCGCATTGACCGCCGTGGCCAGGCGCTGCTGAATTTCTTCCCGCAGCCCAACACCCAGGACCCGCAGCGGCTGCTGAACTACGTTTTCGACTTGCCGGTCGACAATCCGTACCGTACGGAGGTGCTCCGCGTTGACTGGAACATCAGCCCGAAAGCCAACTTCTACGTCCGCGGCCTCAACAACAGCATGTCGCAGTCCGGCGACGCCTGCTGCCTTTCCGGCGTCACGTTCCCGCACCTGCCGCTCGACTACCGATTCCCGGGCAAGGGATTCGTCAGTTTGGGCTGGGCCCCTAAAATGAGACAGGCAGTTAAGACTCAACCTTCATCGAATGGAGAATTGAGTCATGGGATTATCACGTAGGAAGTTCACCAAGGAATTCAAGCTGGCCGCGGTGAGGCGGCTGG
>VFZX01000374.1 GCA_016871015.1 Acidobacteriota bacterium | reverse complement strand
GTGGAGTCGGCGGCCGGCTTTCCCAATGTCGAGTTTGACCGGACACTGTACTACGGAGGGAGACCGAACGGTCCTTCGATCGAACACTACAGGGGAATGGCGCTGAGCGCCTATGAGCAGGGCGTGGCTGGGCTGTATTTCTTCAACCTCCACTTTGCCTTCGAGCGCTACGCCACATACCCGGACGCGAGCTTCCTGCACGAGTTGCACGATCCGGAAGGAATCCGCGGCCGGGACCATACCTACCTGGTCTCGCGGCAAACGCACGACTCGCACACCCGTTTCTACAAGTCCGCCTCCCAACGGCCGCTGCCGCGCACGTTGACGGCGGAACAGCCGGCGTGTTCGTTCTCCATCACGGTCGGTGCGGACCTGAAGCAGGCTGCGGCGGAGAGGCGGCTGCGGTCGGCGCCCCTGCGTCTGCTGCTGAGCGGCCTGACACCCGGAGACGAGATCGCCGTGTTGTGGGACGGCAAGGAGTTGGCTGGTGGGTTTGAACCAGCGCTGGCGGCTGGGGTGTGGGAACAGTGGTCGGGGCGGCACAGTTGGGTGGCCGACCTGGTCCAACTGGGCCGTGCCCCGGGACGCGGCCGGCACGAATGCACGGTTCGAGTGCGGCGGCGCAATCCTGAGGTCGAAGGCGGCATCGTTGTGGACGGCGCCGAGTTGGCCGCGCGGTTCTGGTCCAAACCCGGAACTCCAGTGAGCCAGTAACCAACGGTGGCTTCAATTCAATGAGGACCCGGACAGTCAACCGGCAATCTCGAACCAGCAGTATAGCCTTGACTTCGGCATTTCTGTTGTCATAACGTACAAGACTAATGCGCACTTCCAGAAGATCCTTCGTGGCGGCGAGCCTGATGGCTCCTGCTCCATTGGCGATGGCCGCCCAGAAGACCGCCGCCAATGACAAGGTGTCATTAGCCTTCATCGGCGTCGGCGGACGGGGATCGGGCGCCGTCAAGCAGGCGCTCGAGTTGGGAACCGCGAACGTCTCGGCAATCTGCGACGTCGATTCCAATGCCGGCGAACGGTCCAGCCAGGTTGTGTTCCAGGCCACCGGCAAGACGCCCAGAACCGTGAGCGATTTCCGCAAGCTCCTGGACGACAAAACGATCGATGCCTTCATGATCGCGACACCGCACCATTGGCACAGCCCCATCGCCGTGGCCGCGATGAGAGCGGGCAAGGATGTATACGTTGAAAAGCCGGCTAGTCACGTCTTCCGCGAGGGCCGGATCCTGATCGAGACGGCGCGCAAATACAACCGCATCTTCCAGCACGGTACCCAGATGCGGTCCAGTGAAGTGACGGCCAAGGCAAGGGAGCTGCTGGACGCTGGCGTCATCGGCGCCGTCAAGATGTCGAAGGCCTGGAACCTTCAGCGGATGAAGCCCCCTGCGCCCGTGCCCGACGCAGCGCCGCCGCCCGGAGTCGACTACGATCTCTGGCTCGGCCCCGCGCCGAAGCGGCCCTTCAATCCTCATCGCTTCAACCGCTCGATCAACTGGAGCAACAGTTTCGACTACGGAAACGGCAGCTTCGGCAACGATGGTATCCACGACCTGGATATGGCGCACTTCGGGTTGAGCCCGCGGACCCATCCGGTCAAAATCACCGCCGCCGGGGCAAACGTTGACGGTGGACTGGGCGACTACCCCGATAACATGCAGGTCAGCTTCGAGTTCGAGGAAGGCAAGGTCCTGCTCTACGAAGAGCGGAGTTGGACTCCGTACGGACAGTATGGCTTCGACAGCGGCAACATGTTCTACGGAACCGAAGGCTTCATGCTGTTTTCCCGCCGCGGCATGTTTCAGGTATTCCTCGGCAGTAAGGAAGAGAAGGGACCAGGCATGAAGGGAGGTGGCGGGCATCCCAAGCATTTCGCCGACTTCATCGATTCGGTCCGATCTAGAAAGCCGACCGTCGCGCCTCCGGAAGTGGCGCATCATTCTTGCGCTCTCGTGCATTTGGGTACGATCGCCCAACGCGTGGGGCGCGTACTTCGCTTCGATCCGAAATCAGAAACATTCCCGAACGACCCCGAAGCCAACCGTATGCTGACCAAGGTTTACCGGCCGCCGTTCGAGTTATAGCCGCACACAGAGATTCACCGCGGCAGAAGGAGCCGACCATGAAGTCTACCGGTGCCCTCTCGAGGGTGATCACGTCCATCCTCCTGATCCTCGCCATACCCGCTTCCGGTCAATTCACCTCGGGCACGATTTACGGCGTGATTCATGACCCGTCAGGAGCCGCCGTCCCGGCAGCGTCGGTCAGCGCTCGCAACCAACGAACCGGCAGTTCGATGTCAACCACCGCGGACGGCACGGGCGCGTTTACGCTCAATTTTCTCGCCGCGGGCAGCTACACTCTCGCGATTTCCGCGAACGGATTCCGTTCCGTGGAGAAACGGGGAGTCGAGGTGGCAGTTGGGCAGAAGCTCAATCTCGATCTCACTTTGGAACTGGGCGATGTGGCCACAACCGTCGAGGTGACCTCCGACGCCCCGCTTGTGAACTCGGTGAACGCGCAGGTGATTGCCTCCGCCAACGAACGGGCCGCCAAGGAACTTCCGCTCCTGCGCCGCGACATCACCAGCCTTTTCAGCCTCGCCGCGGGTGTGAACTTCTCCGGCGATGGAGCCCGGATCAACGGACTGCCAACTTCAGGCAACAACATCACGCTCGACGGCCTGGATGCGAACCGCGATCCCGAGCTTCCCACCATTTCGACGTACCAGAATTTCAGCTACCTGAAGGGCGCCAGCGTGGAGGCAGTCGCCGAGGTGCAGGTGGTCAAGAACATCTTTTCGGCCGAACTGGCCAACACCATGTCCGGGGGCCTGAACGTCGTCACCAAGAGCGGCACCAACGAGGTCCACGGCAGTGCGTTCGAGAACTATCAGTCCAAGGGACTCAACGCCCGCGAGCCCTTCGCCGTCAGGAAACTACCTCTCATCTTCCACCAGTTCGGCGGTTCGCTGGGCGGTCCGCTCAAGAAAGACAAGCTGTTTCTGTTCGGGGCGTTCGAAGGCTACCGGCAAACCAATGCCACGACGCTGGTGCTCGACGTGCCTACCGCCGAAGCGCGCGCTCGCGCCATTGCCGCCAACCCAGCCTATAGGCGGGTAGTCGACTTGTACCCGGATCCGAACCAGCCCGCCGCGCCAGGCGCTGTAACCGCGCAACTCATCGCACCCGCGACCGGAACACTGGATGACAATCACGCCATTGTCAAATCCGACTACCTTTTGAACTCTGCCAACCGGATGACGGTCCGCTACCTTCGTTTCCGGCCGAACCGCCTGCAGCCCACCCTGTTGAAGTTGCCCTACAACCGGCTGCAGTCGGGCGCCACCGAATCGATCGGAGGCAGTTTCTTCCACACCCGGGCGGCCTGGAGTTCGGAGACCCGCTACGGCTGGAGCAAGAACGATCTTGACCGCATCGACGGCGACGTCGAGGTGGGCCGCCGGGGAGATCCCGCCATCTCCGCCCCCGCCGCCGGTATCAACGCAGGCTTCAATGAACTGTTCTCCAAGCGGGGCTCGTCAAACACCGTCGAGGAAATCCTGGCGCTCACGCGCGGACGCCATTCGCTCAAGGCCGGCGGAATCTACCAGCGGCAGACCATCTCCCGTCTCGGATTCCAGAGCGCCAATTTCATGTATTCGACGGCGAATTCCTTCTTGGCGAACATTCCGGACCAGATCGCGATCTACGGCTTCGATGATTTCTTCATCCCCCGCACGCAATTGGGGTTCTTCGTTCAGGACGACTTCCGCGTCAGTTCCCGCCTGATGTTGAATCTCGGACTCCGCTACGACTACTGGACCGTCATCAAGGAGAAGAGCAGGAATCTTTATAATCGTGACGGCGTATTCGGACCGTTCCGGCCTCCCGACAGCGTGACCGAAGCTGACCGAAACAACTTTGCGCCGCGCATCGGCTTTGCCTACAAGCTCGATCAGGAAGGCAAAACCGCGATCCGCGGCGGAGTGGGCCAAGCCTACTTTCCGATGGTGCTGTTCAAGCTCCTGAACCTTTACAAGTCGTCCCCCGATGCGCTCGGACCAACCTCCCGCCTGACACGCGCCGACGCAATTCGGCTGGACCTGCGCTACCCGCTGACCAACAAGGAGATCGAAGAGGTGGTCAAAAGGGCGGGTGGACTGAACTTCGGACTGCACGTGGACCCTGACGCGCCGGCTTCGAACTCGATCCAGTACTCGTTCGGAGTGGATCGCCAGCTCACAAGATCGATGGCATGGGAGATCAACTACGTCGGCAATGTGACGCGGAAGCTGATCGGGACGACGCAGGCCAATCGGCCTGATCGCGTTACCGGACTGCGTCCGCGGCCGGACTTCGTGTTCATCCAGGTGGTCGACGGCGTGAATGACAGCAGTAACTACAACTCGCTGCAGACAACACTGCGCAAGCGTTTTTCCCAGAATCTCCAATTCGAAACCGCGTACACGTGGGGCAAGGGCATCAACTATACGGGAGGCGACTTCGGTGGCGGCTCCATGCAGGACATCAACAACATCCGCGCCGAGAAGGGCCGCTTGGGGATTCCTGGCCATCGACTGGTGGCCAACTGGGTCTACGAACTGCCTCTCTCCCGATGGACGGCCGGAGGCGGACGGGGCCGGCGGCTGCTTTTGGAAGGATGGCAGATAGCCGGTATCGCCGACCTGCAGACCGGTGTGCCGTTCAATGTCACGCAGCCGGGCTCGCTTCCGACGCGACCGGACTTGGCCGTATCCAGGCACGAGGACGCTTACGCGCGCGAGGGACTGCAGTGGATCCGCCCGTCCGCATTCCGCAGGGTTCCCCTCGCCACTGCTAGCGGCGCCGCGGCACGGCCGGGCGATCTCGGACGCAATGTATTCAACGGCCCGAGGAACAGGGTGTACAATCTGGCCCTGTCGAAGTCGCTGAAGTGGACCGAACGCGTCAGCCTGCAGCTCCGCGCGGACATGTTCAACGCCTTCAACAACGTGAACTACGGTAACCGGATCAACCTCAATATGGATGCCGGCGCATTCGGCCGTTTCACCGGCACGGAGCCGCCCCGGCAGATACAACTCAATGGACGCCTTACTTTCTAGAAAACACCCTTTCCGCCGAATGCGACCCGCCATCGCCGGTTTCAGACTCGCATTCATGACGTTCGTTGCCCTGCCGGGAATGGCCGCCTTCGCCGCCGAAAAGCATGCGGCGTTCAACGACCCGGCAGCCGCCGGACCGGATTTCCTCGTGCAAGGCGAGTATCACGGGACTCTCGCCAACGGCGCGGTGATCGCGGCTCAGGTAGTCGCTCTGGGGAATGGGAAGTTCGACGGAGTTCTCTACTCCGGCGGACTGCCCGGGTCCGGTTGGGACGATGTGACGCGCTTCCACTTCAAGGGCGAGACTGCGGGCGGCGAGACCAGGATCGCCGGCATTCACGGCGAGCGCCTCATGTTCGAGAACGCCGACTTGCAGGGGACCATTCGCGATGAGGTGTTCCGGGGCCGGGCGGACATGTTCCGCAACTTGTTGGCCGATGCCACTTTCGAGATGAGGAAGGTCCATCGGCGGTCACCTACTCTGGGCGCCAAGCCTCCGTCCGGAGCGATTGTCCTATTCGATGGAAGCAGTGCCGGGGAATGGGTCGAAGGCCAAATCGTGGAAGGCAGCCTGCTTGACGTTGGAACGGAGACGAAACGCAGGTTCTCGAGCCTGCGGTTTCACCTCGAGTTCCGTACCCCGTTCATGCCCACCGCGGAAGGCATGGCGCGCGGCAACAGCGGTGTCTACATAAACAAGGCATGGGAAATCCAGGTGCTGGATTCCTTCGGATGGAACGACAGCAACCGGAAGTTCGTGCGCCTTGCCGACTTCGGCCGTTGCGGAGGGATCCACGAGATGATCGGGCCGCGCATCAACATGAGCTTTCCTCCGCTCTCGTGGCAGACCTACGATGTCGAATTCGTGGCCGCCAGGTTCGACGGGACTGGCGCGAGGGTGTCGCCCGCGACAATGACCGTCCGGCACAACGGAGTGCTGATTCACGACCGCGTGATCCTGCCGGCCGCGCCGCCGGGGGCCGACGCGAACGACCCGAAGTACCGCGAGCCCGGACCGTTGCTTCTTCAGAAGCACGGCAATCCGGTCCGCTTTCGCAATATCTGGGCCGTGGAGATGAGATAATATTGACCGCGAGCGACTTGGGTCGCGGAAACGGAGTATCGACCTTGAATCCCCTATCCCGCCGTCACTTCTTTTCGACCGGGGCGCGTAACGCAGCCGCGCTCACCGCATTGGCATCCACCAGTCAGGGAGCGCCTGCCAGCGACCGGGTGAACCTGGCGGTGATCGGCACCGGGGGCCGGGGAACCAGCGCGATCAGGCAGGCTCTCGATCTCGGTACCGCCACCGTGGCCGCGGTGTGCGACGTGGACCCCAACGCCACCGAGCGCGCGAGCCAGATTGTGTACCAGAGCACCAACAAGGCGCCGCGTTCGGTGAGCGACTTCCGCGGGCTGCTCGAAGACAAGTCCATCGACGCGTTCATGATCGCCACGCCTCACCACTGGCACTCGCCCATCGCCGTGGCTGCGATGAAAGCCGGCAAGGATGTATACGTGGAGAAGCCCGCCAGTCACGTCTTCCGTGAAGGCCGCGTACTGATCGAGACCTCAAAGCGCTACAACCGCATCTTTCAGCACGGAACACAGATGCGTTCGGCCGACGTCACGGCCAAGGCGCGCGAACTGCTCGACGCAGGCGTGATCGGCGAGGTGAAAATGTCGAAAGCGTGGAACCTGCAGCGCAACAAGGCGCTGCCGCCCGTTCCCGATGCCGCTCCGCCGCCCGGCGTCGACTACGATCTCTGGCAGGGGCCCGCTCCGCGGCGTCCCTTCAACCCGGGGCGCTTCAACCGGGCCGTCAACTGGAATAACCGGCGCGACTACGGCAACGGCAATATCGGCGGCGACGGCATCCATGACCTCGATATGGCTCATTTCGGCCTGAGCCCGAAGACTCACCCGGTTCGAATCACCGCGCACGGAAGCAACGTGGATGGCGGCGTGGGCGAGTTCCCCGACAACATGACAGTCTCTTATCACTTCGCCGAGGGCAAGGTCCTGCTCTACGAGGAGCGCGGCTGGACTCCGTATGGACAATACGGCGTCGACAGCGGAAACGCCTTCTACGGTACAGAGGGCTTCATGGTGTTCTCCCGGCGCGGGTTCTTCCAGGTTTATCTCGGACGCAAGGAAGAGAAAGGACCCGCCATGAAGGGGACCGAGGGCCATCCCAAACATTTCGGCGACTTCCTCGATTCGGTCCGGACCAGGAAACCCACGATCGCTCCCGCCGAGGTGGCCCATCACTCCTGTGCGCTGGTGCATCTGGGGGAGATCGCGTATCGCGTTGGGAGAGTGGTGCACTTCGACCCCGCCAGGGAAACGATCCTCAACGATCCCGAAGCCAACGCGCTGTTGACCAAGCGCTACACGGCTCCGTTCTCCGTCTAGTGGCTGGCGCGAATCCGATGAATCCGCCGCTGACGCGGTACGGGCTGGACCACGATAGGCTCGCCTGGCGCCGCTGTGCGAACCGGAGACATCCTTGACAAGTGTGCCGGGCTCTGGTGCAAATTCCGAGTCGAGCCAAATTCGGTAACGGCCGACGTCTCGATCGAACCCGACTCCGATCACGCAGCCAACGCGGCTCGCCAGATCTCCGGCATCGTCGCCCCTGCCCCGCCTAG